>CAZMSZ010000423.1:0-6215 GCA_964569055.1 uncultured Planctomycetota bacterium | reverse complement strand
TGCGCGCAGCGAAGGCGGCCTCGGGCCCAGTGCCCGTTGTCGCTCTCGCTGAGAGGAGCCACTCGCGGCGCGGATTCTAGGCGTACGGCGCCGCGCGTGCGAGTGCTTGGTTTCTCGGGGGCTCCGCCTGGCTCCGCCCCCGAGGGTGTCGCCTCGTGCTCGTGCTCGTGCGCCCGCGCGAGACGGCGCTGACCGCCCGGGCCCGCCGCGCGGGTCCCGAGCGGCGCCGTGCGTCCCGGGTCGGCGACGACGAGCGCGCGGCTTGCGGCCGCGCGCGGCCCGCGCGCGCCGTTTGCGTGGGCTGGGCCCGTGAGGCGTCTCCGCGCGAGGCGAGGAGAGAGGCGGGTGCCGCTCGCGGCGCTCGCCTGGCTGGCGCTGGCCGCGCCGGCGCTGGGCTGTCCGGTGTGCGACGGGGAGACCGGCCGGCTGGTGCGGGCGGGGATCCTCGACGCGCAGCTCGTGCCCAACCTGCTCGCCACCGGGGCGCCGTTCGTGGTGTTCGCGCTGCTCGCGGCGGCGCTCCACTTTGGGCCCTGGCGCGGGGCGGCGAGCTGACGGCGCGCGAGCGCGCCGCGAAGGAGGCGGAGCTCATGGCGGTGGACGTGCTCGAGCGCCCGGCGGCGCGCGCGCGGATCGCGCCCGGCGCGACCGGTGACCGGCGGCCCCTCCTCTCCTCGGGGTTCCTGCTCGGGGTCGGCATGGGCGGGTTCGTGGACGGGATCCTGTTTCACCAGATCTTCCAGCTCCACAACATGCTCTCGAACCGGCTGTTCCCCGACACGGTGGTGAACCTCGAGATCAACATGTTCTGGGACGGGCTGTTCCACGCCTTCACCTGGGTCGTGACCGCGGTCGGGATCGCGCTCCTGTGGCGCGCCGCGGCCCGCCCTGACGTCCCCTGGTCGGGGCGCACGTTCGTGGGCGCGCTGCTGCTCGGCTGGGGCACGTTCAACCTCGTCGAGGGGCTGATCGACCACCACTTCCTCGACCTGCACCACGTCGTCCAGCGCGCGAGCGGCGGGGCGCAGCTCGGCTGGGACCTCCTGTTCCTGGCCTCGGGCGGGCTCATGATCGCGGCCGGCTGGGCCCTGATCCGCAGCGACGTGGGGCCCGCGCCGGCGCTGGCGCGGGGGGACGCCGCTACTCCCTCGCCTCGCTGAACCCCGCCCAGCGCCAGCCCAGCTCGTCCTGCACCAGCTCGATCGTGGCGGGCGCCTCGCGCAGCTCGCCGTCGACCCGGGCGCGCAGCGTGGCGGGGCAGGTGGCGCGCGGGCGCGGGTCGACCGGCTGGCCCGGGGTCGCCGCCGGGTGCGGCTCGACCTTCCAGGCGCCGCGCGGCTCGAGGCGCACCGCGAGCAGGTCGGAGATCACCGCGCGGATCCGCTCGGCCTCGCGGTCGCGGCGGTGGAGGCGGCCGAGCGGGGTGGGCGCCCCCAGCCGCTCGGCGGCGTCGCGGCTGGCGGTGCCCAGGCGCGCGCGCAGCTCGGGGGCGAGCAGGCGCTCGAGCGCGGAGACGTCGAGCCGGCGGACCGCGCGCTCGAGGCTGGCCCAGGTGGCGGCGGGCGTGTCGCGGGGGTAGTCGCGCTCGTTGCCGCTCATGCGCACGTCCTCGACCCGCTCGAGCACCAGGCGCTCCTCGCCGCCGACCTCGAGCGCGAGGCGCTCGAGCCCCTCGTCGAGCACGAACCAGCAGCGGAGCGTGACCGCGCCCTGGCTGCGCTCGACGCGCACGGCCTCGACCTGGCCGCCGCGCAGCCGCGCGATCAGCTCGCGCTGGGCGCCGCCGCGCGCCTGGTGATACAGCGCGAGCACCTCGCCCGCCTCGTGGTCGGTGGTCGAGACCGCCCACAGCCCGGGGGTGCGCGCGATCAGGCGCAGCGTGGTCCCGGGCTCGGGCGCCAGGCCGAGCGACTCGAGGTACAGCCCGCCCTCGGGGTCCCACACCGGGAAGAACGCCACCGGCCAGCTCTGCGCGGGCCGCCCCTCGCGCGCGGGCTGCGAGGCGCGATACCACAGCACGCGGCCGTAGCGCACCGGGAGCAGGCGGTCGACCGAGAGCGCCGGGTCGGTGGGCGCGCCCTCGGCCGGGGCGACCGGCGCGGGGGCGGGCGTCTCGGGGCCGGGGCGCGGCAGCTCGCAGCCGGCGACGAGCAGGCCGAGCGAGAGCGCGGCGAGCGGCGGGAGGCAGGCGCGCATGGGCCCATGCTCGCGCGCCGACGCGCGAGCCGCCAGCCTCGTTCGCTCGGCGGGTCCTGCGGGTTCGGGGTGCGCCGACGGCTGGTAGACTGCGCCCGCTCGGGGGGCGGGAGCCCCGCGAAGAGGAGGATGCGTGGGGCGGATCGCGGTCGTGACGGGGGCCAGCCGGGGGATCGGCCGGGCGTGCGCCCTCGTCCTCGCCCAGGCGGGCTACGAGGTCTGGGCCAACTACCGCAGCAGCGACGCGGAGGCCGAGGCCCTCGGCGCGGAGATCGAGGCCGCGGGCGGCGCCTGCCGGCTGCTCAAGTTCGACGTGGCCGACCGCGAGGCCACGGCCGCCGCGCTCGAGCCGCTCGAGTCCGAGCCGGCCGCCGTGCTGGTCAACAACGCCGGGATCACCCGCGACGGGCTGTTCCTCACCATGTCGCCCGAGGACTGGGCGAGCGTGATCGAGACGAACCTGGGCGCGTTCTACAACGTGACCAAGCCCGTGCTGAAGGGCATGTCGCGCGCCAAGGGCGGCCGGATCGTCACGATCGCCTCGATCTCGGGTCAGCAGGGCAACCGCGGGCAGGCGAACTACGCCGCCTCCAAGGCGGGGCTCATCGCGGCCACCAAGAGCATCGCGCAGGAGTATGGCCGCTGGAACGTGCTCGCCAACGTGGTCTCGCCCGGGTTCGTGGCGACCGACATGGTCAAGGAGCTCCCCGAGAAGGAGCTCGCCAAGAACATCCCGCTCCGCCGCTTCGGCCGACCCGAGGAGGTCGCCGGGGTGGTCGCGTTCCTGGCTTCGGACGCGGCGAGCTACGTGACGGGCGCCGTGATCAACGTGAACGGCGGCCTCTACATGTGAGCGCGGTCCAGGCCCCCGAGCGCCAGCCCGAGGAGGCGCCGCCCGAGCGGCCGGGGCGGCTGCGCGCTTGGTTCGAGCGGCTGCTCGAGGAGGGCGCGAGCCCGCTCGAGCTGGGGGCGGCCACGTTCCTGGGGGTCCTGATCGGCGTCACGCCGTTCTACGGGCTGCAGATGCTGCTGGTGCTCGTGCTGGCGAGCGCGCTGCGGCTCAACCGCCTGGCGGCCCTGGCCGCCGTGCAGATCTCGATCCCGCCCGTCTACCCGTTCCTCGTGGCCGCCAGCCTGGAGGTCGGCTCGCTCCTGCTGCGCGGCGAGTGGCTCGGCCCGCGCATGACCGAGCTCCCCACGACCTGGTCGGGGTCCTGGGCGCTCCTCAACGAGCTGGCGGGCGTGTGGCTGGCGGGGAGCCTCGTGGTGGGCGCGGCCCTGGGGCTGCTCTCGGGCGGGCTGGTGGCCCTGCTCGCGGTGGCGGCCGCCGGCAGGGAGCGCCCGGCCGGGAGCGAGGCCGCGCCGTAGCGTCCGGCGGCCCCTGGCGAGGACGCGCGCGCGGACGGCGTGAGTTGCACGATTGGTCGCGGATCAATTACGCGACTTGTCGATCAACTAATTGAGGGTGCGCTCCGCGCACGCTAGCACGAGAGCGCGCACCGCCGCGCGGTCGCGACGAGCTCGCCCCCGAGCCGCGCGCGACCTCGCGGCGGCGGCCCGTCCCTCGGGTCGAGGTGCCCGCCGCTAGCGGGCGAGCGCCCGGCGGACCCGCCGGACGACCTCGGAGACCTGCCCCGGCTGGGGCTGCTTCTGGGTCCTGAGGTAGGCGGCCACGATCGCGCCCGTCGCCATGGTCGCGGCCCGCTCGCCCGCGCTCACGTCGACCTCGGCCTCGCCCTCGACGGCCCCCTCGCCGTTGTTCTCGGGCGCGGGGACCCGCTCGCCGTCCATCAGCATCCGCAGCCGCCGCTGGCTGGTGAGGCTGGGGACCTTGCCGTTCTCCCAGCTCAGGATCGAGCTGGTCGAGACGCCCAGCGCGCGCGCCAGCGCGGCGCGCGAGAGCCCGCTGCTCTCGCGGTAGCGGCGGACCTCCTCGGGCTTGACGAGCTGCCAGCTCGCGGGCCGCCGGCCAGGCTTCTTCCCCTGAGCACCGCGCCTGGTCGCCGCCCTCTCCTTGTTCGCCTTCCTGCGAGCCATCCCTGCCTCCCCCGACACTCGTGCAAGGTTCTATAGAAGTAGCGGCTCCAGGCTACCACCCGCCGAGAACACGACAACAGGATTTCGCTGCGTGAGCGCCTCTGGGGCGCTGGCCGTCCGGCGGCGCACGTCGCTACAATGGCGCCGTGAAGGTGCAGCGGTTCTTGGAGCAGGTCGCCTCCGACGTGACGCGCGACGCGTTCGTCGCCGCGCACCCCCACCCGGTGCTGATCGAGGTCGAGGCCCAGGGCGGCGCCGCCAGCGGCGAGCTCGGCGTCACCGAGCGGATCGACTCGAGCTACGTGCAGCGGCAGTCCCGCGCCTCGACCGACGCGGCCGTGCTCCCCGTGGCCGTCGCGGCCGGCGGCTCGGTCCTGATCGGGCGCGCCCCTCACTGCGACCACGTGATCGACCACCCCAGCGTCTCGAAGGAGCACGCCCGCTTCACGCTCGAGGGGGGCGGCCTGACCCTGATCGACCTCGGCTCGACCAACGGCACCTTCGTGAACGGCCGCCGCCTGGCGGCCGGCGAGGCCGTGCTCGTGCGCCCCGACGACGGGCTCCGGTTCGGGAAGGCGACGGGCTTCCACCTCATGGACCCCGACGGCTTCTTCCACTACCTCGGGGTCCTGCGCCGGTTCGGCCTCTGAGCGGCGCGCCGCCCCAGCGCGAGCTCATGCCCGAGCCCGACCCCGCCCGCGCGACCGGCGCGCTCACCCGCCTCGAGGCCCTCCTCCGCCGCGACCCGGGCGGCCGCGGCCTGGCGGCCCACGCGCCCCCCGCCGCCCTGGCCGGCGCGGCGCGCGCGCTGGCCGGCGCTCGCCGCGCCCTGATCGTGACCGGGTTCCCCGTGCTCACCGGCGAGGGCCCGCGCCCCGAGACCGACGGCCCGCCGGGCGCGCGCGCGCTCGGCGACGCGCTCGCGGCCCTGGGCGCCGAGGTGACCTACCTCACCGACTCGGTGTGCGCGCGCGTGCTCGAGGCCACGGGCTGCGCGCCCCTCGAGGTGCTCGACCTCCTCCCCGGCGACCCGCGCGCCGCCGCGCTCCTGACTCGCCTCGCCCCGACCCACCTGGTCTCGATCGAGCGCCCCGGCCGCGCCCGTGACGGCGCCTACCGCGACATGCGCGGCCGCGTCCTGGCGGTGGCCGCCCTCGACGAGCCGTTCGTCCTCGCCCCCGCCCGCGGGATCACCACGCTCGCGATCGGCGACGGCGGCAACGAGTGCGGCCTGGCCCCCCTCCGCGCCGCGGTCGACGCCCGCGTCGCCCACGGCGAAGCGATCGCGTGCGCCGTCGCGAGCGACCACCCCCTCGCCGCGGGGGTCTCGACCTGGGGCGCCTGGATCCTGACCGGCGCCCTGGCCGCCCTCGCCGGCCGCCCCGAGCTGGTGCCCACGCCCGAGGGCGCCCGCGCCCTGCTCGAGGCCGCCGTCGCCGCGGGCGCCGTCGACGGGGTGACCTGCCGCGCCGAGCCGACCCTCGACGGCCGCCCCTGGGCGGAGAGCGCCGCGCTCCTGGCGGAGATCGCGGCGGCGGCGGCGTAGCTGGAGCGCGAGCCGCGCGGGGCGTGAGCCCAGGGCCGGGCGTCGTCCTGCCCACCCGGAGCTGTCGGTCCGGTCAGGTAAGTTCGCCTCCTGTTCGCCTCGGGAGAACGCCATGACCAGGAGGCCCCGCCATGGGCCGCCACCAACCCGAGCTCCGTCCCCACGCCTGCCTCCTCGCGAGGGAGGTGCTGGCCCGCGACGTCCTGCCCAACGGGGTCGTCGTCTCCACCGTCCGCCTCCCGGGCGCGCGCCCGCGCTACGAGAGCGCCGCCTTCGCGTCCGGCTGGCCCGACCGCCCCGGCTCCGACGAGCTCCTCGTCCGCCGCACCCCCACCCGCGAGGCCGCTCTCGCCGAGCACCGCGCCCTCGCCACCGAGCTCACCGGCGGGATCGACACAAGCGATCCGGACTGGGTGTTCAAGCTGCTGGGCCTCCC
>CAZMSZ010000422.1:0-6216 GCA_964569055.1 uncultured Planctomycetota bacterium | reverse complement strand
GCCAGCGGCGACGATTGCTTCGCGATGGCGCGATCCGAGCTTCGAGACAGAGCCTGGTCGCGGTGCGCGCGGATCGCGGCGCGCAGGCGCGCGACCTCCTGGAGCAGCTCCTCGCGCGAGAGGGCCTGGAGGTCGTCGTCCACGGGCGGCCTCGCTACTCCGCGACGGTCAAGCTCGCCTGCTCGCCTTGCTGCGCGTGCCCTTCGGCGGCGCACGCCAGCGTGTACTCGCCCGGGTGGAGCTGGATCGAGATCAGGCGCGTCTCGCCGGGCGGGATCTCGACCGGCGGGCCGACCTCGACCCCCTCCGCGCTGCGGATCGCGAGCTGGTGCGGCTCGGCGGCCTGGTTGGTCACCTCGAACGTCCGCCAGCCGCCGCCCTGGAGCGTGGCCTGTTCGAGGACGAGCTGGTGGCCGCCGGGCGGGAACTCCACGGGGATCGGGGCCGCGCCGTGCGGATCCCCGTAGGCGGGCGCCCCGGGAGGGCCAATGTCGGGGTCCCCGCGCAGCTCGCCCTCGGGGCCAATGTCGGGGTCGCCCGGCATGGCCGGCGGCTCGCCGAGGGCGGGGCCCTGCGTGTCGACCTCGGCCGTCCCCTCGCGCGGCGCGCCCGCCTCGCCGCGCTCGACGTCGCCCGGGCGGGGGCTCGGCTCGCTCGAGACCGGCGGCAGGTCCGGCGCGCGCCCCTTCGAGGTCGGCGGCCCCGGGGTCGTCGGCGCGCCCTCCAGCGCGGGCTCACTGTCGAGCTCGGGCGGCTGCTCGGCGCGGTCTCGCTCGGGCGGGTCGCGCGGGGGGGCCTCCTCGCCTTCGAACGGGTCGTAGTAGCCCTTGGGGTCGTCGCAGCCGGCGCCGAGCGCCAGCGCGGCGGCGAGCAGGAAGCAGGGCGATCCGAGGCGAGGGGTCACGAGCTCTCGCTCCTTGGGCGCGCGGGCGCCGTTCGCACTGGGCCGCGGGAGAGGCCGGAGGCGACGACTGCAAGCAGGGCGCCGCTCGCGGTCCTGCGGCGGGGGCCGAGGGGGCGAGTCCTGGGCGCGGCGCCCGGCGCCTGGCCGATCGGGCGGGGCTGCGGGGTCGCAGCGGCGAGTCAGCCCGCGCGCCGCGCGCGACGTCGACGTCGCGCGTGCGGCCCAACCGCGTGCCGGGCGCGACCGCGCGTCCCCCGCCGCGCCCCGTCGTTCGTCGGCACCCCGGATGCGCCACCCCGCTGTCTCGCGAGGTGCGAAGGGGTGCGTCAGCTCGAGCCCTGGAAGCTGGTCTACACCGAGTGGGACCCCGACGAGCAGCCGCTGCGCGAGGCGCTGTGCGCGCTCGGCAACGGCGTGTTCGTCACGCGCGGGGCGTTCGAGGAGGCCGCGGCCCGCTCGCCGCACTACCCCGGCACCTACCTGGCCGGCGGCTACGACCGCGCCTGCAGCGAGGTGGCCGGGCACGTGGTCGAGAACGAGGACCTCGTCAACTGGCCCAACTGGCTGAGCCTGAGCTTCCGGCCGGAGGGCGGCGCGTGGCTCGACGTGCAGGAGGTGGAGCTGCTCGAGCTGCGGGTCGAGCTCGACCTCCGCGGCGGGACCCTCACCCGCTGGCTGGTCGTGCGCGACGAGCGGGGGCGCGAGACCGAGCTCGAGGCCTGCCGGCTGGTCCACATGGGCGAGCCCGACGTGGCGGCGCTGCGCTGGCGGCTGCGGCCGCGCAACTGGTCGGGCCGGCTCGAGGTGCGCTCGGGGATCGACGGCGAGGTGGCCAACCGCGGGGTGGCGCGCTACCGCGACCTCGAGGGGCGGCACCTCGACGTGCTCCGGGCCGAGGGCGTGGGCGAGGACGGGATCGTGTGCGTGGCGCGCGCCCGGCAGTCGCGGCTGACCGTCGCGGTCGCGGCGCGCACCCGGCTGGTGTTCGATCGCGAGGCGCCGGGGCCGGTCGACCGCGTGACGTCCCGCGCGGGCGGGCGGATCGAGCACCTGCTGGTGTTCCCCTGCGCCAAGCAGGAGACCGTCACGCTCGAGAAGGTGGTCTCGCTCCACACCTCGCGCGACCCGGCGATCAGCGAGCCGTGCCTGCAGGCCTGCAAGCGGCTCCAGCGCCTCCCCGGGTTCGAGGCCCTCGAGCGCACGCACCGCCAGGCCTGGGAGCGGCTGTGGCGCCGGGCGGACATTCGCCTCACCGGCGCGGACGAGGCGCAGGCGGTGCTCCGGCTGCACGTGTTCCACCTGCTGCAGACCGCCTCCGCCCACTCGGCCGACCGCGACGTGGGCGTGCCGGCGCGCGGCTGGCACGGCGAGGCCTATCGCGGGCACGTGTTCTGGGACGAGCTGTACATCTTCCCGTTCCTCGACCTCCGGATCCCCGAGCTGACCCGCTCGCTCCTGATGTACCGCTACCGCCGCCTGCCCGAGGCGCGCCACGCGGCGGCCGCCGCCGGGTTCGCGGGGGCCATGTTCCCCTGGCAGAGCGGGAGCGACGGGCGCGACGAGAGCCAGGTCCTGCACCTCAACCCGCGCTCGGGCCGCTGGATCCCCGACACCACCTACAAGCAGCGACACGTGGGCGCGGCCGTGGCCTTCAACGTGTGGCAGTACTACCAGGCCACCGAGGACGCCGAGTTCCTCTCGTTCTACGGGGCCGAGCTGCTGCTCGAGGTCGCGCGCTTCTGGGCCAGCGTCGCCCGCCGCGACCGCGCGCTCGGCCGCTACCGGATCCGCGACGTGGTCGGGCCCGACGAGTTCCACACGCACTACGCGGGCGGCGAGCCGGGGCGCGGCCTGGACGACAACGCCTACACCAACGTCATGGCGGCCTGGTGCCTGTGGACCGCGCAGCGCGCGCTCGACCTGCTCGACGAGGACCGGCGCGCCGAGCTGTGCGAGCGCCTCGACCTGTGCGAGGCCGAGCTGCGCCGCTGGGACGAGGTCGGCCGGCGCCTGTACGTGCCGTTCCACGGCGAGGGGATCATCAGCCAGTTCGAGGGGTACGAAGCGCTCGAGGAGCTCGACTGGGAGGGCTACCGCGCGCGCTACGGCGACATTCAGCGCCTGGACCGGATCCTCGAGGCCGAGGGGGACACGCCGGCCCGCTACAAGGTCTCCAAGCAGGCCGACGTGCTGATGCTGTTCTATCTGTTCGACGAGGAGGAGCTGCGCGAGCTGTTCGCGCGGCTCGGCTACCCGTTCGACGACGGGCTGATCACGCGGAACATCGACTACTACCTGGCCCGCACCTCGCACGGCTCGACGCTCAGCCGGATCGTGCACACCTGGGTCCTGACGCGCGCCGCGCGCCAGGGCTCCTGGAGCCTGTTCGAGCAGGCCCTCGCCAGCGACATCGACGACGTGCAGGGCGGGACGACCCACGAGGGGATCCACCTCGGCGCGCTGGCGGGGACGGTCGACCTCGTGCAGCGCTGCTACACGGGGATCGCCGTGCGCGGCGGGACGCTGGCGTTCGACCCGCTCCTCCCCGACGAGCTGAGCGAGGTGCGGCTGCGCGTCCGCTACCGGGGCCACTCGATCTGCGTGACCGTCACGCACGAGCGGCTCCACGTGCTGATCGAGCGCGGGACCTCGGCGCCGGCGCGGATCGGGTTCGGCGGGCAGGTGTTCGAGCTGCGCGCCGGGGACGAGCGGACGTTCCGTCTGGAGCGCCACCCCACCCACGCGGAGGCGCGCCCGAGCGTCGAGCCCCCGGCCGCCCCGCCGCGCCGGCGGAGCTCGCGCCGGTTCGCCGCCGGCGCCCGGGAGACGCGAGCGCCCGCGCGGCGGCCCGCCGGCGGGGCGCGCGGCAGGGAGGCGTCGTGAACGCGAAGGTCGTGCGCGGGGTCGTGGCCGACCTCGACGGAGTGATCACCTCGACCGCCGCCCTGCACTTCGCGGCCTGGCGACGCGCCTGGGACGAGCTCCGGGGCGGCCTGGGCGCGCCCGGCGCGCCGCCGCTGAGCGAGGCCGACTACCGCGAGCGGATCGACGGCCGGCCGCGCTACGAGGGCGCCGGCGCGTTCCTGCGCGCCCGCGGGCTGGACCTCCCACGCGGCGCGCCGAGCGATCCGCCCGGGGCCGCGACCGTGTGCGGCTTCGGGAACCACAAGGACGCGCTCTATCAGCGGCTCCTCGCGCGCGAGGGCGTGGAGCCGTTCCCCGACGCGCTGGCGCGCCTGCAGGAGTGGCGCGCGCGCGGGATCCCCGTGGCGCTCGCGACCGCCAGCCGCAACGGGCGCCGGATCGTGGACGCGGCGCAGCTCGGGGCGCTGTTCGACGCCCAGCTCGACGGCCAGACCTTGGTCGAGCTCGGCCTCGGGAGCAAGGAGGAGCTGTTCGTGGAGGCGGCGCGCCGCCTGGGGCTCGCGCCCGCGGAGGCGGCGCTGCTCGAGGACTCGGTGGCCGGGCTCGAGGCGGCCGCGCGCGCCGGCTTCGGCCTGCGGGTCGCGGTCGCGCGGGGCGGACGGCGCGACCTCGACCGCCTGGCCGACGTGACCGTGCCCGACCTGCTCGAGCTGCGCCTGCCGAGCCTCGGCCCGGCGCGCCGACGCCCCGCCTCGCAGGTCCCCGAGCTGACCCCCGAGGCCGCGCCCTGGCGCGAGGGCATGCTGGCGCGGCTGCGCGGCTACGAGCCGGCGCTGTTCCTCGACTTCGACGGCACGCTCAGCCCGATCGTGGCCGACCCGGCCGCGGCCGCCCTCGACCACCGCGCGCGGGCGGCGCTGATCGAGGCCGCGGCGCGCGTGACGGTGTGCGTGGTGAGCGGACGCGACCGGGCCGACGTCGCCGCCCGGGTGGGGCTGCCCGGGCTGACCTACGCGGGCAGCCACGGCATGGACATCGCCGGCCCCACCACGACGCTCCGCCACGAGGGCGCCGAGGCGGCCGTCCCGGCGCTCGACGAGGCCGAGGCCACGCTGCGGCGCGTGCTGCGCGGCGTCCCCGGCGCGATCGTGGAGCGCAAGCGGCTCGGGATCGCGGTCCACTACCGGCAGGTCGAGGGCGAGGCCGCCAAGGGCCGGGTGCAGCAGGCCGCGACCGAGGTCCAGCAGGCGTCCGGCCGCCGGCTCCGGCAGCGCTGGGGCAAGGAGGTGACCGAGCTCCAGCCGCCGATCGACTGGGACAAGGGCCGAGCAGTCGAGTTCCTGCTCGACCGGCTCGGCCTGACCCGACCCCACGTGCTGCCGATCTACGTGGGCGACGACCTCACCGACGAGGACGCCTTCGAGGCGCTCGGCGAGCGCGGGATCGGCGTGCTGGTCGGGCGCCCCGCCCGCCCGACCCACGCCGACTACCGCCTCCCCGAGGACCCGGGCGCCGTGGCGTGGCTGATCCGGGCGACCGCGCGGCAGGGGCTGGCGCACGGGGTGAAGGCGGCTTGATGGGGAAGAGGTGAGGTTTCGCATCGAGCGTCGTGCCCGTGCCCCTGCCCCTACACGTGACCCGCCTCGAGCGCGACGTGCGGCCGCGTGCGCGACCGCTTCTCAGGACCGCGCGCGGCTGCGAAGCCGGCCGCATCCGCCGCTGTTAGCTCGGATATGGAGCGACGAAGTCGCGCAATATCCGGGCTGTTTCCTCACCGCCCTACAAGTCCAGCACCAGCGGCGGGTTCGTCGGCTCGTAGCGCTCGGTGCAGGTGGCCGCGTTCATGAAGCGGGTGCCTGGAGCCTCGTCGCTCTGGGTCACGCCGTAGCCGGCGTGGATGTGGCCGAACACGTGGAGGCGGGGACGGACGCGGCGCACGGCCTGGAGCAGCTCGAGACAGCCCACGGCGCGCGGGTGCTTGGAGAGGTGCGGGGGCGCGAGGTCGCCGTGGCCGTAGGGCGGCCCGTGCGTGACCAGGACGTCGATCCCCGCGGGGATCAGGTCCCACTTGGCGCGCAGCATCTCGCCGCGGGGGAGCATGAACGCCCAGTCGTAGAAGATCGGCGTCCAGGCGCTCCCCCAGCAGCGCAGCCCCTGCAGGACGGCGCCCGAGTCGTGCAGGAACGTGACCGACTCGGGGAGCATGGCGCGGAACGCGGGGAGGTCGGTCTCGACCCACATCTCGTGGTTCCCGGCGACCAGCAGCTTGCTCCGGTGGGGGCGGGACGCGAACCAGCCCACGAACGCCTCGGCCTCGGCCATCGTCCCGCGCCGGCAGAAGTCGCCGGCGTGGATCAGCAGGTCGCCGTCGGGCAACTCGACCTGCTCGTGCATGCCGTGGGTGTCGCTGATCGCCACGATCCGCATGCGTCCAGGGTAAACGAGCG
>CAZMSZ010000421.1:0-6235 GCA_964569055.1 uncultured Planctomycetota bacterium | reverse complement strand
GCTAGCTAGCTAGTGCTCGCTGCCCTTCAGCGCAGGGGCTCGCCCACGATCGCCAGCGGACCGTCGGAGCCTCGGGTCACGATCACGGCGCGTTCGGGGCCGCGGGGGTCGGACGGGAGCTGGCGGCGGAGAGTCTCGGGGGCGATCGGGGTGGCGCGGCCGGTGACGGTCACGCGGGCGGGGCCGAGGTCGCGCAGCCAGCGGGCGAGGGTCTTCTTGCGGAACGGGCCGTGGCGGAGGACGCGCCAGGCGCGGGCGAACGGGGTCTCGGGGCGCCCGTCGCTGGAGAGGTAGGCCACCTCGGGGTCGAGCTGCCAGGCGTCGAGGCGCTCGCCGAGGGCGCGGACCAGGCCGGCGCGGATCACGGCGGGGTCGGGCTCGAGCAGGTACGCGCCGGGCGGCGCCACGCGCGCGGGGAGCGCGCGTGGGCCGGTGAAGTCGTGGGGGCCGGGGAGCACGGTCGCGATCGGGTCCTCGGACCGGCGGACGCCGCCGAACACGAGCAGCGCCTCCTTGAGCTCGCCGCCCACCGAGATCAGCTCCAGGCCGGCCGCGCGCGGGACCTCGTCCACATCGAGGCCGGGGGCGACCTTCACGAGCACGTCGGGCACCTCGCGGGCCAGCGTCTGCACGGCGGCAAGGTTGGGGCGCATGGCGTGGAGCGAGGTCACGCGCCTGCCGTCGATCCGGCGGGCGGGGTCGACGAACGCCAGCGGGTGGCCGCTCCAGTCCTGCGTCGTCCAGTCGAGCACCCGCACCTCGAGCCGGTCGGCCAGCCCGAGCGCGGCCGCGTTGTGCTCGAGGAGCGCCGCCCGGACCGGATCGAGCTCGACCGCGACCACCCGCGGGAGCGCGCGCGCCAGCGCCAGCGCGTCGCCGCCGATCCCCGCGCACAGGTCGAGCGCCGCGGGGTAGCCGGCGAGACGCGCCGCCCGCCAGGTCGCGACCTCGAGCCCGCTCGCCTGCTCGAGCGCCTCGTCGGTGAACAGCAGCCGCTCGGGCTCGGGCAGCTTCCCGCGCGCCCGCACCCGCAGCGCAGCCTGGTCCACCAGCCAGCCCGCCTCGTCCGGGTCGAACCCCTCGCGCCGGAGGCGCGCCACCGCGGCCAGCGGGTCGGCAGGATCGAGGGTGGCCAGGGCGGCTTGCGCCCGCGGGCTCCGCAGGAACGCGGCGCCTTCGCTCGTCAGCGGACGCATGGCAGCTCGACGCGCGCTGAGGTCACCGCCTCAGGATACGGGCGAGCCCACGCCCCGCGATCGCCGAGTCCGGGCGACAGCTCTCCCTGGGCGCTCTTGATCGGTCGGTTCTTCAGGCTCCAGGCACAGGAGCCGAGCTCGTCCAGCGACAGCTCTTACCAGCCGGTTCTTCAGGCCTCCGGCGAAGGAGCCGCCTCGTCCAGCGACAGCTCTTCCTTGGCGCTCTTGGCGTTCTTGGCGGTGGGCTCTTCAGGCTCCAGGCGAAGGAGCCGACCTCGTCCAGCGACAGCTCTTACCAGTCGGTTCCTCAGGCTTCCGGCGAAGGAGCCGCCTCGTCCAGCGACAGCTCTTCCTTGGCGCTCTTGGCGTTCTTGGCGGTCAGTTAGTTCTTCAGGCTCCAGGCGAAGGAGCCGAGCTCGTCCAGCGACAGCTCTACCTTGGCGGTCTCTGCGGTTCGCATCGGACTGAGGCTCGTACGCGACCGCCTCCGAGCGCCCGGGCGATCAGCTCGCGCCCAGCTCCGGCCTGCGGAACACGGCGCTGCGGTTCTTCCCGCCGCGCTTGGCGCGGTAGAGCGCGCGGTCCGCCGCCTCGAGCAGGGCGGTCGCGCCCTCGTGCTCGGGGCCGAGCTCGGCCAGGCCGAAGGTGGCGGTCACCCGCGGCGGCCCGGCGGCGGCCAGGCGGGCGCGCACCCGCTCGACCACGGCCAGCGCGTCGCTCGCGGCGGTGTGGGGGAACACCAGGCAGAACTCGTCGCCTCCCAGGCGCGCCGCGAGGTCTTCGACCCGCAGCTCCTCGCGGAGCGTGGCGCCCACGCGCGCCAGGACGGCGTCGCCGGCGAGGTGACCGCGCAGGTCGTTGAGCAGCTTGAAGCCGTCGAGGTCGAGCATGCACAGGGTCAGCGCGTGGCCGTGCCGGCGCGCCGCGCCGACCGCCGCCTCGAGGCTCTCCACGAGGGCGCGCCGGTTGGGGAGGCCGGTCAGGGAGTCGTGCAGCGCCTCGTGGCGAAGGATCGCGTTCTGGCGCTCCAGCTCGCTCACGCGCCGGCGGAGCTCGACCAGGGCGCGCTCGGCCTCCTCGCGGCGGCGCTGCTCGCGCCACAGCTCGACCGAGACCTCCTCGCCGCGCCGACGGCTCCTCAGGATTCTGGAGGACATGAATCGGCTCTCTCCTCGGGCGGCCCCGCCCGGCGTTCCCGCCCGCCGGGTCCTCGCCTGCGCTGCAAGTCGCTAGCCGCCGCCACGAACCGACCCGGGCGACCGACCGCCTCGCGCGCACGCCTCACGGGTATGGACTCCTCGTCCCGTTGGAGGTTCCGCGGCCGCACGACATTCACGCCGCCCGGTGGCGAGCGGCCCGCGCAACCCGCACAGCGAGTGCGACTTGCGCCTGCAGCCCGCGGCTTGCCTCGCGGTCCACGGGCGCGCGCAAGCTCGCCCTGTGCGCTCGCATTCCCGCCCGCGGTGCGACGGGCGCGCGCGCATGAAGAGGACGAGCGCGGGGCAGCCGCGCCGCGGCTCGGGGCGCGGCCGCCCCGCGTGAGCGACCGAGCGCCGCGTTCGCCGCGCTCCAGTCCGCGCCACCCCCGGCGGTCTGTTGCTTGCGCTCGGCGAGCCGCGGAGGGCGCTCGGCCATGGGCCAGCTGTTCGGGCCAGCCGCCAGCTTCGTGGCGCGGAGCGCGCTCGCCGGCGGCGCGCTGAGCGTGGCCCTGCTGATCGCGGGCGCCTACGCCTACTACGACTCGTCCTACTACACCGGCGTCGGGCGCCCGCCGCCCCAGCCCGTGCCGTTCAGTCACGCCCACCACGTGGGCGGGCTCGGGATCGACTGCCGCTACTGCCACGCCACCGCGACCACGTCGTCGTTCGCCGGCATGCCGACCAGCGCCACCTGCATGAACTGCCACAAGGAGCTGTGGACGCAGGCGGCCCTGCTCGAGCCCGTGCGCGAGAGCTGGCGCACGGGCCGTCCGATCGCGTGGACGCGGGTGCACGACCTGCCCGACTTCGTCCAGTTCGACCACTCGATCCACCTGGCCAAGGGCGTCGGCTGCGCCGTGTGCCACGGGCGCGTGGACCGCATGCCGCTCACCCACAAGGCGACCCCCATGACCATGAAGTGGTGCCTGGATTGCCACCGCGACCCGGGCCCGCGGCTGCGCCCGCGCGCGGCGCTGTTCGACCTGGCCTGGTCGCCCCCGCGCGAGCGCGCCGCGCGCGAGGCGCTCGCGCGCCGCCTCCTCGACGAGTACGGCGTGCTCCCCCCCGAGCGGCTCGACGACTGCTCACGGTGCCACCGATGAGCGGCCCCGAGCGCGAGCCCGCGCGGCCCGCCCCCGGCGCGCACCTCCCGGCGCTCGACGCGGTGAATCGCCGGCGGTTCCTCGAGCTGATGGGCGCCTCGCTCGCGCTGGCGGGGGTGGCGGGCTGCGACGTCTACGCGCCCACCGAGACGATCGTCCCCTACGCGCACCCCCCCGAGCGGGTCGTGCCCGGGCGGCCGCTGTTCTTCGCGACCACGTTCGAGCGGAGCGGCTACGGGCGCGGCGTCCTGGTCGAGAGCCACATGGGGCGCCCGACCAAGGTCGAGGGGAACCCCGACCACCCCGCCAGCCTCGGCGCGAGCGACGTGTTCGGGCAGGCCGAGGTGCTGAACCTGTACGACCCCGAGCGCTCGCGGGTGGTGCTCGCGGGCGGGCACCCCGCCACCTGGAGCGCGCTGGCGGGCGCGCTGCGCGCCTGGCTCGAGGCCGACGGCCGCCGCCCGCGCAGCCGCCTGCGGGTGCTGAGCGGCCCCGTCAGCTCGCCGACGCTGCTGCGTCAGCTGGCGGCGTTGCTCGAGCGGCGGCCCGGCGCGCGCTGGCACGTGCACGCGCCCGTGGGCCGGCACGCCGCGCTCGAGGGGGCGCGGCTCGCGTTCGGGCGCGCGCTCGAGGTCGTCCCGCGGGTCGAGCAGGCCGCGGTGATCGCGGCCCTGGACTGCGACCTCCTGTTCGCCGAGCCCGGCGCGCTGGCCCACGCGCGCGGGTTCGCGCGCGGGCGGCTGCTGCGCGGCGAGCGGCCCACGCCGCGCATGAACCGGCTGCATGCGGTCGAGCCCTCGCCCACGATCACCGGCACCAGCGCCGACCGCCGCCTGGCCCTGCCGGCGCAGGCGGTCGGCGCCGTGGCGCGCGCGCTGGCGCTGCGGCTCGGGGTGCTCGCGGCCGCCGAGGAGAAGCCCGCGCTGCCCGGCCCCGCGCGAGCGTTCGTGGACACGCTGGCCGCGGACCTGCGCCGCGCCGGTCCGCGCGCGCTGCTGGTGGCCGGGCCGCGCCAGCCGCCCGCGGTGCACGCGCTGGTCCACGCGATCCACGCGGCGCTCGGGTCGCTCGGCCAGACGGCGCAGGCGATCGAGCCGGTGGTGGCCCAGCCCGGCGTCGCGCCCAGCGGCGCGGGCCTGCCTCCGCCCGGCTCGCTGGAGGAGCTCGCGGCCGAGCTGGCGGCGGGCGAGGTGGGCTGCCTGGTGGTCCTGGGCGAGGACCCCGCGTTCTCCGCGCCGGGCGGCCTCGCGTTCGCCGAGGCGCTCGGCCGGGCCGAGCTCACGGTCCACGCCGGCCTGCACCTCGACGCCACCGCTCGCCGCTGCGGCTGGCACGTGCCGCTGGCCCACCCGCTCGAGGCCTGGGGCGACGCGCGCGCCTTCGACGGCACCGCCAGCCTGGTGCAGCCGCTGATCGCGCCGCTCTATCGCGGGCGCACCGCGCAGGCGCTGCTCGGCCTGCTCGGGGCCGACGACGCGCTCGACGACGTGACGCGGGTCCGCGCGACCTGGCAGGCGCGCACGGGCCTGGCGGGGCCCGAGCTCGAGGCGTGGTGGCGGGCCGCCCTCGAGCGAGGCGCGGTCGCGGGCTCGGCCGGGTCGCCCGTCGCGGCCCGGGTCGATCGGGAGGCGGTGCGCCGAGCCGCCGCCGAGGCTGCGCTCGCCACGTCGGGCGAGGGGCTCGCAGCGGGGCGGGACGAGGGGCCGCTCGAGCTCGGCCTCGCGCCCGATCCGACGGTGTGGGACGGGCGGCACGCCGGCAACGCCTGGCTGCAGGAGTGCCCCAAGCCGCTCACGCAGCTCACCTGGTCGAACGCGCTGTGGCTGGCCCCCGCCGACGCGGCCCGGCTCGGCCTGGTCGACGAGGCGGTCGCGCGCGTGCGCTGGCGCGAGCGGAGCGTCGAGGCGCCGGTGCTGGTCGTGCCCGGCCAGGCGCCGGGGACCGCCGCGCTCACGCTCGGCTACGGCCGGGACCTCGGCCCGCGCAGCGCCGCGGCCCACGCGGGCGGCGCCGACGCCTACCGGCTGCGCGACCGCGAGGCGCGCTGGATCCTGCCGGGCGCCACGGTCGAGCGCGTGCTGACGGCCGCGCCGCCAGGGCCGCGCGAGCTGCTCCCGGGGATCGAGCCGGCCGCGGCCGGGCGGCGCGGTCGGCCGCGCACGGTGGAGCTGGCGCGCCGGCAGCTCGACTTCCAGGTCGAGCACACCCACGCCGCGCGCAGCGGATCGCTGCGCGCCTTCCGCGCCCGGCCGCACGAGGTGGCCCTCACGCCGGCCGAGCGCGCGGAGCGCGCCGCGCGCGCCCGGCACGAGCGCTCGGGCGACGAGGAGGGCGAGGGCGCGCGCCGCGCGCCGCCTCGCCGCCACGCGCTCCCCACGCTCCACCTCGAGCGCGATCCGCCCGGGCCGCAGTGGGGCATGGTGATCGACCTCACCACGTGCATCGGCTGCAACGCCTGCGTGGTCGCCTGCCAGGCCGAGAACAACGTCCCCGTGGTCGGCCCGGCCGAGGTGCGGCGCGGCCGCGCCATGCACTGGATCCGGATCGACAGCTACCGCCTCGGCGAGGACGAGGACGCCGCGGCCGTGGTGCACCAGCCCGTCCCCTGCATGCACTGCGAGCACGCGCCGTGCGAGGTGGTCTGCCCCACCGGCGCCACGCAGCACAGCGAGGACGGGCTCAACGACATGGTCTACAACCGCTGCGTCGGCACCCGCTACTGCTCGAACAACTGCCC
>CAZMSZ010000420.1:0-6259 GCA_964569055.1 uncultured Planctomycetota bacterium | reverse complement strand
CTGCGCCGGCTTCGCCGGCGCAGCTTGCGGGCCGGGGAAGTGGCGTTGCGAGCGGCCTCGTGCTCGGCCGGATGCGATCTCCCCTGACGGCCCATTACTCGTCTCCTTCCACGAAGCGCTCGTGGAGCGCGCGGACGGCCGCCTGGGCCTGCTCGGCCGCGACGATCACCGAGATGTTCCGCTCGGACGCGGTCTGGGCGATCGCGTCGATGTTGATCGAGGCGCGCGCGAGGGCGTCGAACACGGCGGCCGCGAAGCCGATCCGGCCGCGCATCGTCGAGCCGATCAGCGAGACCACCGCGAGGCCGTCGCGGACCTGCGCGCCGCCCGCGTCGGCGCGCCCGAGGAGCGGCTCGAGCCGGGCGCGGTGCTCGGCGCGCACCACGATCGTGGTCTCGCCCGCGGGCGAGGCCTCGCTGAGGAGGAGCGGCGCGATCCCGGCGGCGGCCAGCCCCTCGAGGAACCGGGCCACGCCGACGAGGAACTGGCCGGGACGGGGCTCGGCCGGCTCGCCGTCGGCGTCGTCGAGGTCACTCGCGCCCGACGGGCCCGCGTCCCCGAGCAGGTCGATCGCGACCACCTTCGGCACGCAGGTCAGCGCCAGACGCGACGTCTCGACCTCGCCGATCACCGAGGGGTTCCCCTCGTCCTGGAAGGCGTGGATCTCGATCGGGACGCCGGCGCGCCGCGCCGGGTGGATCGCCTTGGCCGCGATCGCCGGCAGCCCGTAGTGGGCGAGCTCGAGCGCGTCGAGGTAGTGCAGCCGCTCGATCACGCGCGGCCGCGCCACCACGCGCGGGTCGGCGGTGAGCAAGCCGGGGGTGTCCTTCCACAGCACGGCGGGGCCGCCGAGGACCGAGGCGAGGTACGTCGCCGTGGTGTCCGAGCCGCCGCGGCCGATGGTGGTGATCCGTCCCCCGCGGTCGCAGCCCACGAACCCGGCTACCACGTAGATCACGTCCGCCGCCGGGTCGAAGCGCTCGAGTACCAGCGCGCGCGAGCGCGCGAGGATCCGCGCGTCGCCGGGCTCGGCGGTGGTCAGGATCCCCGCCTCCTCCGCGACCAGCGCGCGCGCGGGCAGCCCGGCGTGGGCGAGGTGCGCGGCGCCGAGGTGGATCGACAGGCGCTCGCCCATGGCCAGCACGCGGTCGCGGGTGGTGGGCGGCACCTCGCGGAGGGCGGCGACGCCGCTCAGCACGCGCTCGAGCTCGCCCAACAGGCCGTCGACGGCGGCCGCCGCCGGCGCCCGCGCGGCCTCGCTCACCGCCTCGAGCACCTCGTGATGGCGCGCCCGCAGCGCGTCGATCGGGGCCTGCTCGCCCTCGGCGGCGCGCGCCAGCATCCCGAGCAGCTCGTCGGTGACGCCCTTGAGGGCCGAGAGCACGATCACCAGCGGGCGCGGCTCGTGGCGGATCCGCTCGATCATGCGCAGCAGCCCCTCGGGGCTCTGCAGGCACGACCCGCCGAACTTCATGACCTTCATGGGCGCACGACCCTACCGACGCGAAGGCCGAGGGACAAGCGCTCGCGCGTCGGTGCCCTTGCCGGGTGCGCGCCCGCGCCTAGAATCCGCCGGACCTCGAGGATCCGCGGGGACCCGGCACAAACGATGTCGTCGGGGGCGCGTAGACGGATCCGCGGCGCGCGCGGCGCGGCCGGCCGCCGACCAACCCACACGTCACGAGGACGCGATGAAGAGGATTGGCTCACTGTCGCTGGCGATCGCGCTGGTGTGCGCGACCGCGGGCGGGGCCGCGGCCCAGACCGCCGAGCGGGGTCCGCTGAGCTGGCGCTTGCAGGAGGGCGATGAGCACCACTACGCCTTCTCCTGGGCGCTGAAGGTCGACGGCAGCGTGGCCGGCGCGCAGAAGATGGCGCTCGGGGGGCTCGACGCGCTCGTCGCGATGACGCTCACCCACCGGATCAAGAAGCTCGAGGGCGGCGTGGCCACGGTGGAGGCGACGATCACCTCGGTCAAGGCGAAGCAGGAGGCGAGCCTGATGGGCATGCCGATGCCGACCGCCGAGTACGACTCGCTCACGGGGAAGGCGTCGATGCCGGTGCTCGAGGCGCTGAAGGAGGCCGTCGGCAAGGCGTTCACCTTCAAGCTCGACACGAGCGGCAAGGTCACCGAGGTGACCGGTGGCGACGCGATCCAGGAGGCGGTCGGGACCGCGATGCAGAAGCTCATGGCGGGCGGCATGGGCGGCGGCATGGGCGGAATGGGCGGCGGCATGGGCGGCGGCATGGGCGGCGGCATGGGCGGCATGGGCTCCAACCTGCTGCTCGTGGCCTTCGGCGACCAGGCGCTCGAGAGCACGCTCAACGTGCTGAACCACGTGCTCCCCGAGGGCGGGAGCGCCGCGCCGGACGCGACCTGGAGCCACGAGGTGGTCGAGGGGTTCCCGCAGCTCGGCGAGCTGCGCTTCACCGGCCGCTACAAGAACGACGGCGCGTCGGGCAGTAAGACGCGGATCTCGTTCAAGCCCGACGGGGAGGTCACGCTCGAGCGGGTGGAGGAGGAGGGCGCGGATCCGCAGCTCGCCGAGCTGCGCCGCCAGATGGCCGACGGGCAGACCGTCACCAAGACGGCCGTGCGCGGGGTCGCCACCTTCGGTGATGGCGCCCTGGTCGACAGCGAGGTCGTGCAGGAGATCGAGACCGAGTCCAAGCTGCCCGCGATGATGCAGATGCAGTTCGGGGAGCAGGGCAAGGACATGCGGATGGGCAGGAGCTACGGGCTCACCCTGCGCTACGAGCGCAAGGACGCTCCGCCAACGGCCGCGAGCGGCGGCGGCGAGCAGGGCGGCGAGCAGGGCGGCGGGGCGTCGTCGGGCGACGGCGCCAAGTTCTAAGGCTTCGGCGACCGCCTCACCCCAGGAGACCCCGGTCCTCCGGACCGGGGTCTCGGCGTGTACGGACGGGTCCCGACGGCCCCGAAGCGGTTTGCGAGAGGTGGTTGCATTTCGAGTTTTGTTCTGGTACTTTCCCTCGGCAAGGGGGACCCTGAAATGAACCTAACCGCGCGCCAGCTGCAGATCGTCAAGTACATCTACAAGTATCGTAAGCGGAACGGGCTCGCGCCCACGCTCGCGGAGATCGCGGGCGAGCTCGGGATCAGCAAGGTCACGGTGCACGAGCACATCGCGCAGCTCGAGAAGAAGGGCGCGCTCGAGAAGGAGCCGTTCCTCTCGCGCTCCACGCGCCTGAGCCGGAAGATGGCGCGCGAGCTCGAGCGGACGCTGGCCGAGCAGTCGCGCTACGTGGGCGTGGACGAGCCCGCGCTCCCCGCCCCCGACGACGAGTCGACGGGCGAGGCCGACGGCAACGGCGACGGCGACGGGGTCCGCCTGCCGCTCCTCGGCGAGATCGCGGCGGGGCGCCCGCTCGAGGCGATGGAGGAGCACGACGTGGTCGAGCTCGGCGACCTGTGCCAGGCCCGGCGCGCCCACTACATGCTGCGGGTCCGCGGCGACTCGATGATCGATGACGGGATCTGCGACGGCGACTACGTGTTGGTGGAGCGCCGCAACAACGCCCGAGATGGCGAGACGGTCGTGGCGGTGCTCGAGAACAACGAGGCCACGCTCAAGCGGTTCTACCGCCACAAGCGCCGCTTCAAACTGCAGCCCGCCAACGCCGCGCTCAAGCCGATGATCGTCGACAAGGTCGAGATTCGCGGGGTCGTGGTCGGCGTCGTCCGCTCGTACTGAGCGGCTCGCCGTTCGGCTTGACGCCCCCTTAGGGAGGGCGTAGACTCCGCCGCTTCAACCGGGGCGTGGCTTAGTCTGGTAGAGCGCTGCGTTCGGGACGCAGAGGCCGGAGGTTCGAATCCTCTCGCCCCGATTGATCCGAGGGCCGGAGTCCACAGGACTCCGGCCCTCGTCGTTGGTTGCCGGCGGGGCGGTCGCTCGCGGATCAGGCGTACCCGAACGCGGCCATCACGCGGTAGGTGACGAACGCCGCGACCCAGGCCAGGGCGAGGTAGCCCACCACCTGCGCGGCGGCGAACTTCCAGGACGCGGTCTCGCGCTTGATCACGGCCACCGTGGCGCCGCACTGCAGCGCGATCACGTAGAACGCGAGCAGCGAGAACACGGTCGCGAGGGTGAACGTCTTGCGCCCGGTGATGGGGTCGCGCTCCTCGCGCAGCGCCTGGCGCAGGCCCTCGCTGTTCTCGTCCGCCTCGTCGCCCACGCTGTAGACCACGCCCATGGTGCTCACGAACACCTCGCGCGCGGCGAAGCTCGCGATCAGGCCGACACCCATCTTCCAGTCGTAGCCGAGCGGGCGGATCACGGGCTCGATCGCGTGGCCCATGCGCCCGGCGTAGCTCTGCTCGAGCTGCGCCGCCTTCTCGGCCGGCGTGCTCGGCGGGGTGCTGCCCACGCGCGGGAACGACATCAGGACCCACAGCACCACCGAGACCGCGAAGATCACGGTCCCGGCCCGCTTGAGGAAGTCGCCCACGCGCAGCTTGAGCTTGAGCAGCACGTCGCGCGGGCTCGGGCGGCGATAGGGCGGGAGCTCCACGACCATGGGCAGCTCGCGCCCGCGCCGGCGGCCGCGGCGTCGCCCGAGGGTCACCGCCAGCGCCACCAGCAGCCCGGCCGCGAGGCCCGACAGGTAGAGCGCCAGCATCACCAGGCCCTGCAGGTTGAACACGCCCGCCACGGTGGTCGCGGGGACGAAGGCCCCGATCAGGAGTGTGTAGACCGGGAGCCGCGCGCTGCAGGTCATGAGGGGCGCGGCCAGGATCGCCAGGGTCCGCTCGAAGCGGCTCGGGATCGTGCGGGTCGCCATCACGCCGGGCACCGCGCAGGCGAACGAGCTGAGGAGCGGGATGAACGAGCGCCCCGAGAGCCCGACCGTGCGCAGCGGCCGGTCGACGAGGAACGCGGCGCGCGCCATGTAGCCGCTGTCCTCGAGGATCCCGAGCAGCAGGAACAGGATCACGATCTGCGGCAGGAACACGACCACCGCGCCCACGCCCGCGATCGCGCCGTCGGAGAGCAGGCTGCCGAGCAGGTGCCCCTCCGAGAACATGCCGGCGGCGGCGCCCTGGAAGTAAGTGACCCAGGCCTCGATCCACTGCATGGCCGGCTCGGCCCAGGCGAAGATCGACTGGAACAGGAGGGTCATCACGGTCAGGAACACGAGCGGCCCGAGCACCGGGTGGAGCAGCACGCGGTCGAGCCGGTCGCTGCTGCTGCGGAGCCGCGCCGCCTCGTCCTGACCGTGGAGCGCCGCCGCGATCCAGGCGTAGCGGGCGCCGATCGTCCGCTCGCGCGCGGTCGGGTCGTCGGCCTCGAGCGCCTGCAGGCGGGCCCAGGTCGTCTCCCCCGGCGCCGCGGCGAGGCGCTCCTCGAGCGCCGCGTCGTCGAACTTCCAGCGGCGCGGGGCGGGCTCGGCCGCGTGATCGAGCGCGGCTGCGAGCGCGCCTATGCCCTCGCCGCGGGAGGCGACGGTCTCGACGACCTCGAGGCCGGTCGCCTCGCGGAGCGCGGCCGTGGGGACCTCGAGCCCGCCGCGTCGCGCCTCGTCCACCATGTTCAGCGCCACCACCACCGGCAGGCCGAGGTCGCACACCTCGGAGAGGAGGTACAGGTTGCGGCGCAGGTTGGTGGCGTCGAGCACCGCCACGACCACGTCGGGGCGCTCGAGCTCCTCGTCGCCGCGCAGCGCCCGCAGCACGATCGCCTCGTCCGCGGCGCGCGGGTGCAGGCTGTAGGTGCCGGGCAGGTCGAGGAGCTGCAGCTCGCCGTCCGAGGTCGCGCGCGCGCCCACGCGCACGTCGACGGTCACGCCGGGGTAGTTGGCGACCTTCTGGCGCAGGCCGGTGAGCTGGTTGAACAACGTCGACTTCCCCACGTTGGGGTTGCCGACCATCGCGACGCGCCGCGTCCGCGTCGCCTCCGCTGCTTCCATCGGGCTACTCGGGGGCTACCAGCACGAGGGCCGCGACCGTGCGCCGCAGCGCCAGGCGCGCGCCCGCCACGTCGACCTCCAGCGGGCAGCCGAGCGGCGCCGCGCGGATCACCTCGACTCGCGTCCCGGGGGTCAAGCCGAGCTCCATGAGGTCGAGCGCCAGCTCGGCCTCGGGCGCGAAGCCGCTGATGCGCGCGGGCGCGCGGCGCGGCAGGGTGGCCAGGGTCGTCATGGGTGTCGCTCCGTCCGGCTCGGGCAGGCGCGCCTGCGGGCCGCTGAGAATGATTCTCAGTATCGCTCGAAGTCCGTCCGCTGTCTCGCCTCGTCGTGC
>CAZMSZ010000419.1:0-6268 GCA_964569055.1 uncultured Planctomycetota bacterium | reverse complement strand
AGTAGAACCAGAACAGGTGCTGGAACAGGAGCGGGTCGCCGCCCAGGCGCGGGTCGAACACGCCGACCCCCCACAGCCGCTCGACCGCCACCAGGGCCAGGGTGATCCCGAGCACCGGGGTCGCCAGCACGATGATCAGGCTGGTGGCGTAGATCGACCACACCAGCAGGCGTAGCCGGAACCAGCCCATGCCCGGGGCGCGCATGGTGTGGGTGGTGATGATGAAGTTGATCCCCGTGAAGATCGAGGAGAACCCGGCCAGGAAGATCCCGACCAGCATCGGGAGCACGGCCGAGTTGGAGTAGGTCGAGCTGAACGGGGTGTAGAACGTCCAGCCGGTGTCGACCCCGCCCCACACCAGCGAGGTCAGGGCGCACACCCCGCCGGCCACGAACAGGTACCAGCTGGCGAGGTTCAGCCGGGGGAAGGCGAGGTCGCGCGCCCCGAGCACCAGCGGGAGGGCGAAGTTGCCCAGCACGTTGGGGATCGACGGCACCAGGAAGAACCACACCATGATCGTGCCGTGGATCGTGAACAGCCGGTTGTAGGTGTCCTTGGAGACCAGGTCGCTGGCGGGCGTCATCAGCTCGAGGCGGATCACCGCCATGGAGGCCGCGCCGACCACGAAGAACGCGGTGACCGCCACGAGGTACAGCAGGCCGATCCGCTTGTGGTCGGTCGTGAGGAACCAGCCGCGGAGCGTCCACTCGTCGCTGAGGTAGTGCTGCGCGCTCACCGGACCTCCTCGGGCCAGCCGTCCCGCAGCTGGCGGATGAACGCGATCAGCTCCTCGAGCTCGCCCTCGGCGAGCTGGCCGGCGTAGGACGGCATGAGCGAGGGCGCCGGGTAGCCCGCGGTGAGCTGGGCGTTGGGGTGCAGGATCGCCTGGCGCAGGTAGGCCTCGTCGGCCACCACGACCCGGTCGTCCTGCAGGCGCACCTCGCGCCCCCAGATCCCGTCGAGCCGCGGCGCGCGCACGGCGCTGGTGGGCAGGTGACAGCCGTTGCAGCCCAGCCGGAAGAACGCGCCCTGGCCGCGCAGCGCGAGCGGGGCGCCGGGCGCGCCCGGTGAGCCCGGCGGCGGGCTCTGCTCGCGCGGCGGCTCGGCCGCGAGCCAGCGCTCGAACTCGGCCGGCTCGAGCACCACCACCCGGCCGATCATGTCCGAGTGCTCGGTCCCGCAGTACTCGGCGCAGAACAGCCGGTAGACCCCGGGGCGGGTCGGCACGAACGTGACCGAGGTGATCCGCTCGGGCAGGGCGTCGCGCTTGATCCGGAACGCGGGCACGTAGAAGCTGTGGATCACGTCCTGGCTGCTGACGAGCAGCTCCACCGCGCGTCCGGTCGGGAGGTGGAGCTCGTTCACCTCGCGCCGGCCGTTGGCGTGCTGGACCTTCCACATCCACTGCTTGCCCACCACGTCGACCTTGAGCGCCGCCGGCGGCGAGTCGTACAGCCCGACGTAGAGCACCGCCGACCAGCCGAACAGCGCGAGCACGATCAGGAGCGGGATCGCCGTCCAGGCGACCTCGAGCCGCAGGTCGACGGGCGGGTCGGCGGGGCGGCGCGCCGGCGAGCCCTCGCGGTAGCGCACCGCGAACAGGACGATCAGCCCGGCGACCCCGAGCGCGACCAGCCCGGTGAGCGCGAGCAGCACGAAGAACAGCGCGTCCGTCCGGGCCGCCGTGTCCGAGGCCTGCTCGGGGAACAGCGCCACCCAGTCCCGCTGCTGGGCCAGCACGGCGGCCGCGTACGCGCTCGGCATGGGCCCCTCCGCTCAGCGCGGCCTGGCGCGCGGCCGGCCCTCCGTCGCCGACTCCGCCGCGCGCTCACGCGCCACCAGCTCGAGCGCGCGCTCGAGCGGGATCCGGACCGTCTCGCTCCGCGTGTCGACCCAGGCGTAGCCCGAGAGCGCCGCCCGCTCGCGCGCCCGCGTCCGCTCCAGGTCCCAGCCCGGCGCCTCCCAGTGCTCCACGCCCGGACCGCGGCGGTGGGCTGCGCGCTGGGGCCAGCCGATCGCGGCCAGCACGCCCGCCACCGCGGCGAGCGTCACGCCGACGCCCACCAGCACCCCCAGCAGCGCCACGCCGAGCCAGGCGGCCCGGGCGCCCTCGGGCTCGTAGCCGAGCCGGCGCGCCTCGTCCCGGTGCGGGTCCGCGCCGGAGCGCGTCACGCCGGACCCAACCGCGGCGCGGTCTGCGCCCCGAGGCGCGCCACCTCGCGGCGGCGCCACACCTCGACCGCGACCGCGAGCCACAGCCCGCCCACGCCGAGCACGCCGCACACCACGCCGCTCAACAGCTCGAGCGGCTCGCCCCCCGCGACCGGCAGGATCATCCAGGCGATCGCCACGAGGTGGGCCGCGAGCAGGAACGCGGCCACCGCGCCCAGCGCGGCCGGGTGGCGCTTGACCGGGCGCGACAGCAGCACCAGGAACGGCAGCGCGAAGTGGGCGACCATCAGGCCCTGCGCCACCTGCTCCCAGGCGCCCGAGACGCGCGGCAAGTAGAACGAGACCTCGGCCGGCAGGTCGCCGCTCCAGGTGATCAGCCACTGGCTGAAGGCCACGTAGGCGTAGAGGATCACGCAGGTCAGCAGCAGGTTGCCCACGTCCTGCAGCACCTGCGGCTCGTCCGCCCCCGCCTCGGCCCGCACCGGCCGCGCCACGGCGGACAGCAGGGCCACCTGCGCGATCGCCGTCAGCCCCAGCCCGACGAGCAGGTACAGGCCGACGATGGTCGAGTACCACTCCTCGTGCAGCGCGACCAGCCAGTCGTAGGCGGCGAGGTTCACGCTGAGCACGAGCAGCACCAGCCCCACCCCCGCCACGCGCGGCCGCTCGGGCGCGAGCGCCGCCCGCCCGCGCCAGGCCAGGGCCAGGCCGAGCGCGATCCACACCGCGAAGTAGGCGGCGTTGCGCCCGAGGAAGAACGGCGCGTTCAGGTAGGCCCGCCGGTGCTCGAGCACGGGGCCGCCCTCGCCCGCCGGGATCCGAGCCCAGGGGAACAGGCTCTCGAGGCCGAACGCGAGCGGCAGGAACAGGAGCAGCAGCGCGGGGAGCGCCAGCGCTGCCGCCTCGGTCGGCGGACGCACGACCCGTCCCCACCGTCCGCCGGTGAGGTGGTGGATCATGAGGAACACCAGGCCGCCCACGCCCGGCCCCGCCCAGAACACGCAGGCCAGCAGCCAGCAGTGGAAGAACGGCTCGCGCGCGCCGAGCGCGACCGCGGCGAGCCAGCCTCCCGCGCTGACCGCGCCCACGCCGAAGCAGGCGAGCGCGAGCCGGCGCAGGGACTCGGGCGCGACGCTCACGGAGGGTCTCCCTGGGGCGAGGTGCGAGCGGGCGGGCGGGCCTCGCCCGGCGCGCGCCGTCGCGCCGCCTCGAGCCGCGCCCGCTCCCCCGGCGGGACGTCGTCGAGCGACGCCTGCCGGCTGCGTTGGAGCGCTCGCACGAACAGGACCACCGCCTCGCGCGCTGCTTCGCCGGGGAGGTTGGGGCCGTAGGCGGGCATCTTCCCGCGGCCGTGGGTGATCACGCCCGCCAGCTCCGCGTCGCTCCGCGCCACGACCCGCGCGTCCCACAGCGGCGGCGGCTGCGGATACCCGCGCTGCACGACCATGCCTAGCCCCGACCCGTCGTGGCCGTGGCAAGGGCTGCAGTGGGCGCCGAACAGCTCGCGGCCGACCTCGAGCCGGCGTCGCACCGCGGCGAGCTCCGCGCCCGGCGCGGGCGACGCGCGCGGGACGACGCCCGGGACCAGCCGCCGCGCCGAGGCGCCGTCGGCGAACCGCCGGCTCGCCTCGAGCGGGTCGTAGCGCGCCTGGTCGCTCATGTCGGCCGGGAGGTCGCAGCCCAACAGCGCCACGAGCGCGGCCAGGGCGCCCCTCCTCGCCGAGGCCCTCACGCGCGCACCTCCCGCGCCGCGATCGCGCCCTGCCGCTGCAAGAACGCGATGGGCTCGAGCCCGGGCGGGTCGCGCGGGTCGCGCCGGAGCGCCAGGCAGAAGCGGTCGCGCGAGGCGCGGCGGAACTCGGGGACGCCCAGCAGGGGGTGGTGCAGGCGCGGCAGCCCGTTCGCGAGCAGCACGCCGACGAAGCCCGTCAGCGAGGCGCACAGCACGCCGAGCTCGAACGTGATCGGAATGAAGGCGGGCCAGGAGAAGGGCGCGCGCCCGCCCACGTTCCAGGGGTAGTCGACGGCCGCGGTCCAGGCCTGGAGCGCGAACGCCCCGCCCGCCCCGAGCAGCCCGGCGGCGAGCACGGCCCACCGCAAGCGCGAGGGGCGATACCCCAGCGCCTCGGCCAGCCCGTGCACGGGGAAGGGGGCGTACGCCTCCACCCGCTGGAAGCCCGCCTCGCGCGCCGCGCGGGCCGCCGCGACCAGGGCCTCGGCCTGCGCGAAGGTGGCGAGCACGCCCCACGGCCCGCGGGTGTCCCGCGCCGGGCGCGAGCCGCGCGAGGCGGCGCGGCGGCGCTCGTCGCGCTCGTCCTCGCGTCCGAGGAGCCCCTGCTGGTGGGCCTGCTCGCGCAGCTCCCAGATCGGGATCCCGGGGAGCAGCCGGAAGAACAGGAGCATCAGGGTGGCGAACGCGCCGAGCGTCCCGACGTACAGCGCCCAGTCCCAGCGGGTCGGGACGAAGTCGCGCCACATGCCCGGCAGCGTCTCGCGCTCGAGGCTGGTGACCACGATCAGGTAGCGCTCGAGCCACATGCCGACGTTGATCGCCTGGGCGATCACGAACAGCGCCAGCGGCGAGGTCCGCACCCGGCGCGCCCACAGCGCCTGGATCGCGACCACGTTGCAGGCGATCGTGGCCCAGAACGCGGGCGCGGCGTCGCCCGCCAGCCGGCGCCCGAGCATGTGCAGCTCGCGCGCCTCGCCGCTGTACCAGGCGGTGAACGTCTCGGCCGCGTAGCCGAGCGCCACGACCAGCCCGGTCGTGAGGATCAGCTTGCCCATGGCGTCGAGGTGGCGTTCGGTGATCAGGTCGTGCAGCCCGTAGACCGCGCGCAGCGGCAGCGCGATCGTGAGCACCATGGCGAAGCCCGAGAAGATCGCGCCCGCCACGAAGTAGGGCGGGAAGATCGTGGAGTGCCAGCCCGGCACCACCGAGACCGCGAAGTCGAAGCTGACGATGCTGTGGACCGAGACCACCAGCGGCGTCGCCAGCCCGGCCAGGAGCAGGTACACGGTCTGGTAGCGCTCCCAGTGGCGCGCCGAGCCGCGCCAGCCCAGGGCGAGCAGGCCGGCCGCCCGGCGCACCCCCGGGCGCGCGGCGTGGTCGCGCAGCGACGCCAGGTCGGGGAGGAGGCCGAGGTACCAGAACAGGAACGAGACCGTGAAGTAGGTCAGCACGGCCATGACGTCCCACACCAGCGGGCTGCGCCACTGCGGCCACACGTCCATGGTGTTGGGGTAGGGGAGCAGCCAGTAGAAGAGGTGGATCCGGCCGAGGTGGAGCAGCGGGAACAGACCGGCGAGCGCCACCGCGAACAGCGTCATGGCCTCGGCGAAGCGGTTGATCGAGGTGCGCCACTCCGCGCGGACGAGCAGCAGGATCGCGGAGATGAACGTGCCCGCGTGGCCGATCCCGATCCACCACACGAAGTTGACGATCGCGAACCCCCACGAGACCGGCACGTTCACGCCCCACACGCCGACCCCGGTGTCGATCACCACCAGCGCGGCGATCAGCAGCAGGACGGCCGCCGCGCTCGAGGCGCCCAGCAGCGCCAGCCAGGTGGGGGTGAGCGGCGAGAGCGGGATGGCGAGCACCCGGTCGGTCAGGCCGCCGTGGGTGTGGCGGCCGGCGAGGGCGGGGGCCGTCACGAGCCCTGCTCCCGCGCCGCGCCGCCGTCGTTGCGGACCGCGGCCAGGTAGGTCGTGCGCGGGCGCGTGTTGAGCTCCCGCAGCAGCGCATACTCGTGGGGCGAGCGGCGCAGCGCGGACACCTCGCTCGCCGGATCGGCGAGGTCGCCGAACACGATCGCGCGGGTGGGGCAGGCCTGCGCGCAGGCGGGGACGACCTCGCCGTCGCGGACCGCGCGCCCCTCGCGGCGCGCCTCGATCCCCGCCGCGCGGATCCGCTGCACGCAGTAGGTGCACTTCTCCATGACCCCGCGCGAGCGGACCGTGACGTCGGGGTTGCGCTGCAGCGCGAGCGTCTCCTCCTCGGGGACGTACTGGAAGAAGTTGAACCGCCGCACCCGGTACGGGCAGTTGTTCGAGCAGTAGCGGGTGCCGACGCAGCGGTTGTAGACCATGTCGT
>CAZMSZ010000418.1:0-6275 GCA_964569055.1 uncultured Planctomycetota bacterium | reverse complement strand
CCGGCCAGCTCGCGCAGCTCCTCGAGCGCCTCGCGCTCGCTGGCGGCCGCAGGCAGGTCGAGCGGGCGGGCGGCGCGGATCGTCTCAGGCAGCGCCTCGGCCACCAGCGCGTCGAGCGAGTCGAGGCCGAGCGCCTCGAGCATGCGCCGCGCGTCCTCGGGGCGCGGACCGAGGTGCCGGTCCACGAAGGCGTCGGGGTGAGCGTACGGATCGGGATCGCGGACCCACGTGGTCATGTCGGGCCTCGCTGCGCAGGCAGCGCTCTGGGTTGTCGGAGGCGGCGCGGCGTCGGGGCTCAGCCCTCGGCGCAGTGCTGCTGGTAGGCGGCCTCGTCGAGCATCTCGTCGAGCTGGGACGGGTCGCTGAGCTTGATCTTGATCAGCCAGCCCTCGTCGTAGGGCGAGGCGTTGATCGCGGGGAGCTCGGCCTCGCTGCGGAAGCGGGCGTTGATCGCCTCCACGGTGCCGGAGACCGGCGCGAACAGCTCCGAGGTCGCCTTGACCGAGTCCACCTCGCCGAACACCGCCCCCCGCTCGATCGCGTCGCCCTCCTCGACCCGGAAGTCGAGGTAGGTCAGGTCGTTGAGCTCGTCGACGGCGTGCTGCGAGATCCCGATCGTCGCCACGTCCCCCTCGACCCGGGCCCACTCGTGGCTCTTGGTGTAGCGCAGTCCAGCCAAGGCACCCTCCTCGCGTCCGCGAAGGTGGCGCATTCTACCGGCCAGGCCGACGGGGGTGCATCGCGAGGTCCGCGCGCGTTCCCGTTGCGGGGCGGCGGCGGGTGGTGTCTCCTGAGGCTCCCGCAGGAGGTCCCCACCCATGTCCAAGCTCCCCCCCTGGGCCGTCGACCTCGCCGAGCAGTACTACGGCGGCACGATCATCGAGTTCATCGTGTACGGGAACGTGCACGACAAGGTCGAGGCCGACGACGGCGCGGGGCGCAGCTACATGAGCCTGCGCAAGTTCCTCGCGAGCAAGCTGTTCCCGCGCCGCGACGCGGTGATCTACTACGACCCCTCCAACGGGATCTCGTTCCGCGACGAGGAGACCTACCCCGACTTCCACCGGGTCGCGCAGGGGGTGGACCGCTCGCAGGGGACCAACTACGGCAAGGAGGGGCTGCCCCGCGACCCCAACCGCGCGCTGTACCTGATCGAGAAGTACATGCGCGCCAAGGTCGACCCGCGCAGCGGCGCCGGGCCCAAGAGCGTGGCCCTGATCATCGAGTACGCCGGCTTGATCCTCCCCGCCGGCGAGGGGGGCCACCTCTCGCCCTCGCAGCAGTCGACCCTGGTGACGCTGCTCCGCTGGGCCAAGGACCCGGTGTTCCTCGAGGCGAACCTGACGGTGGTCCTCGTGACCGAGAACCTCGCCCAGCTCAACCAGTCGCTGGTCGAGAGCCCGTACATCGGGCGGGTCGAGGTCAAGCTGCCCGAGCTGGAGGAGCGGCGCAACTACATCGCCCACAGCTTCGAGCAGCACGCCGAGCTGGCGGAGCTCTCCAAGGTCTCGATCGACCAGTTCGCCAAGCTCACGGGCGGCCTGTCGCGGGTCAACCTCGGCCACGTCATGAGCCAGGCCCGCGCCAACAAGTTCCCGATCGACGCCCGCTACGTGGGCGAGATGAAGAAGGAGCTGATCGAGAAGGAGTGCTTCGGCATGCTGGAGTTCCTCCGCTCCGACCACGGGCTCGAGACCGTGTGCGGCCACGCGCCCCAGAAGACGTGGCTGGAGGAGGACGCCCGGCTGATCCGCGAGGGGCGGATCGACGCGCTGCCCATGGGCTACCTGATCTGCGGGCCGGTCGGCACGGGCAAGTCGTTCATGGCCCAGTGCTACACCCACGACATCGGGATCCCCTGCGTCCGGCTCAAGAACTTCCGCTCCCAGTGGTACGGCGCGACCGAGGCGAACTGGCAGAAGATCCTGAGCGTGCTCAAGGCGACCGGCCCGGTGGGCGTGGTGATCGACGAGGCCGACGCCGCGGTGGGCGACCGCAGCTCGGGCCACGAGGTCAGCAACCGCGTGTTCTCCATGCTGGCCACCCAGATGGGCGACACGCGCTACCGCGGGCACATCCTGTGGTTCCTGCTCACCAGCCGCCCCGACCTGCTCCCGGTCGACATCAAGCGACAGGGGCGGGCCGAGATCCACATCCCGCTGTTCTATCCGGACACCGAGGAGGAGCGCCGCCAGATGCGCGAGGTGCTGGTCAAGAAGTGCGGGATCGCGCTGGCCGAGGACGGCGCGCTCGACGTCGACCTCACCAAGGTCTCCGACGCCCACGGCGAGTCGCCCGAGCCGACCGACGCCAGCCAGCCCGACCCCGACTTCGAGGCCGACGACCAGCGCTCGGTCGGCGAGGTGGTCCAGGACTTCCTCGCGGACGCGGGACTCTCGGGCGCCGAGATCGAGTCGATCCTGATCCGCGCCAAGCGCAGGGCCTACCTCGAAGGGCGCGAGGTCGTCAGCAAGGAGGACCTCGAGCTCGAGGCCGGCGCCTACATCCCCAACCTCTCCAAGCGCGAGCTCGAGCTCCAGGTCCTGGCCGCGATCGTGGAGTGCTCCGACAAGCGCTTCTTGCCCCCCCGCCTGGCCGGCCTCGACCGCGGCCAGGTCCGCGCCCGCATGCGCGCGCTCCTGCGCGCCATGACCACGCACTCGGACATTCGCGAGGGCGGGGAGGGGTAGGCCCCCAAAACGCGCGGAGACCGCCGGGGCGCGGGCGCCCGGGCGGCCTCCTTCGCGGTCGCGCGCCGCTCGGCGCGCGTCGACTACGTCTCCTGGAGGACGACCCGCTCGATCGCCTTGATCAGGTACTTGGCGGCGCCGCCGCTCGGGAGCTGCACGGTGACCTCGTCGCCCACGCGGTTGCCGAGGAGGCCGAGCGCGAGGGCGGAGAGGTGGCTGATGATCGAGGGGTCCTCGTCGTCGAGGTCCCAGGGGCCGAGGATCGAGTAGGTCTCGTCCTCGTGGGTCCCGAGGTGCTCGACCACGACCCGGGTGCCGACCCGGACCTCGTCGGTGTCGACGTTCTCGAGGTGGATCACCCGCACGCGCTCGAGGTCGTCCTGGATCCGCTTGGCCTGCTCGGCCAGACGCTGCTGGCGCTCGCGGGCCGCGTCCAGCTCGGCGTTCTCGGAGATGTCGCCGAACTCGAGCGCCTTGCCGATCTCGATGGTGATCTCGGGCATCTTGACCTCCATGATCTCGTTCAGCTCGCGCTCGCGCCGGCGCACGCCCTCGGCGGTCGAGTAGAGCACGTTGTCCTCACGCTCGTCCGCGCGGCGCGTGGTCGCCACGGTCGCCAGCAGCTCGGGGAAGCGCAGGGCCACGAACTTCTCGGTCGAGCGCTTGATCGTGGGCGTGAGCGTCGGGCTCTGGCGCACGATCTGCAGCACGCGCCGCACGTCGCCCTCGGTTCCCTCGCCGATCACGGTGGCGAGCACGCGCTGGTTCTTCTCGCTGATCAGCGCGCGCAGCGCCTCGACCGTCGGCTTGAGGGCCGTCTTGCGCCGGCGGTCCTGCGTGCCCTTGAACTGCAGGTTGACCTGGTCGAACACCTGCAGCGCCTTGACGAGCAGCTCGGAGTCGCTGCGCCCGGCGGCGACGTCCTTCTTGCCGTTGGACAGGCGGGCGCGGGTCAGGGCCGCGAGCGCCTCGGGGTAATCGTGGGGCCGGATCAGGACCTGCTCGACCGCGTCGTTGACGAGGTCGAGCCGGCCGATCGCCTCGAGCTCGGCGGAGGCCGTGTCCCAGCTCTGCGGCGCGGGGTCGAGCAGCACCGCCGAGAGCGTGGCCGAGGCCTGCTCGCCCAGCAGCTTGGTGGCCAGCCGGATCGCCTGGCGGCGGTACTCGGCGATCGAGACCGCCCCGAGCACCGGCGGGAGCGCCTCGCCGACCAGCCCGTCGAAGGCCGCGATCACGGCCGGGACCTCGTGGGCCTGGCGCGGCTCGCCGGTGTCGGGGTCGACCGCCTCGAGCTCGGGCAGGAGCTTGGGCCACTGCGCCACCACCTCGAGCCGGAACAGGGTCAGCTCGATCTGGGCCGCGAGCTGGGCGGGGGTGCCCTTCTTGCCGTGGTTCTTGGTGAGCAGCTCGAGCGCCTTCGTCAGCCACTCGGGCGGCTCGCCGCCGCTCCGCTCGGCGTTGAGCTCGCGGCGCGCGATCGCCAGGCGGTCGGTGAACTCGTGGGCCCGCCCGATCGCCTGGGCCACCTCGTCGTCGCGAGACAGCGGCTCGCTGCGGAAGGAGATCAGCGAGCGCGGCGCGGCCCCGACCTCGATCGTGGGGTCGTCCTTGGCGAGCTTGCGGGCCTTGTTCCAGAACTTGGTCCAGGAGGTCTTGTCGAGCACGTCGGCCAGCTTGCCCTTGAGGTCACGCGCCTGGAGCTTGCCCCCCGCGGCGTTGAGCGCGGCCTTGAGGAGGCCGAGGGCGTCCTCCTCGGCCATGGTGCGGACGGCGTCCTTGTCGGTCCACAGCAGGACGTCGAGGTCGTTCTTGCTGCGCCGCTCGAGCGCGGACATGGCCATGCCCGCCTCCATGCGCTGGCCGCGGCGGCGGGCGAAGTCGACCACGAACTCGCCGGCCTCGGGGTGACACTCGACCACCCGGCCGATCCCCCAGCCGCGGCCGTGGAACACGAAGTCGCCCTCCTGGAAGTAGAAGGCCTGGTCGAGCTGGGCGACCGCGTCGTCGACGCGCCCCTCGCCGGCGAGGTCGACCCGGCTCAGGATCGCCTCCAGCCCGGCGCGCTCGCCGTACTTCCTGCGGTACTGCGTGACCAGCTCGCCGCGCACGTCCCGGACCCGGTGCGAGTAGCGCACCGCCGTGCGCAGCAGCTCGAACAGCTCGTCGTGCTTGCCGGCCTTGGCGAGGTCGTCCTTGAGCAGCAGGAGCAGCTCGGCCGCCTTGTCCTTGTCGCCGCGGCCCGCGACCTCCTGCGCGACGTTCAGGAACGTCTGCAGCTCGCCGACCGCCCCTTCGTGGCTCTGGAGGTCGATCCAGAGCTCCTCGACCTTCGAGATGTCGCGCGCGCGGGCCGCGCCGAAGATCCTGTTCACCGCGTTCGTGTCTAGAGCCATAATTCTCCTCAGGGACGGTCGGGGCCGGTCGGGTGCCGGCCGGCTGCCTCAGGCTTGGCCAACGAGGCAGGGTGGATGCGGAGCAGGGCCGAGCGGCCCAGCTGGGTCTCGATCGCGGCGACGAGCGCCGCGGCGGCGGCGCTCACGCGCCCTGGGTCCTTCGCCTCGAGCGTGACGAGCACCCGGTAGGGCGCGCCGGCGTCGAAGCGCGGGTAGCTGCCGATCGCCAGGGCCGGGTCGCCCTCTTGCACGGCCCGCAGCAGCGGCGCCACCTCGCCCTCGTCGCAGTCGAGCTCGAGCCGCGCGAGGTGGAAGGGCGGCTGGCGGAGCGCCTCCTTCCAGGCGTCGAACAACAGCTCGAGCGCGTCGGGGTCGCCCGGGAACACGTAGACCCGCTCGACCCGGAAGATGGGCACGAAAAAGGGCGCCGGCTGGATCAGCTCGGCGCCCTGGGGGACACGTGCCATGGAGAGCAGGTCGTCGTTGACCCGGTCTCCGTAGAAGGCGCGGATCGCGCCCTCCAGCCCCGGGTCGGGGCAGAGGCCCAGGCCGAAGGCCTGGGCCACGGCTTCAAGCGTGACGTCGTCGTGGGTCGGACCCACGCCTCCCGTGGTCAGGACGACGTCGGCCTGCGCGCGGGCCCAGCCGAGCGCGCGGACGATCGCGTCGATCTCATCGGGGACGATCAGGGCGAGGACGAGGGGCGTGCCGAGCGCCCGCAGCTCGCGGGCGAGGTAGTGGAGGTTGCGGTCGCGCACCTTGCCCGAGAGCAACTCGTTGCCGATCGCGACCACGGCGGCCGTGGTGGCGCTGGCGGTCTCCTCAGACGTCGTCGAAATCGTCGTCCTCTTCGTCGTCCTCGTCGTAGCCGAGGGCGTAGTCTTCGTCGTCGAACGACTCGTCGAAGCCGTCCTCGTCCTCGTCCTCGTCGAACCCTTCGTCCTCGTCCTCGTCGAACTCGTCTTCGTCCTCGTAGTCGTCGTCCTCGAGCTCGTCGTCCTCGGCCTCGTCCTCGGGGCCCGGAAGACCGATCCCGTTCATCGGACCTCCTTGCCGAGCGCGAATCGGGGGCTCATCAAAACAGCAGGAGCCGCAGCCCGCAAGGGTGCGGGATTGGGCTCGGGCTTCGTGGTTTCCGGGGGGGCTCCGCCCCCCCAGAGTCCCCCCCGCTGTCGCTGAAATTGCGCGCCGC
>CAZMSZ010000417.1:0-6307 GCA_964569055.1 uncultured Planctomycetota bacterium | reverse complement strand
GCCTGCGTGGTCGCGCTCGGCGACGTGCGGGCGGCCGTGCTCTCGCCCGACGAGCGGCTCGCGAGCGAGGTGCGCGCCGCCGGCGAGGCCTCGGGCGACCTCGTGTGGCCGCTCCCCATGGACGATGCCTACGGGGAGCACGTCAAGAGCGACGTCGCGGACGTGAAGAACCTCGGCAAGGGGCGCGCCGCCGGCACGATCGCGGGGGCGTGGTTCCTCAAGCACTTCGTCCCCGAGGGGCGAGCGTGGGCGCACCTCGACATCGCGGGCACCGCCTGGAGCGCGGACCCGGCGCGGACCTACCTGGGCAAGGGCGCCACCGGCTTCGGCGTGCGCCTCGCGTTCGAGCTGATCCGCGCGCGGGTGGCCGGCGCGGGCGAGGCGCCGGCGGCCGCGAAGGGGAGCCGCGCCAAGAAGAAGGCCAAGCCGCGCAAGAAGCCCGCGGCGCGGCGGCGCTGAGCGGACGCGCCGGCGGCCCCTCGCCCTGCGCGCGCGGCGAGCCGGGCGCTCCGGCGCTACACTCGACCCGAAGAGGAGGCCGCATGCGCCGGAGGATCGTGACGCTGAGCGCCGCCGCGCTGCTCGCGCTGGGGGGCGTGGTGTGGGCGCACTACCCCATGCTCCTGACCGAGCGGGCCATGGTCGAGCCGGGCGAGGAGGTGGTGATCGAGCTCACCAACGGCCACCCCTTCTGGAACGACCGCTACGAGATCGAGCGGCCCGAGCGGGTGGGCGTGTTCCCGCCCGAGCGGCGGTTCGTGAACCTCGCCGAGAAGCTCGAGGAGGTCCCCGCGTCCGAGGACGCGCCGCGCCGCTGGCGGCTGCGCTTCACCCCCAACAAGCCGGGCGACTACGTGTTCTCGATCCACGGCGGGCTGTTCTTCGAGCCGCCTCAGCGCAAGGTCATGGACTACAGCAAGCTCGTGCTGCACGTGAAGCACGAGACCGGGGCGCAGGTCGGCTGGCGCCGCGTCGTCGGGGACCCGCTCGAGATCGTGCCGCTCACCCGCCCCTACGCGATCCCGGTCGGCAGCGTGTTCCGCGGGAAGGTGCTCAGCGACGGGCAGCCCCAGCCCGAGGTGGTCGTCGAGGCCGAGACGTACGCCCCAGGCAAGCTCCGCCACGAGGGCGGCTACCTGCCGAACTACCGCCTCGGCGTGCTCACCGACGACGCGGGCGTGTTCGCGGTCACGCTCCCCAAGGCGGGCTGGTGGCTGATCGCGGCCGCCACGGACGGCGGCCCCGGCGAGCAGGGCGCGAGCCAGGTCGTGGTCCGGCGCGCCGCGCTGTGGGTCTACGTGGGAGACACCGAGTTCGACCGCTCGACGGTCGCGCCGGAAGGCGACTGAGCCGCAGGGGTCGTGGGCAAGGTCCGCCTCGTAGGCCGCCGCTCCGACCGCGCGCGCTGCGCGTATTGCCGGGAGACGATCGCGGAGGGCGAGCGGGTCGCGTGCGAGGGCTGCGGCGCGCTCACGCACGACGCTTGCCGGGACGAGCTGGGGGGCTGCCCGACCCTGGGTTGCCAGAGCGCTCGGAGCCGCCCGCTCCTGGCGAGGGAGCCGCGCGAGGAGCGCCGCGGCCGGCGGCGACGCGGCGAGGGGCGCCGCTGGCACGGGCGCGTCACGCGCAGCCCGCCGGGGCTGCTCGGCAGGATCGGGCCCTATGCCCGCATAGTGATCAAGTCGGCCTGCGCCGCGGCCCTTCTCGTCGCGTTCCTGGCGGTGGTCGTGTGGGGGGTGACCCACCCGGCCGACGTCTGGACCGTCCTCGAGAAGACCAGGAGCAGTCGGCGCACCATGGTCGGACAGGTCCTCGCGCTGATCGGCTTCTGCATGATGGGCGGCACGTTCAGCGCCCTGTCGGGCCGGTGGCTCGCGCGGGTCCCCGACCTCTGGCGCCGGGTCGGCGAGCTGCTCGACGACGGGCTCGTGACGCCCATGCGGCTGCGGGTCTATACCGAGGGCTCGGGCAAGGACAAGCGGACCCTGGTCGATCTGAGGTCCGACGCGGGCGACGGCTGGGAGGCAGCGCGGCTCGACGTCGGGCACTTCTTCACGCCGCTGTGGCTTCGCTGGCGTGACCGCGCGCGGGTCTACGTGCACGGCGCGGGGAGCGGCGGGCCGTACGTGCTCGAGTTCGACGACGGCTTGCTGGTGCTGCTCGATCCCGACTGACCCCGCCTCCCCCGGCCGGGCGGGGGTGGCGCAGGTCGCTCGGGTCGGGTCTGATCGGGCCCCGCTCAGGAGGCCCCGTCATGACCGCTCGTCCGCGCCCCTCGTCCCTCGCCCTGACGCTGCTCGCGCCGCTGGCCCTGCTGGCCGCGCCGGCGCGCGCGCAGGACGCCTTGCAGGCGGACTTCCGCCGGGTCGTGCGCGAGGCCAAGGCGAAGGTGTTCCCCGCCGTGGTGTTCATCAAGTGCGTCCGCGAGTCGCACGAGGAGGGCAAGCGGCAGAGCCAGGAGGTCTCGGGGAGCGGCGTGATCCTCGACCCCAAGGGCGAGGTGCTCACCAACTGGCACGTGATCGACAAGGCGATCGAGGTGCGCTGCCAGCTCGCCGACGGGACCGCGCTCGCGGCCAAGGTCGTGGGCAGCGACAAGCCGACCGACCTCGCGATCCTGCAGCTCGAGCTGCCCGAGGGGAGCGCGCCGCTGCCGTGGGCCTCCTTCGGCGACTCGGCCAAGCTCACCGAGGGTGACTTCGTCATGGCCATGGGCGCGCCGTGGGGCCTCAACCGCTCGGTCTCGATCGGGATCATCAGCTGCACCACGCGCTACCTGCCCGAGGCGAGCGAGTACAGCCACTGGCTGCAGACCGACGCCTCGATCAACCCCGGCAACTCGGGGGGCCCGCTGGTCGACACCGAGGGGCGGGTGATCGGCGTCAACACGCGCGGCGGCGGCGACATGGGGTTCGCGATCCCGTCCGAGACGGTGCAGCTCCTCCTGCCCCACCTGCGCAAGGGCGCGATCGCCTGGAGCTGGACGGGCCTCCAGCTCCAGCCGCTGCGCGACTTCAACCGCAACGTCTACTTCGATGGCGATCGCGGCGTGATCGTGGCCGAGACCGACCCCGGCAGCCCCGCCCGCAAGGCGGGCCTGCGCCCGCGCGACCGGCTGCTGAGCGTGGCCGGCCAGCCGCTCACCGCGCTGTCCGAGGAGGACCTCCCCCACGTGCGCCGGGCCCTCGGGCTCCTGCCGCGCGGCGAACCGGTCACGTTCGAGGTGCAGCGCGACGGCGACACCCTCAGGGTGGAGCTCGTCCCGCGCGAGAAGGGGCAGGTCGAGGGCGACGAGCTCGACTGCCCGCGCTGGGACGTGACCGTCAAGGCGATCAACCAGTTCGACAACCCCGACCTCTACTTCTACCGGCGCGAGGGCGTGTTCGTGTTCGGGGTCAAGTACCCCGGCAACGGCCAGCGCGCCGGCCTGCAGCAGGGGGACATCATCTTCCAGGTGGACGGCAAGCCGGTCACGACGCTCGAGGAGCTCGCGGCGATCCACAAGGCCAGCCTGGAGAACCACAGCACCAAGCCGCGCCTGGTGCTGGGCGTGCTGCGCCGGGGCCTCATGCGCCAGCACGTGCTCGACATCTCGCGCGACTACTCCAACGACTGAGCCCGAGCGCCTGGAGCGACTCATGAAGCACATGCCCCGATTCGCGCTGTCCGCGCTGCTCTGCGCCCTGCTGCCGGCCGTGGCGGGGGCGCAGGACGCCCCCGCGGCCGCGCCCGACGCCGGCCCCGCCGCGGCGGTCAAGGTCGCGGAGCGGATCGCCCCCTCGCTGGTCAAGATCGAGTACCGCTACCGCGTGCTCGGCGGCGAGCAGCCCCGCTCCATGTCGGGCCGCTACGCCAACTGGGTCGACGGGCGGATCCGCCAGGCGATCGACCAGGCCCGTCCGGTGTGGGGCGACGGCTACCTGCTCGCGCCCGACCTGCTCGTGACCGCCGACCTCATGGTGCCCGAGCGGTTCTTGGAGTCGATCCGGATCCACTTCGGCGAGGCCTCGGTGGCCGCCACGGCGGTCGGCTACGCTCGGCGACAGAACGCGGTGTTCCTCCGCCTCGAGCAGCCGCTCGCGGGCACCAAGCCCCTCTCCTTCGCCGAGGGGCCGGTCGCGGGGCCCCACTGGGTGGTCGCCTACGACAAGGGCCCCTGGGCCTGGCTCACGCGCGTGTTCCCGCTGGGCGGCGCGATCTGGGCGGCGGACACCGGCGAGCGCGCGGTCGAGATCGGCGCCGACGCGGTGATCGTGGGCGCGGACGGGCAGGGGGTCGGCGCCTGCTTCACGGGCGAGCTGCACCTCGAGCGCGACTGGCGGGGCAGCCCCACGGCCTGGCCGCAGGTCGACGCCGCCGCGCTCGCCGGCTCGCTGCAGCGCCTCGAGGCGGGCGGCGCGGCGGCCCTGCTCCGGGCGCGGCTCACGTTCCGCAGCCCCAAGGCGCGCGGAGCCATGCAGCGCATGATGATGATGGGCCGCGGCGACGAGGACGAGCTGACCGAGTGGAACGGGGTGGCCGTGGTCGTGGGGGAGCGTCGCGCGCTGGTGCTCGCCGACCTCGAGCCCAAGCAGACCGCCCGGCTGGAGCGGGTGGACCTGTTCGTGCCGGGCGCGGCCGAGCCGCTCGAGGGCGCGTTCGCGGGCAGCCTGAAGGACTACGGCGCGCTGGTGGTCTCGAGCGCGGCCCCGCTCCCCACGCCCGCCAAGCTGGCCGGCGGTGACGTCCGGCTGCTGCGCGACACGCTCCTGACCTTCGCCGAGGTGCTGGTCCAGGGGGAGGAGCGCGTGGTGCACCTCGGCCGCACGTGGTTCACGCAGCTCGAGGAGGGGCGCGGCGAGCTGCTCCACCCGGGCGTGCCCGAGGCGACCGCCTACCGCCAGCAGGACTACCGCAGCCAGCAGGGCGGGCGGCAGGGCGTGTTCACCTTCACGCTCGAGGGCGAGCTCGTGGCGCTGCCGCTCGCCCGCCGGCAGCCGGTCACGGTGCGCGAGCGCTGGTCCAACCCCGACGTGAAGGCCACCCCGGCGTCGGCGCTCGCGCGCGTGCTCGCCGAGCTCGAGGAGCACCTCGACCCCAACAACGTCCCCGTCGCCGAGGGCGAGGAGGACAAGCTGGCCTGGCTGGGGGTGGAGCTGCAGCAGCTCGACGCCGACCTGGCCCGCGCCAACGGCGTGGCGCACCTGACCCAGAACGGGGCGCAGGGCGCGCTGGTGGTGTACGTCTACGAAGGCTCGCCGGCCGAGCGGGTCGGGATCCAAATGGGCGATGTCCTGCTCCGCCTGCAGGTCGAGGGCCAGCCCAAGCCGCTCGAGGTCCGCATGGACCACGACCCGAGCGCCTTCATGGGCGCCTTCCCCTGGGACCAGCTCGACCAGGTGCCCGAGCAGTACTTCGACCAGATCCCCGCGCCGTGGCCCCCCGTCGAGACCAGCCTCACCCGCTCGCTCACCGACATCGGCTTCGGCACCAAGTTCGTGGCCGAGGTGGCGCGCGCGGGCGACGTCCTGGCGCTCGACATGACGATCGAGGCCGGCCCGCACCACTTCCACAGCGCCCCGCGCCACGAGGCGAAGGCGCTCGGGCTGACCGCGGCGGACATGACCTACGAGGTGCGCCGCTACCTGCAGCGGACGCCCGACGAGCCCGGGGTGGTGATCGCCAAGGTCACCATGGGCAGCAAGGCCTCGATCGCGGGGATCAAGCCCTACGAGCTGATCACCCACGTCAACGACGAGCCGGTCCAGACCGTGAAGGACCTCGAACGCCTGCTCGCGCCGGGCGGCGAGCTGCGCCTCTCGATCAAGCGCATGCACCGCGGCCGGATCGCGAAGGTCGACCTCCCGCCGGCCGGCGCGGAGGAGCCCGAGGAGGAGGCCGCGCCTCCCACCATGCACCGGAGGGGCGAGGGCGCGAGCGGCGAGGCCGACTGAGCCCGACCCGCTCGTCCGGAGTTCACACGCACAGGCGCGCCGGGGAGCCTGGGGGGGAGCTGTCGCGAAATGAGCTTGGCTGGCCCGACGAGCGCAGCAGCGACAGCGACCCCGCGCGCCGGGCCCGAAGCCCGTCTCGCACGACAGAGCGCGCCGAACAGCAGCGCCGCTTCGGGCGACGCGTCCCTCATGCCAATACGTGGCACCTCACGCCAGAACAGCCGCGTCGCCGCGGCGGCGCACCAAATGAGCTTCGCTGATCCGACCAGCCGGCACACCAGCGACAGCGACACCGGGCACTGGGCCCGAAGCCCCTCTCGCCCTACGAAGCGCCTTCTCGCCAAGGAGCAGCGCCGCTTCGGGCGCCGCGGCGC
>CAZMSZ010000416.1:0-6339 GCA_964569055.1 uncultured Planctomycetota bacterium | reverse complement strand
GCCCAAGATCTGCCCCGGGTGCGGGAAGAAGCACGGTGGGCAGCAGCCGGGGAACGGCGATCCGCAGGATCCCAACCAGCAGCCGCCGCCGGGGCCTGGCGGGCAGGGGCGCGGGTTCGGGCAGCGGCCGATCGGCGACCTCGATCAGCCCGACGGGTTCAAGGCCTCGCGGATCCGCGGCAAGGTCGGGGAGGGCAAGATCGTCGGCTCGTACTTCCGCGACGGGAAGCAGGTGAAGGGCGAGTCGGAGGCCGAGTATCAGGAGGTCATGGAGGCCGCCGCGGCCAAGGCCGCCGAGGCGCTCGAGAAGACGCGGATCCCCAAGGGCATGTCGAAGTACGTCCGCGACTACATCGATAGCATCACACCCGAGCGCCAGTAGCGCGGTGGTCTTCGGCTCGGTGCGTCTCCTCGGCTCGTTGAGCCTCGCGCTCGCGCTCGCGGCTTGCGAGCCGGCGCCGCCGTCGCCCGCCGCGGATGCGCCGGCACCCGCCGACGCGACCGACACCGGCGCCGCGCTGACCCCCGCCCCGCGCCCCGCCGCCCCCCAGGCCGGGGGCGTCGAGCCGGCGATGCAGCCCGACGGCGTCCCCTATCCGCTGCCCGACCCGCTCCCACCCGAGGCGCAGCCGCGCCACTACGACCCGGCGCGCGCCGCGACGCCGGCGCCGGGCGCCGAGCCCGTCGAGTTCTGGCTCGGCGGCAAGGGGCTCGAGGACGGGCAGCTCGCGTTCCCGCGAGCCCTGGTGGTCGCCCGCGACGGCAGCGTGTTCGTGGCCGACAAGTCGGGCCGGATCCAGCGCTGGGACGCGCAGGGGCGGCTCATCGCCGCGGTGCGCACGCCGGGGATCGACCAGGGCCGCCCCACCGGCCTGGGGTTCGACGCGGAGGGCATGCTGCTCGTCGCCGACACGCACTACTGCCGCGTGCTGATCTACACCCCCGAGCTCGAGCTGATCCGCGCCTTCGGCGCGCCCGGCGCCGCGCCAGGGCAGTTCATGCTGCTCACCTCGGTCCGCGCCGGCGCCGACGGACGGCTCTACACGACCGACTACGGCGACCTCGTGGCCCGCGTGCAGGTCTGGACGGCCGAAGGCCGCCTCGAGCGCGCGTTCGGCACGTTCGGTGACCAGGCAGGCCAGCTCCGCCGGCCCATGGAGGTCGCGGTCGACGACGCGCGCGACCGGGTGTACGTGGCGGACGCGGTCAACCACCGCATCGCCATGTTCACGCGCGCCGGCGAGTGGGTGGGACAGCTCGGCGAGCGGGGGCGCGAGCCGGGTCAGCTCGACTTCCCCTACGACGTCAAGCTCGACGAGGACGGGAACGTGTGGGTGGCCGAGTTCGGCAACCAGCGCGTGTCGGTGCTCGCGCCCGACGGCCGCTGCCTCGGGACGTGGGGCACGCCGGGCCGGGCGATCGGGAGCGTGAACCGCTGCTGGGGTGTGGCCCTCGGGCCCGCCGAGCGGGTGTGGGTGCTCGACTCGGGGGGCGACCGGGTGTATGCCCTGCGCCGCGGCGACGTGCTGCGGGAGCACCCATGAGCCCACGCGCCGCCGCGCCTCGTGATACCGTCGCGCGCCTCCGCCGGGGTGCTTGATGCCGGTCTCGTTCGCGAGCCCGCACTTCCTCGTCCTGCTGCTCCTGCTGCCCCTGGTGTGGCTGATCGGGCGGCGGTCTCTGGCCGGGCTCGAGCCGGGGCGGCGGCGGGCCGCGCTGGCCCTGCGCATGAGCGTGGTGGCGCTCCTCGCCTTCGCCGCCGCCGAGCTCGAGTGGCGCGACCTGACCAAGAACGTCGAGGTGATCTTCGTCGTCGACCACTCGCGCTCGATCCCCGACGCGCAGGCGCGCCTGGCGCTGGAGGCGATCAACAAGTCGCGCGAGCGCATGGACCCGCGCCGCGACCGGGCCAAGGTGGTCGTGTTCGGGCGCGAGGGGCTGACGGAGGGCACGCTCCGCAAGGAGCAGCGGCCGCTCGCCCGCTACGCCTCGGACGTCGACCGCGACGCGACCGACATCGAGGCCGGCCTGCGGGCCGCCCTCGGCGCGCTCGACGTGGACGCCCGCGGGCGGATCATCCTCCTCAGCGACGGGAACGCCACCGCGGGCGACGCCGCGGCCGCCCTCGCCCAGGCCCGCAGCCAGGGCGTGTCCGTCGACGTGGTCCCGCTGGAGTACGCCCACTCGAACGAGGTCCTGGTCGACAAGGTGATCGTGCCGAGCGAGGCCAAGATCGGCGAGCCGTTCGTGGTCCGCGTGCTGGTCGAGTCGCAGCAGGCGACCGAGGCGAACGTCCACCTGTGGCAGGAGGGCGCGCTGGTCGAGACCCGCCGGGTCCAGCTCGCGGCCGGGCGCAACGTCGAGAAGTTCCAGCTCACCCTGGGCGAGGCGGGCTTCTTCGGGATCCAGGCCGTGGTCGAGCCGCTCGGCGCGGCGACCGGCGACCGCGTGTTCCAGAACAACACCGCCCACGGCTTCGTGTTCGCGCGCGGCAAGGCGCAGGTGCTGCTCGTGCACGACGACTCCGACGCGGTCGGCCTCGAGTCCCGCCACCTGCTCGCCGCGCTGCGGGCCGAGGAGATCCGGGTCAAGGCGATCCCCGCGATCCAGTTCCCGCTGCGCGTGGGCGAGCTGCAGAGCTACGACGCGATCATCCTCGACGACGTCGCCGCCCCCAGCCTCTCGGCCAGCCAGCAGGAGGGGATCGAGCAGGCGGTGGGCGACATGGGCCTCGGGTTGATCATGATCGGCGGCCCGCGCTCGTTCGGCCCGGGCGAGTGGCGCGGGAGCCCCGTCGAGCGGGCGCTCCCCGTCGAGATGGACATCAAGCAAGAGGAGGTGATCCCCGACGGCGCGCTCGTCATGATCATGCACAGCTGCGAGATCGAGCAGGGCAACGCCATGGCGATCAAGGTGTGCCAGCGCGCGATCGACGGCCTCTCCGCCAAGGATCACGTCGGTGTGCTCATCTTCGGGAACGGGAGCGAGTGGGCCGTGCCGCTGCAGCAGGCGCGCAACAAGCGGGCGATCAAGAAGGCGATCCAGAACATGTTGATCGGGGACATGCCCGACTTCGACGAGATCTTCCGCATGGCGCTCAAGGGCCTCGAGAAGACCGAGGCGGCCGTCAAGCACATGATCATCATGTCCGACGGCGACCCGAGCCCGCCCGCGCCGTCGCTGCTCAAGAAGTGCCAGCAGGAGCGGATCACCGTCTCGACGATCTGCTACGGCGCCCACGGCGGCTCGCAGGGCCCGAGCGTCGACGCCATGAAGCGGATCGCCAACGTCACCGGGGGGAAGTACTACTACCTCGACGACATCAACCAGCTCCCCCAGATCTTCCTCAAGGAGTCGAAGAAGGTCACCCGCCCGCTGATCGTGAACAAGACGTTCACGCCCGTCGCGCGCACCCGCAGCGGCGTGCTGGCCGGCCTGCGCGACCTCCCGCCCGTCACGGGCTACGTGCTGACCGAGGCCAAGCCGCGCGCCGAGGTGGCGCTGGTCTCGCCCGACGACGCGCCCGTGCTCGCGCACTGGCAGTACGGGGTGGGCAAGTCGCTGGCGTTCACCTCCGACGCCCGCCCGCGCTGGGCGACCGAGTGGGTCAAGTGGGAGGGCTTCCGGCCGTTCTGGTCGCAGGCCGTGCGCTGGGTGAGCAAGGACGTGAAGGAGTCGTTGTTCCAGGTGCGCACCAGCCTCGAGGGCGACCGCGGGCAGGTCGTGCTCGACGCGGTGACGGCCGAGGGCGAGGTGGTGGACGGCCTGATCGTGACCGCCAACGTGGCTGGCCCCGACGGGGAGCCCCGCGAGGTCCGGCTGCAGCAGCGCGGGGCCGGGCGCTACGAGGCGGAGTTCCCGCTGGAGGGCGTCGGGACCCACAGCGTGTCGCTGCTCACCCTCGACGAGGACGGCCAGCGGCGCCACTCGGTCACCACCGGCCTGGTGGTGCCCTACAGCGAGGAGTTCCGCAAGCTCGCCTCCGACCGCGCCGCGCTCGAGGAGCTGGCCCGCGCCGGCGGCGGCCGCGTGATCGAGCCGGCCCAGTTGATCGACTGGTCGGTCGACCCCTGGGACCGCGCCAGCCTGGGCGAGAAGGAGGCGCTCGAGGAGCGCTGGCCGCTGGCGCTCGCCCTCGCGCTCGGGCTGTTCTTGCTCGACGTCGGGGTCCGCCGCGTGGCGATCGACTGGGCCAAGCTCGTGGCCCGGGCGCGCGCCGCGCTGCCGGGCGGACGCAAGCCGAACGAGCCCACGCTCGACCGGCTGCGCGCCCGCAAGGACGCGGTCCGCGAGCAGCGGCGCGAGGAGCTCGCCAAGTTCGAGCCCGGCGCGGCGGCCAGCTCGGCCCCGCCCGTGCAGGTCGCGGGCGGCGCGCCCGCGCCGGCGCGCCCGCAGCCGGTCCCGCCCAAGCCCACGCAGCTCTCGGCCGACCCGACCCGCGCGCCGGGCGAGGAGGGCTATACCAACCGCCTGCTCGAGGCGAAGCGGCGCGCGCGCCGCAACCGTGAAGACGAGGAGCGCCGCTCGGGCGGCGCCGGCGACGCCTCCTAGCGAGGCAGCGAGGAGACCCCGACCATGGACCCCAAGGAGATCGAGGCCAAGGCCGCCACCTTCCGCGCGGAGTACGGCCGGCTCAAGGCGGAGATCGGCAAGGCGATCGTCGGCCACGAGGAGATCGTGGACGGCGTGCTGACGGGCGTGTTCACCGGCGGGAACTGCCTGCTCGAGGGCGTGCCGGGCCTGGGCAAGACCCACCTGATCCGCACGCTGGCGCGGGTCTTGGACCTGCAGTTCTCGCGGATCCAGTTCACGCCCGACCTCATGCCGGCCGACATCATCGGCACCACGATCGTGGTCGAGAGCGAGGGCGGCGGGCGCGAGTTCCAGTTCCGCAAGGGGCCGATCTTCGCGCAGCTCGTGCTGGCGGACGAGATCAACCGCGCCACGCCCAAGACCCAGTCGGCCATGCTGGAGGCCATGCAGGAGCACCGCGTCACCTCGGGCTCCACGACCTACACCCTCCCCGAGCCGTTCTGCGTGCTCGCCACCCAGAACCCGATCGAGCAGGAGGGGACCTACCCGCTCCCCGAGGCCCAGCTCGACCGCTTCCTGTTCAAGCTGCTCGTGAAGTACTCGACCCGCGCCGAGCTGGCCGAGATCATCGACCGCACCACCGGCAAGGAGGTCGCCGAGCCGCAGAAGGTCATGGACGGCGAGGCGATCCTGGGCTGGCGCGGCCTGGTGCGCGAGCTGGTCGTCGCCACCCACGTGAAGGACTACGCGATCCGGCTGGTGCTCGCGACCCACCCGGGCGGCGAGTTCGCGGTGCCCATGACCAACCAGTTCGTCGGGTTCGGCGCCAGCCCGCGCGGCGTGCAGGCCCTGATCCTGGCGGCCAAGTTCCGCGCGCTCCTCGACGGGCGCTGGAACGTCTCGTTCGGCGACGTGCGCGGCGCGGCGCTCCCCGCGCTGCGCCACCGCGTCCTGCTCAACTTCGAGGGCGAGGCCGAGGGGATCTCGACCGACCAGGTGGTGGCGCAGATCCTCGAGGAGGTCCCGACCACCGTGAAGGGCGAGGAGCTCCAGCGCGCGTGAGCGAGGGCGACGGGCGGCTCGATCAGACCGGGACCCTCGGCGAGGACGACGCTCCGCTCCTCGACCCCGACTTCCTCGCCAAGGTCGGCCGGCTCGACATCGTGTCGCGCAAGCTGCTGCAGGGGCGGGTCAAGGGGGAGAAGCGCTCCAAGAAGCGCGGGCAGTCGGTCGAGTTCGCCGACCACCGGCAGTACGCCCCGGGCGACGACCTCCGCTTCTTGGACTGGAGCATCTACGCCCGGCTCGACCGGCTCATGATCAAGCTGTTCCAGGAGGAGGAGGACCTGCACGTCTACCTCCTCCTCGACGCCTCGGCCTCCATGGACTACGGCCGCCCCAACAAGTTCCGCTACGCGCAGCGGGTGCTCGCGGCGCTGGGGTACATCGGCCTGGTCAACATGAACCGGGTGGGTGTGGGCACGTTCTCCTCGCAGCTCGACCGGGTGCTGCGCCCCGAGCGCGGCCGGCGGAACCTGCGCAAGCTGCTCCACTTCCTCGAGCAGACCCCCTGCGCCGGGCGGACCGACCTCGGCGCCGCCTGCAAGCGGTTCGCGCAGGAGCAGCCGACCCGCGGGGTGGTGATCCTGGTCTCCGACTTCCTCGACCGCGGCGGCTACGAGGACGCCGTGCGCTACTTCGCGGCCCGCCGCATGGACGTGTTCTGCCTGCACGTCCTCTCCCCGCAGGAGCTCGACCCGCCGCTCGCCGGCGACCTCAAGCTGGTCGACGTCGAGGACGGCGACG
>CAZMSZ010000415.1:0-6357 GCA_964569055.1 uncultured Planctomycetota bacterium | reverse complement strand
CTAATCCTCGTCGAGCCCCTCGAGCAGCCCCGCGTCCTCGCCCGCGAGGCGCACCACGGTCGAGCCGCGGTTGGTGCGCCCGAGCGTGACCACGCCGCGCTCCACGAGCGCCGACACGTAGCCGTCGACGATCCGCGGGTCGAGCTGCAGCTCGCGCGAGAGGCGCTCGAGCGTGCGCGCGCCGTGGAGCGAGAGGTGAAGCACCAGCTCCTTGGCGGTCAGCCCGCGCGGGTCGACGGCGCGCGCGCCTTGCGAACGAACCTGCCGCTCCTCGGCCTCGCGGGCCGCGAGCGTGTCGAGGATCTCTTGCACGTAAGGATGGTTCTCGACGTGGTCGGGGCAGTACGGCTTGCCTTCGCGGGTCGTCTGCTCGCAGCCGAGCTCCTTGCAAAAGCGGGTCGCCGCCGTCGTGGGACGGGCCGAGAGGTGGTCCACGGTCTTGGGCAGCATGATCGCGTCAACCTTCTCGCTAGCGCTCGCTCACCCCTCTCTTCGCCCACATCCCCGTCGCGCGCGTCGAACCCTTTTCCCCTGGGCCTCCAGAGGGCGACTCCTCGCCGCTCTGGAGAACGTGCGGTGAACGATCGGAAGCATAACCCAAGTGACCCCCGCTCCGAAAGGGGGCACATTGACGCAGCGCGCCAGCGGGTCACCTGACCCGCTCCTCGACGCAACTCCTTTTGGGCGTGCGGCTACGCAGCCGGATCGGCGCTGATAGACTACGCCCCCTGCCAAGGAGGAGCCCATGAAGCGCCTCGCCGCGACCCTCTCCGCGCTGCCGCTCGCTCTCATCATGATGACGCCGTCCTCGGTCCGCGCCGACGACGAGGAGGAGCGCGAGTTCCCCAAGCTCGAGGAGGTCGTGGACGGGTTCGAGCGCAAGGACGGCTTCTTGCGCCTCTACCGCAAGGAGAAGGAGGAGCGCCTCCTGGCCGCGGTCTCGAGCGACATGCTGGGCCAGCCCTTCTTCCTCGCGACCTCGGTCTCGGGCGGGAGCGAATACGCCGGCTGGCAGTGGCAGGACAAGCTGGTCCGCTTCGATCGCTGGGGCAAGAAGCTGCTCCTGATCGAGCTCAACACGCAGCAGCGCGCGGACGAGGAGAAGCCGCTGGCCGAGGTGGTGCGCCGGACCTACGCCGACCGCCTGCTCGCGGACCTCGACATCGAGGGCGAGGGCGAGGAGGGCGAGCTGCTCGTCGACCTCGGCGAGCTGCTCAGCCGCGGGTTCCGCACCTTCTTCGGCGGCTACTTCGCGCTCGACACCGGGCTGGCGCGGTTCACCAAGGTCAAGGCCTTCCCGCAGAACGTGGAGGTCGCCGTCAACATGCCGCTCTACGGGGACGGCACGTTCATGACGCTGCACTACTCGATCAGCCAGCTCCCCTCGCTCGAGGAGTACACCCCGCGCGTCGCCGACGAGCGGATCGGCTACTTCGTGACCGCGATCCGCGACTACACGAGCGGTGACCCGCGCGAGGGCCGCATGGTCCGGCTGATCAACCGCTGGAAGCTCGAGAAGGCCGACCCCGAGCTCCCGCTCTCGCCGCCCAAGGAGCCGATCGTGTTCTACGTCGAGAAGACGGTCCCGATCGCCTACCGGCAGGCGGTGCAGGAGGCGATCCTCGAGTGGAACCGCGCCTTCGAGGAGGTCGGGATCACCGGCGCGATCGTGGTGCGGCAGCAGACCGAGACGCAGTTCGCGGACATCGACCCCGAGGACGTGCGCTACAACTTCTTCCGCTGGATCACCTCCGAGACCCCGTTCGCCATGGGCCCGAGCCGGGTCGACCCGCGCAACGGGCGGATCCTCGACGCGGACATCATCTTCGACGACTCCATGCTCCGCGGCTACATGCGCGACTACGACGTGCTGATCCGCGAGGCGCCGAGCAAGCTGCTCACCCCGGCCATGGCCCGGCTGCTCGAGCAGAAGCCCGAGCTGCACCCGCTGGCGCGCTTCACCCGGCGCGAGGGCTCGCCCGAGGTGGAGCGGGTGCGCGCGCTGCTGCGCGAGCTGCAGGGCGAGGGCCGCGCCGTGACGCTCGAGGGCCTCCTCGAGCAGGCGGCCGAGCCGCGCGTGGAGCGCCGCGCCGACCTCGCGCGCGTCCTCCCCGCGCGCGCCGCGAACGCGGCCTCCTGCCAGCTCGGCGAGATGCTCCCCCAGCAGGTCGGCCTGGCGCAGCTCGCGCTCGGCGGCGTGATGCGCGTGGGCCCCTCGGGCGCCCCGCTCGAGGACTACCTCACCGCGATCGTGCGCGAGACGGTCATGCACGAGGTCGGGCACACCCTCGGGCTGCGCCACAACTTCAAGGCCTCGAGCATGCTCGCGCTCGACGCGATCAACAACGGCGACAAGCCCCCGGCCACCTCGGCCTCGGTCATGGACTACCACCCGCTCAACCTCAGCAGCGACCCCGACCGGCAGGGCAACTTCCTCCCGCGCACGATCGGCCCCTACGACCACATCGCGATCGAGTACGGCTACAAGCTGTGCGACGAGGACGCCGAGGAGCTGCAGGCGGTGCCGCGCAAGGTGGCCGAGCAGGGGCTCCCCTACGCCACCGACGAGGACCTCGGCTCGCCCGACCCGCTGATCACCCAGTGGGACATGGGCAACGACCCGCTCGCGTTCGCCGAGCACCGCGTGGCGCTGGTGCAGGCGCTGTGGAGCGACCTCGAGGGCCGCTCGGTCGCCGACGGCGAGAGCTACAGCCGGCTGCGCCGCGCGCTGAACATCACCCTGTTCGAGGTGCAGCAGTCGGCCGCGCTCACGGCGCGGCTGGTGGGCGGGCTGTCGTTCTTCCGCGATCGCAAGGGCGACCCGAACGCGCGCGCGCCGATCTCGGTGGTCGAGGCCGCCAAGCAGCGCGAGGCGCTGGCCTGGCTGGGCGAGCAGATCTTCTCGGGCGCGGCGCTGCAGATCCCCGCCGACCTCCGGGGCAAGCTCGCGGCCGGGCGCTGGGTCCACTGGGGCTCGCCCGACGGCAACGCCAGCCTCGACTACTCGGTCATGGATCGGGTCGCGCAGATCCAGAGCTGGGCGCTGTTCTTCGTGACCGCCGACGACGTGCTGGCGCGGATCTGGGAGAACGAGCAGCGGGCCAAGGCGACGGGCGCGCCCACCCCGCTCACGCTGCCCGAGCTGTTCGACACCCTCGAGGCGGCGATCTTCAGCGAGCTCGAGCGGCAGCCGGGCGGCGAGCCGACCGCGCTCGACCCCGCGATCTCGAGCGTGCGCCAGAACCTGCAGGACGCCTACGTGCGCCGGCTGATCCAGATCGCGGTCGGGGACGGGATCTCGCCCCCGGTGGCCAACAAGCTGGCCTGGTCGCGCCTGCGCGAGCTCGAGCGCCGCTTCGCGCCGCTGCTCACCGGCGCGCGGCTCGACCCCTACACCCGGGCGCACCTCGAGGTGCTCAAGGCCAAGAGCGAGGCGGCGCGCACGCCCGAGTACGTGCACGTGGCCTCGGGGGCGGGCTGCGCGCTTGCGCCGGCCGCGGCCGCCGGCGCCACGCCCTGGGCGGCGCTGGGCCTGCTCGGCCTCGGCCTGGCCGGCCTGCTCGTGCGTCGGCGGCGCGCCGCCTGAAGGCGGGCGGGCGCCGCCCCGAGCGCGGCGGCGCCCGGCCTCAGCTCGCCGCGCCCGACAGCGGCGCGGGCGTCGCCGTCCGCTCCAGCAGCACCACGCGCTGCGCGTGGAGCCCGGGCAGGACCGCGCGGTCCTCGAGGACCTCGAGCCCGCTCGCCTCGAACGCGCCCTGCATCACGGCCGGCGCGATCATGGCGAGCGCGGCGCGCCGCTCGCCGCGCACGGCGATCTTGAGCCGCCGCTGCAGGGCGTGCAGGGTGCCCGACGCGTAGTACGACAGCAGCAGGTAGCGGCCGCTGACCCGCGCCAGCTCGCCGATCAGGCCGCGCTGCGCCTCGCCGTCCCGCACGTGCTGCAGGAGCCGGAAGCAGAGCACGAGGTCGAACGCGCCCTCGTCGAACGGGAGCGGCCGGGCGAGGTCGACCGCGAGCACCGAGAGCGGGGCGCCTGGGGCGACCCGCTCGGCCTCGAGCAGCGCGCGCATGCGGCGGCCGTTGAGGTCGAGCGCGACGACCTGCTCGCTCGCCAGGCGCCGCAGGGCACCGGTCAGCCGCCCGTGGCCGCACGGCGCGTCGAGCGCGCGCCGCACCGGCCGCACGAGCCGGCCGAGCAGGTCGCTCACCAGCTGCTGCTCGCGCCAGTGCACGAGGCGCTGCTCGCGGCCGTAGCGCGTCTCGATGTAGCTGGAGCGATCGGCGCGGCGCATCGCACAGAGCGTAGCGGACCCGCGCGGGTTGTCCTAGCGCCTGGCTTACACTGAGCGGAGGGCGCGCGCCGCGCGCCGCTGCCTCTGGGGGCCGGGCCGTTGAACGAGGTGATCGAGCTGGCGTTCGTCGCCCTGACGCTGTGCATGATCGGCGGGGCCGCGCTCGCGTTCGCGCGCGGCGTGCTCGCGGTGACGAACCCCGGCGGGACGACCTACGGCTCCGCCGGGCCGCGGGCGGCCTACGCCCGCGCGCGTCGGCGACGGCGGGCCGACCACCGGTTGGGCGCGGGCGGCTTCGGCAAGCGGCTCCGGCAACTGGAGCGCAGCCTCACGCAGGGCGAGGTCGTGCGCGGCGAGGCGGGGGAGCGGACGGCGCGGGGGGTCCACCACGGGCGCGCGGTCGAGGTGTGCGTGCCCGCGTCGGAGGACGAGGGGCTGCGCTACCAGGTGAGCCTGTCGCCCCAGAGCGACGTCCTGCTCACGGTGTCGCTCGAGCGGGAGGGCGCCGCGACCTACCGCGCGGAGCCGGACGGGCGCACGCCCGAGGGCCGGGCGCGGGCCCGCCAGCTCGTGCAGCACCCGTCCGTGCGCGGGGCGCTCGCCAGCCTGTTCATGGACCTCGGGGTGCGCGAGCTGCGGCTCGGCGACGGCGCGGTGAGCGCCGTCGGGCCGCGCGACGAGTTCGACCTCGTGCCCGGACGGGCCAAGCGGCTGCTGCGCCTGCTGACCACGATCGCGCGCACCTGCGAGCGGCTCGAGCGGGAGCCGCCGCCGCCGATCACGGTCGCGAGCGACGAGTCGCAAGGCCTGGCCGGGCGGCAGTGCCCCTACTGCCACGACGACCTCGAGGCCGGGCCGCCCGAGGAGCTCGTGGCGTGCGAGCAGTGCCAGACGGTCCTTCACGGCGAGTGCCTGGCGGAGGCCGGCCGGTGCACCGCGCTCGGCTGCACCGGCCGCCGCGGGCTGCCGCTGCTGGAGGGCGCCGAGGAGGCCCGCCGGGTCGTGCGCGTGAGCCTGGCGACGTGCACGCAGTGCGGCTCGAGGCGTGAGGGCTGCCGCCCCGGGCGCTGCCGCGGCACCCCGGGCGCGTCCTTCCGTCGGCACCGCTGGCTGTCCTGAGCGCAGCCGTGCGCGCGCCCGCCCGCGATCGCGCCTTCAGCCCGGCGGATCGGGGGTCGATGAGGGAGAGGAGGAGGCCGCGATGCCCTCGCCCTCGGGCCGACACACCCGCTTCACCCGCGAACAGGCGCCGAGCCGCGGCCAGCTCGCGATCCGCTGGTTCACGCCGCGAGGTCGCGCCGCCGTGGAGGAGCTGGTCGCGGACCTGCGCCAGCTCGAGGGGCGCCACGCCCGCGAGATCGTGGCGGAGCTGCGGCGCGACGGGCTCGACGCGGGGCGCCTCGACCTGCGCGCGATCGACCTGCGGGGCGAGGAGCTCGGCGGCGCGCGGCTGGCCGAGGCCGATCTCTCGGGCGCCCGCCTCGAGGGCGCCAAGCTGGCGCGCGCCGACCTGCGGGGGGCGCGCCTCAGCGGGGCGCGTCTGCGCGAGGTGGACCTGACCGGCGCCGACCTGACCGGCGCCGACCTGACCGGCGCCGACCTGACCCGGACCGTGCTGGCCGAGAGCCGCCTGGAAGGGGTCGAGCTCGCGGGCGCGCGCCTGTTCTCGACCGACCTCAAGCGCGCCTGGGCCCCCGGCGTGGACTTCACCAGGGCCGAGGTGCAAGGCGTCGACCTCGCGCAGGTCCGCACGGTGGAGCACCGCCCCGACCCGGGCCCGCGCAAGCGCCAGCCCCTGGGCGCCCCACCCGCCGCCGAGCCGCGCCCGCCGACCCGCCGCTTCCGCACGATCCCGGGCGGCGAGACCCGCCCGGCGCGGCGCATGCCGCCCGCCCTGCCCACCCCGAGCGCGACGGTCGGGTTCGACCGCGCCCTGGCCGAGCTGCTCATGGCCCGCGCCCGCGTCGGCCGGCTGGTGGCCACGATCGACGGGGTCGAGGTGGTGCTGTTCGACCGGGAGGCCGCGCGGCGCGTGGCGTGAGTCGAGTCAGATGGCCTGCGCCGA
>CAZMSZ010000414.1:3859-6363 GCA_964569055.1 uncultured Planctomycetota bacterium | reverse complement strand
CCAAGAATTGACCGCCAAGGTCGCCAAGAGCGCCAAGGGAGAGCTGTCGCTGGCAGGCCGGCTCCCGGGCCCAAGAATGACCGCCAAGGACGTCAAGAGCGCCAAGGAAGAGCTGCCGCTGGCAGGGGCGGCTCCCGCGCTCAAGAATTGACCGCCAAGGACGCCAAGAGCGCCAAGGGAGAGCTGTCGCTGATCACGCTCACCCCTTGACCGAGTCCGACGGGCAAGAGCGGAAGGAAGAGCTGTCGCATCCGAGGTCCGCCGCCCTGGCCGAGGAGCTATCGCTCGAGCGACAGCTCCTTGGCGGTCTCCTCTTGGGCCATGGAGAAGGCTCTCCGAGCGACAGCCTTGGCGTCCTTGGCGTCCTTGGCGGTCATATTTTTGGCCAAGGAGGAGTCGCTCGAGCGACAGCTCCGTCGTTGCAGTAGTGTTGCCGTCCTTGGCGGTCTCCTCCTTGTCGCGAGAAGCTCTGCCTCGTTGCCGGCGCGCCTCACGTGCGCTGCCGGCGCGCGCGCCACTCGCGGGCCAGGATGCCCATCAGGACCTCGTCGGCCCAGCGGCCCTCGCGGAAGAAGGCCTCGCGCGCGGCGCCCTCGCGCACGAAGCCGAGCTTCTCGTAGCAGGCCAGGCCGCGGGCGTTGAAGTCGTAGCAGGTCAGGCCGACCCGGTGCAGGTTGAGGTCGTCGAAGGCGTGGTCGAGCAGGAGGCCGATCGCCTCGGTCCCGTAGCCCTGGCCCCAGCAGTCGGGCTCGCCGATCGCGATCCCGAGCGTGGCGGCGCGCGCGGCGAGCGGGACGACCTCGTGCAGGCCGATCGTGCCGATCGGGCGCTCGCCCTCGCGCAGCACGATCACGAGCACGCGCTCGACCTCGCCCATCTTGGCCTGCTTGCGCACGAACTCCTCCTCGAACAGGCGGGTCATGGGGTCCTTGACCCGCAGCGTCCGGCGCACGTCGGGGTGGTTGAACCAGCGCAAGAACAGGTCGACGTCGGCGGGGTCCACGGGGCGCAGGTAGAGGCGGGGGCCGATCAGGAACGGATGCTTCACGGGGTGCTCCCGGCGCGCTGCGCGCCGCTCGCCTGACGTTACCGCCCGCGCCGCGCTGTCGCGGCGCGTCGCGCGCGCGAGGCGGGCGCACGACCCGGGCGGCCGGTGGTAGGTTCGGGCCCGCGCTGGTGAAGGGCGCGGGAGGAGGGGCCCGTGAGGCGGACGGTACGCGGGGTCGCGGCGGCGCTCGCGGCGGCGGCGGTGCTCGTCGGCGCGCCGGTCGTCGCGGAGGGCGAAGGGGGCGAGGCGGAGGCCGACGCGCCGACCTTCTACGAGGACGTGGCGCCGATCCTGCAGCGGCGCTGCCAGGTCTGTCACCGGCCCGGCTCGATCGGGCCGTTCCCGCTCCTCTCCTACGAGGACGCGGCCGGCTGGTCCGCCATGATCCACGAGGTGATCAGCTCGCGGCGCATGCCGCCGTGGCACGCCAAGCCGGGGGTGGGGCCCGCCTTCGCGAACGACCGCAGCCTGCCCGAGGAGGAGCGCGCGGCGCTGCTGGCCTGGGTCGACGCCGGCGCGCCCGCCGGCGATCCGGCCAACGCGCCGGCGCCGGTCGAGTTCCCCGACCCGACCGCCTGGCGGATCGGCGCGCCCGACGCGGTGATCGAGGTGCCGCAGGCGATCACGGTCCCGGCCACGGGCGTGGTCGACTACCAGTACTTCGAGGTGCCCACCGACTTCGGCGAGGACAAGTGGGTCCGCGGGCTCGAGGTCTCGGTGGAGGCGCGCTCGGTCGTGCACCACGTGCTGGTGTTCGTGATCTACCCCGACCGGCGCGCCTCGCCCCGGGTCCGCGGCGGCCTGCGGGGCTACTTCGGCAGCATGCTCCCGGGCGAGACGGTGGAGCCGTTCCCCGAGGGGACCGGCAAGTGGCTCCCGCGCGGCTCGACCCTGCGGTTCCAGATCCACTACACGCCCGACGGGGAGCAGCGCACCGACCGGGTGCGGCTGGCGCTGCGCTTCGCCCGGCCCGACGAGCCGATCACGCGCCGCTACCAGACCACGGCGCTGTACTCGGTGAACTTCGCGATCCCGCCCGGGGCCGCGGAGCACGAGGTGCGCGCCCGCTACGTGTTCGAGGAGGACGCGATCCTGACGGCGCTCCTCCCCCACATGCACCTGCGCGGCAAGTCGTTCCGGTACCTGCTGACCTACCCCGACGGCACGTCGCGCCCGCTGCTCGAGATCCCGCGCTACGACTTCAACTGGCAGAACACGTACCGGCTGGCGCGGCCGTTGTTCGTGCCCAAGGGCTCGAAGATGCTGGGGATCGCGACCTACGACAACAGCGCCGACAACCCGGCCAACCCCGACCCGACCCGGACGGTGCGCTTCGGCGAGCAGACGTTCGACGAGATGATGATCGGCTACATGGACCTGCTCGAGCCGACCCCCGAGGACCGCGCGGTCTGGGAGGCGTCGCGGGAGAAGCAAGCGGAGTGAGGCGCGCGGCCCT
>CAZMSZ010000414.1:0-3759 GCA_964569055.1 uncultured Planctomycetota bacterium | reverse complement strand
CGCGCCGAGCGCCTGGGCTGGACCTTCCGCGTGACCCGCGACCCCGACTACGCCCTGACCGAGGCCCTCGGCGCCGAGCGCACCAGCGACGCCTTCGTGCTCACCCCCGCCGGCCTGGCCTATCGCGGCGCGATCGACGACCAGTTCGGGATCAACTACCGCCTCCCCACCCCGCGCCGGCGCTACCTGCTCGAAGCGCTCGAGGCGATCGTCGCCGGGCGGGCGCCGGAGGTGCCGGCCACCAGCGCGGCCGGCTGCGCGATCGCCAAGGTGCGGGTGGACTGAGCTCCGCTCTGCGGCCGCCAGACAGCGCTGCTGGGAGGCGCGCTGCACCCGCGGCCGGACTCGCTCTGCCCCTGGCGCAGGCTCCAGCCCTGCTCGGGCCCGTTCGGGGGAGGCCGGGTTGAACGCGCCGGCTCGCCGCGCTACACCGCCATCGGCGGGAGGGACCACGTGGCAGGACGCTGGAATCTGTGTGTCGCGGCGCCTCTGGCGGCGCTCGCGGCCGGGCTCTGTGCGGTGGGGTGCACCGAAGAGAAGACCGTTCAGTACGACTCGCAGGGAGGCGGGAGCTCGTCCGCCGCGCCCAGCGTCGATCCGACCGAGCTGAGCGGAGCCGCGGTCGGGGTGAGCTACGACGTGCAGCTCCGCGCCACGGGCGGCGCGGGGGGCTACGTCTTCGCGGTGGTGGTCACGTCCGGGGACGCGACCGGCCTGGTGTTCGAGTCGAGCGGCCGGATCCACGGCGTCCCGGCCGTGGCGGGCGGGCTCACGCTGGAGGTGACCGTCACCGACGCGGCCGGCGCGGACGCGACGACGATCGTCCCCCTGCAGGTCGCGGAGCCGCTGACGATCTCGACCCCCAGCTTGCCCACGGCGTACCGTGGGCTCGACTACGACGCGCAGCTCACCGCGAGCGGAGGCGTCCCGCCGTACACGTGGTCCCTCGCGGCCGGCGCGACGCTGCCCGCTGGGCTCGTGCTGACGCGAACGGGGCAGCTCCTGGGAGTGCCGACCTCCCTCGCGCCCGGCGCGGCGTTCGTGGTCGAGGTGAGCGACGCCTCGGACCCGCCCGTGACCGTCGCCTGGACCGCGCGAGTGTCGGTGCTCCGCGCAGGGGGCGTGCTGGCCGAATCGTTCGCGACGACGGCCGCGCGAGACGCGAGCGCCACCAGCGCCGATTGGAGCGGCACCGATTACGTCGAGGGCGGCGCCGCGCCGCTGGACGTGGGGAGCGGGGTGGGCGGAGCGCTCGTGCTGGGAGCGGGGACGCACAGGATCGACACCGACGCCGGGACGGTGGACGGCGTCGCGTACGCCGAGCCGGGAGATCCGGGCACCTTCGAGTTCTCCACGATCGAGGTCCAGGCCGGCGCCACGGTCGAGGTCCAGGGCGCGCAGCCGCTCCACTTGCGCGCCCAGGGTGCGGTCTCGATCGCGGGCACGCTCGACCTCGCGGGCGAGCCAGGGAGTGCCCCCAGCGCGGCAGTCGGCGGGATCGGCGGCGCTGGCGGCGGGGCCGGTGGTGCCCAGGGCGGCGCCGGCGGCGGTTCGTCGCCTGGGAGCGGGACGCTCGCGGGGGCTCATGGCGAAGGCCCCGGCGGCGGCGAGGGCGGAGTCGACCAGCCTGCGAGCAGCGTCATGTCGGGCGCGGGAGCCGGCCACGCGCTCGTCGGCGGGGACGGCGCGGGCACCCCTGGGGCGGCCGGCGGGGCCGCCTACTTCGACCCCTACCGGCTCCAGGGGGGGTCGGGAGGCGGTGGAGGTGGGGCCAACGACGGGGGGACGATCGGGCTGCTCGACGGGAGCGACCGCGGAGGGGCGGGCGGCGGTGGTGGCGGCGGCGCGCTCGCGATCACCGCGGGGGGAGACGTCGCGATCGAGGGAGTGATCCTCGCCTCGGGCGCCGCCGGAGGAACCAACACCTACTCGTCTGGAGGCACGGGCGGCGGCGGGAGCGGAGGAGCGGTCCGAATCCGGACCGCGGGTCGTCTGGTGGCCGGAGCCAACGCCCGGGTCGACGTGACGGGCGGCCCGGGCGGGAACGATTACTACTACGTCTCGTATGACGGCGGCGCTGGCGCTCCTGGCGCGATCCGCGTCGAGCAGGCCCCCGCGCTCGTCCCCGTGCGCGCCGTCGGCGCGGCGACCGCCGGTGGGGTCGACCCGTCCCTCGATACGGGAGCGGGCACGGTCGACCTGGTGGTGGGGGCCGACACGACGCTCGACACCGACACCGGCGAGATCGGCGGCGTGACGTCGCCTGGCTTCGTCGGGAGCGGAGTGTTCGAGTTCGCCGACGTCGAGGTCGTGGCTGGCGTGACCCTCACCGTGCGCGGGAGCGTGCCGCTCGAGCTCAAGGCGTCGGGGAGCGTGACGATCGCCGGCACGATCGTGGCGTCGGGAACGCCTGGCGCCGACCAGACGAGCTACGGCTGGGTCGGGACCGCGGCGGGCGCCGGGGGGCCCGGGGGCGGCGCGGGGGGCGCCGGTGGAGGCGCCTCGCCGGGGACGGGCAGCGTCTCCGGCGCGTACGGGCAGGGCCCCGGAGGGGGACGAGGCGGCTATGGAACGCCTACTCCCGGCGGCGGAGGCGGCCACGCCGAGCCTGGGGGGAGTGGCAGCGGCGGCCTGGGCGGGATCGGCTACGGCGACGCGTCCCTCTCGGTCCTCCAGGGTGGGTCGGGCGGCGGCGGGGGCGGCGCCTACAACTACACCTACTACTCGAGCGGCCTCGACAGCTACGACCGCGGAGGCTCGGGCGGTGGCGGCGGCGGCGGCGCGGTCCGGATCGCGGCGGCTGGCACGCTGGCGATCAGCGGGGCGATTCACGTCGACGGGGGCGCCGGCGGAAACGGCCGCGGGAGCTACGACGGCGCGGCAGGCGGGGGAGGGAGCGGCGGCGCGATCCTCCTGCAGTCCCGCACGGGGATCGTACCGAGCGGGAGCGAGCTGCTCTCGGCGCGCGGAGGCGCAGGTGGGAAGCCGTACTGGGGCGCGACCTTCAGCACGGGCGGGTCGGGTGCGAGCGGGCGCATTCGACTCGAAGATCCGAGCGGAAACCTGGCGCCGATCGGGGCGGGTTGGGCGGCCCCCAGCTACACCCTGGCGCCCCTCTCCTCCTATGCGCTGGCTCGCTCGACCTGGCTGCGCGGCGCGGTCCAGGGGGTGCCCGCCACCGACCCCGAGTACGGGCCCGCGACCGTGACGGTCGCGAACACCCCCTCGGGCGCGGTCTATCGCCTCGAGTGGCAGGGCTGCCAGCCGAGCTCGCTCGACCCCGCGCAGCCCGACGCGTCGTCGGCGACGGTGTGGACCGACGACCCCACCGAGCTGAACGGCTGCGAGTTCGTGCGCTTCCGGATCCACTTCTGGTCCTCCAGCGCCGGCGCGCACGTCCGGATCGACGACGTGCAGGTCCCGTTCGCGTTCTGACGTAGGGGTCGGGCCGGCCGAGTCGGCTCAGCCGACCACCGAGCAGCGCTGGAAGGCGCGCTGCAGCGCGGCGCGCTCGGGCGCCTGCAGCCCGCCATGGCGCAGGTAGCGCAGGGTGGGGCAGGTGAGCAACGCGCGCAGCCCGCGCGGCGTGACCGCGGGCACCATGCCGAGCCGAACCTCCTCGAGCGTCTCGCTCGACGCGAGCGCGGCGAGCCCCGCGTCCGTCAGCTCGGGGGCGTGCAGCAAGGTGAGCGCGCGCAGCGGGAGCCGCGCCAGCCCTGCGCACTGCTCGTCGGTGAGGGCACGGACCAGGAGCTCGAG
>CAZMSZ010000413.1:3435-6372 GCA_964569055.1 uncultured Planctomycetota bacterium | reverse complement strand
CCAAGAAGGCCGAGGGAAGCTGTCGCTCGCGAGCCCGGCTCCCTGGCCGGAAGAAATGCCCGTGTTGATCCGACCACCTCGGCACAGCAGCGACAGCGAAAGCGGGCACTGGGCCCGAAGCCCCTCTCGCCCTACAGAGCGCCTTCTCGCCAAGGAGCAGCGCCGCTTCGGGCGGCGCGGCGCCGACACCATCACCTGGCGCGTCACACCCGTGCAGCCGCGCCGCCGCGGCGGCGCGCAATCTCAGCGACAGCGGGGGGGACTCTGGGGGGGGCGGAGCCCCTCCAGAAACCACGCAGGTTCAAACCTCACTGGGATTCTTAAGGTCTTGCCCTACAATCGCGCGGCTCCCAGGGGGTCCTTGTTACGACCGGCGCCGTCCTGCACCGCACCGTCTGCACCGCGACCACCCAGGCCGTGCTCGGCGGGGTGGCGCTCGCCCTGCTGGCGGGCTGCGTCGCGCCGGGGACGGACTACGAGGCGCTCCCTTTCTACCGGGAGGACCGCACCGACCCCTCGGGGCGGGTCGAGCGCGACATCCCGCTCCTCCTGACCACGGTCGACACCTGGCCGCACCGCGAGGAGGACGTGACGGAGCCGGGCGCAGCGGGCGGGGACGAGCCCGGCGACGAGGCCGGGGCCGAGCCCGAGCCGGAGACCGAGGTCGAGACCGACTACTACGTGCGCGCGCCCTGGCCGTTCGGGGTGTGGCACGGACGCGGCGAGCACGTCTACTGGACCTTGACGGCGTTCGCGCTCGGAGAGACCGACCTCGCCAACGCCGGCCCGGTCGGGCGGAGCCTCGGCGCCGAGGACGTCGCCCGCGACCCGTTCGTCAACTTCGCGGGCGAGGGCGCGACCGACGGCGGGCTGCTCGCGATCCCGTTCGTGTTCGCGCGCACCCGCACCGATCACGACGCGATCCCCGACGTCCCCGGCACGGACTTCGACCACGACATCCACTTGTGGCCGTTCTTCGCCTGGGGTGGCGGCGACGGCGAGGAGCACGACTACCTCGCCGTCGCGCCGTTCGGCGGCACCACGCAGGAGCTGCTCGGCAAGGAGCGGATCACCTGGTGGGGCTTCCCCTACCCGTTCTACGCCAAGGTCGAGGACCGCAGCTACACCTCGCACCACGTGCTGTGGCCGTTCGTCAACTGGCTCGAGGGCCCGCGCAACTCGGGCTTCCGCGTGCTGCCGTTCTACGCGCACTACGAGCGGCGCGGCCTGGCCGGCGAGCCGATCTACGACAAGACCTGGGTCATGTGGCCGTTCCTCTCCTGGGGAACGAGCGGCATGAACGAGGAGAAGCCGACCGAGTCGTTCTTCTTCTTCCCGTTCTACGGCCGGATCGAGGGTCCGACCACGCGCGACACCACCGTGCTGTGGCCGTTCTTCCGCTACCACGAGACGCTCGCGCAGCCGCGCCGGCGCGTCGGCCTCGATGCCCACCTCGCCGATCCGGCGGCGGGGCTCTCGGACGAGCCCGAGGTCAGCTACTGGGAGCTGCGCGCCCCGTTCCCGTTCTTCGTGGTGGGCTCGGGAGAGGACCGCTTCCGGTTCGACCTGTGGCCGCTGTTCGGCTACAAGGAGCGCCCCGGCTTCGCCCGTCACTTCGTGCTCTGGCCGATCTGGCGGCACGAAGCGATGGACGACGGCGTCCGGCGCTTCTCCGGGCAGTGGCTGCTGCCCTTCTTCTGGCGCTCGCTGTGGGAGGACGCCGACGGGAGCGACTGGGAGCACAAGCTCCGGGTCTACCCGTTCATGCACTACCGGGCCGACGCGAGCGGCGCCCGGGACATCGGCGGCCTGTCGCCGTTCTGGGCCGACGACGCCGGCTTCGAGCGCACGCTCGGCCACCTGCTGCGCCTCTACCGCTATCGACGGGACCGCGACGGCGGGGTCGAGCACCAGGCGCTGCTCGGGCTGTTCTCCTACCGCGACCTGCCCGCCGTCCCCGGCCGCCCCGAGTACACCCGGCTGTCGCTGCTGTTCGGCCTGTTCCAGTACCGCGACCTCGGCGGCGAGCACGGGCTGCGCTTCTTGTGGCTGCTGCCCGAGCTGACCTGGGGCCAGCGCCGCGAGGAGGAGCTGTGAGCGTCCAGCGCCGCCTCGGCGGCTTCGTGCGCGCGATCGGCGCCTACTTCGTCACGCTGACCCAGACCTCGGGCTACGGGCTGGTCCTCGGCTGGCGCGCCACGACCGCCTTCTGCTCGGCCCGCAACATTCGCCGCGGGTGGCGCGAGATCTTCCGGCAGGCGTTCGTGGCCGGGATCGAGAGCCTCCCCGTCACGCTGGTGGTGGCGGTGTTCATCGGGTTCCTGCTCAGCCTGTCGGCCGGCGTCGAGCTGGCCAAGTACGGGCAACAGGCGATCGTGGGCCAGCTCGTGGCCGTCTCGGTGGTGCGCGAGTTCGGCCCCTTCATGACCGGCCTGATCCTGGCGGCCAACGTCGGCAGCTCCATGGCGGCGACCCTCGGCACCATGAAGGTCTCCGAGGAGATCGACGCCCTGGAGGTGATGTCGATCACCCCCGCCCGGTTCCTGGTCATGCCGCGCCTGGTCGCCATGGCGATCATGACCCCGGTGCTGACGGTGTTCAGCAACGTGGTCGCGATCATCGGCGGCGGGATCATCGCCATGACCCAGCTCGGGGTGTCGTGGCCGAAGTACTACCAGAACGTGCTCGAGGGCCTGACCGCCGACGGCGCGGGCTTCCCGTTCTACGAGGGGAAGCACATCTACACCGGCCTGCTCAAGGCGTTCATCTTCGGGGTCACGATCGCGATCGTGAGCTGCTCGGAGGGGCTGCGCACGGAGGGCGGCGCGGTCGGCGTCGGCCGCGCCACGCGTCAGTCCGTGATCAAGTGCTACCTGTTGATCCTGATCTTCGGCTACTTCCTCACCAGCCTGTTCTACGGGAAGGGGGGCGACTTCT
>CAZMSZ010000413.1:0-3335 GCA_964569055.1 uncultured Planctomycetota bacterium | reverse complement strand
GTGGACCGCACGCAGCGGCCCATGGTGCACCTCAAGGACGTCTACAAGGCGTTCGGCGAGAAGCAGGTCCTGCGCGGGATCGACCTCGCGGTCTACCCCGGCGAGACGGTGTGCATCATCGGCGGCTCGGGCACCGGCAAGAGCGTCACGCTCAAGCACATCATGCGGCTGCTCGACCCCGACGCCGGCCAGATCTGGCTGGACGGCGAGGACATCACGCTCCTCCACGGCCCGCCGCTCGACAAGGCGCGCCTCAAGCTCGGGGTGAACTTCCAGTTCGGCGCGCTGCTCAACTGGCTGACGGTGTTCGACAACGTGGCGCTCCCGCTGCGCGAGAACACCGACATGACCGCCAAGGAGATCGAGCAGCGGGTCATGAGCAAGCTCGAGCTGCTCGCGATCCCGCACGCCCGCGACCAGTTCCCCGACCAGATCTCGGGCGGCATGAAGAAGCGGGCCGGCCTGGCCCGGGCGGTCGTGATGGAGGAGCACCTCAAGGTGATCCTCTACGACGAGCCGACCTCGGGCCTCGACCCGATCTCGACCGCGACGGTCGACGAGATGGTCAACGAGATGAAGGACCGCCTGGGTGTGACGCAGATCATCGTCACCCACGACATGGCGAGCGCGTATCGGACGGCCGACCGGATCGCCGTGCTGTTCAAGGGCGAGGTGGTCCAGTTCGGCACGCCCGAGGAGATCCAGACCTCGAAGGTCCCCTACGTGCAGCAGTTCATCCACGGGCTCAGCACCCATGAGGCGCTCGTCACCCGGACCAAGTCGGGCCGCATGACCCGGTCCATGGTGGAGGCGCGGCGCAAGCAAGGAGGCGGGGCGTGACCAAGAACGTCCTGGAGTACGTCGTCGGGCTCGTGTTCCTCGTGGCCGTGATCACGCTCGGCGCCTACACGATCCTGATCAGCGGGCTGCGGTTCGGCGGCGTGAAGTACTACGTCGTCGACTTCGAGCAGGTCTACGGCCTGCGCGTGGGCGACCCGGTGCGGGTGGAGGGGCACGAGAAGGGCGAGGTCCGCTCGATTCGCCTGCTGCCCGAGGGCGACGTGCGCGCCGTGCTCGAGGTGGCCGACGACGTGGAGATCTACCGCGAGGGCTCCGACGTGCGCGTGACCCCGTTCTCGCCGCTCGGCGGCCGAGTGGTCGAGATCGAGCGCGGCAAGCGCGAGAGCCCGCGCGGCAAGTTCAAGGCGCTCGACGAGCTCCCCGACGAGGAGGACCTCGACGAGCTCCAGCAGGTCGAGGTCGACCTCATCGAGGGGCAGGCCGAGGGCGAGCTGCTCCAGACGCTCAACGCCCTGGTCGAGGAGAACAAGCAGGCGGTCAAGCGGATCGTCGACAACATCGAGCACGTCTCCAGGCAGCTCACCAAGACCGACAACATCCTCGGCTACCTGGTCAACGACGCCGACGGGGCCGCCAAGCTGCGCGGTGTGGCCGACGGGCTGAGTAGCTCGGCCCAGCGGCTCGACCGGATCCTGACCCGGGTCGAGGCGGGCGAGGGCGTGGTGGGCGGCCTGCTCGAGGACCAGAGCGAGCTGCACCGCGACTTCGAGGGCGCCGTCGACGCCGGCCGCGAGTCGCTCGAGAGCCTGTCCTCGATCCTGGCCCGGGCCGACCGGGGCCACAGCGCGGTGGGCGCGCTGGTCACCGAGGACCGCGAGCTGTCGCGCGACGTGCGCGGGATCGTGACCGACGTCAAGCACGTCACGGGCGAGGTCTCGGCCGGGCGCGGCACGCTGGGCAAGCTGGTCAAGGACGAGCGCCTGTACGAGGGCGCCGCCACCACCGCCGAGAACCTGTCCTCGATCACCAAGAAGGTGGACGAGGGCAAGGGGCTCCTCGGCGTGCTGCTCGAGGACGAGGCGGGGAACGACGCCCGCGAGACGCTCGACCACCTCGCCAGCATCACCCGCGCGGTGGACGACCCCGAGGCCGGCACCGTGGGCCTGTTGATCCACGACGACGTCCTGCGCGGGCGGATCAGCCGGATCGCCACGGACGTGGAGCGGCTGGTGGTCGAGTTCCGCGACTCGCTCGAGGACCTGCGCGAGCAGGCCCCGGTCAACGCCTTCGTCGGCGCGGTCTTCGCGGCGTTCTAGCGCTCGTGGCCCGGCGCACGCTGCGGATCGCGATCTGGGTGGTGGGCGTGACCGCGCTCTCGGCGGCCACGTTCGGCTACTACGTCACGTACATCCACCGCGAGCAGCTCAAGGACTGGCGGCTGATCCACGTCGAGTTCGAGGACGTGGGCGGCCTCGAGGTCGGCGACCCGGTGATGGTCAAGGGGGCGCGCTCGGGCCGGGTGGGCGAGATCCGCCTGTTCGAGGACCGCCAGCTCGTCACCCTCGAGGTCGAGCCGGACCTCCCCCTGTACGCCGAAGGGATCCGGGTCCAGGTCGTCGCCACCAGCGCGCTCGGCTACGTGGGGGTCGACCTCGACCCGGGCGACCCCGACGCCCGCCCGCTCCCGCCCGAGGTGCGCCTCAAGGGCACGATCCGCTCCGGGTTCGGCGGCAAGGGCGCGCCGGGCGACGAGCTGCGCCGCTCGCTCCGCGAGGACCTCGCCGAGTTCGCCCGGCTGACCGACGAGATCCGCCAGCCTGGCTCGGGCACCATCGGCCGCCTGTTGTTCGACCCCGACCGCGCGGTGACGCTCGACGAGGGGCTCGCCCAGCTCGAGCGCACCTGGCGCTCGGTCGACGACACCCTGGCGGAGGTCGAGCGCGGCGAGCAGGGCAGCGCGCTGCTCGAGCCCGCGGCGCTCGACGCCCTCAGCCAGACGGTGGGCGCCCTCGACGAGACGCTCTCCACCCTCCGCGGCGACCTGCGCCGAGTCGTGCGCGGCGAGGGGACCGCGGGCCGCCTCCTGGCCGACGGCAGCGGAGCGGCCGACGTCCGCGACACGCTCCAGCAGCAGGCGACCGCGTTCCGCCAGGCCCGCCAGGGCGAGAACACCCTCGGCCGCCTCCTCGACCGCGACGAGCGCACGGTGAGCGACACGATCGACCGCCTCGAGCGCACCACCAGCGCCGCCGTGCGCGGCGAAGGTCTGCTCGGCGCGCTCCACACCGAGTCCGCCGGCGACAGCGCGCGCGAGTTCCTCTCGGGGATCGAGGGGACCACCGGCCGGATCCGCACCAGCCCCTTCATCCGCGACGCCGACGCCCGCGCGAGCTTCCAGGACGCCGCGGGCCGCCTCGACGACGTCATGAACGACCTCCGCCGCGGTCTCCGCGGCCTGCGCGGGTCGCTGCCGGACAAGACGTTCTCGGGGGTGTTGTTCGGCGTCTTCTAGCTCGCCGATCCTGCGGCGGCGG
>CAZMSZ010000412.1:4860-6388 GCA_964569055.1 uncultured Planctomycetota bacterium | reverse complement strand
CGGCGACCCTCACGCACACGGGCGACGTGATGGGCACGCCCGGCTACATGTCGCCCGAGCAGGCCCTCGGCGTGCGGAGCGAGATCGGGCCCAAGACCGACGTGTACGCCCTGGGCGCCCTGCTGTACGCCACGCTCACGGGCGTCCCGCCCTTCGGGTTCGGGGCGAGCGGGAGCACCATCGACCTGCTCCAGCGCGTGATCGAGGAGGACCCGCCGCCGCCGAGCGTGCTCCGCCGCGAGGTGCAGCCGGCGCTCGACGCCCTGTGCCTCTCCCTCATGGCCAAGGACGCCGACGAGCGCCCGACCGCCCCCGAGGCCGCCGAGCGGCTCGACGCCTACCTCGTGGGGCTCGTGCCCCGGACCGCTCGCCGCGCCCGGGCGCGGTTCGACTGGCGCTCGCTGCTGTTCATGGCGATCGGCCTGCTCGCGTTCGCCGGCGCCGCGGCGCTGCGCTTCCTGCCCGGCGCCCCGGCCGGCGCGCCTGCGCAGACGGACGGGGCCTCGCAGGCCCAGCCCACGGCGGACGGAGCACCGCCTGGGGCGGAGGTCCCGACGCAGACGGGCGGCGACCTTGCCAGCCGGAGCCCAGCTCCGTCCCCGAGCGAGTGGCGCCTCGCGGCGGGCGATCGGCTGCGCTGGGCGCTGAGCTTGGCGTACGACCTCGACTATCCGCTCCGGAGCACGCGGATCGACTACGAGCTGCGGCTCGTGCTCGCCTGCGAGGTGGCGAGCGCCAACGCGGAGCGCGCCGAGCTGGTGGCGACCGTGGAGCAGCTCGGCGTCGTGGGCACGCTCCAGGCGCCGAACCTCCCGGCCCCCTTCCAGGTCGACTTCGACTCCACCCGGCCCGAGGACGCCGAGCGCCCGTTCGCGCGGGCGCTGGGCGGGACGATCCGGCTCGGCCTCGACCGGCGGACCGGGGCGGTCCTCGAGCTCGAGGGGGCCGAGCGGCTGCAGGCGAGGATCCACGAGGGCCTCGATCGACTCGAGCGGAGCCAGCACCGCGTCGCGAGCTTCACGAGCACGGCCACGCTGCGCGAGCTGTTCGAGCCGTCCCTGTTCGTGTTGCCGTCCACCCCGGGCGAGCGGACGTGGACGCGCACGGTCGCCGCCAGCGACCCGCTGGGCGTGTTGGCCCCCCGCGGCCGGCGCCCCGAGGCGCTCCGGTTCACCCCGCCGCCGCCCGTGGCGGTCACCTTCAACGCCCGCTTCGACGCGGACGCGCTGCGCCTCGACTGGTCCGGCGCGGCCACCGAGGAGCCCGAGCCCTACCCCTACGACCAGGACGGCACGACGTTCCTGGTGCACCAGCGGACCGAGCGGACTCGCTCGGGCGAGGCCGCCTTCGCGCAGGGCCGGCAGCTCATGGGGCGCACCGTCGACGAGTGGACCTGCACCTACGAGTTCGTGGCGGTCGGGCAGGACCGCGTGCAGCGCCCCCTCGAGCCGACCCGGGCGCGCGCGGTGATCACGCTCAAGCAGCTCGAATAGCGGCCGTTGGCGCAGATCGCGTCCGGCCCGCCTCG
>CAZMSZ010000412.1:0-4760 GCA_964569055.1 uncultured Planctomycetota bacterium | reverse complement strand
GCTCGCGCGGCCTCACCGCCCGAACGCGAGTCGGAAGCCGACGCGCGCCGCGATCGGCAAGAAGCCCTCCGCGGCGACCGGCTCGCGGCTCGCCGCGCGCGGGACCTCGGGACCGCGGGCCCACGAGCCGCCGCGCAGCACGCGGTAGCGCGGGTTGTCGCCGAAGCTGCCCAGGACCCACTCGCTCACGTTGCCGCCGAGGTCGAACACTCCGTACACGGACCGGTCGCGCAGGTGGCTGCCGCAGGGGCGCGTCGGGACGCCCGCCGCGACCTGGGCGCGGTGCATGTGGGCCAGGGGCTCGGGCGCGGCCGGGTCGAAGCGCGAGCCCCAGGGGAAGCGGCGGCGGGCGGGCCCGCGGGCGGCCTTCTCCCACTCGAGGTCGGTGGGCAGGCGGAACTGCACGGCGCCGCGGGCGCGCGCGGTGCGCCACTCGCAGTAGCGCTGCGCGCTCTCGAACGAGACGCCCGCGATCGGGTGGTCGAGCGCCGAATCCTCGGCCTCGACGCGCTCCTCGAACACGCGGAGCTGCGCCAGGCCGCCGACCGGCAGGTGCGCGCGGCGCTCGGCGGGCGGGAGGTCGCGCAGGAACTCCACGTACTCCCGGACGCGGACCTCGTGGGCGCCAATGAAGAACCCGTCGACCCACACGGGCTCGGGCAGCAGGGGCCGGACCGCGTCGGGGTCGCCGCCGGGCTGGAACTCGCCGGGGGGCACGTACACGAAGCCAGGGGGCACGTTGCCGAGGGGCGGCAGCTCGATCGCGAGCTCGAGCGCGGCGCCGCGGGCCAGCGTGAACGGGCGCACCGTCTCGACCCGGTCGGGGGCGTGCAGCTTGACGAGGTACTCGCCCGGCTCGAGGGTGACAGGCTGCGCGAGCGGGGTGGCCCCGAGGGCCTGCACGTCGTCGAGGCGCCAGCAGCCGGTCTCGGGCTCCTCGCGGATCGGGTAGAGGAAGACCTTGGCGCCCGGCGGGGTCGTCGCGAGCGCGAGCGTCGAGGGGCCGGGCGCCGCGCCCCGCAGCCGGTCGCGCTCGCGCGCGCTGGACGAGGCCAGCCGCTCGGCGCCCTCGCGGCGCGCGACCGCCTCGCGCGCCGCCAGCAGCTCGCCCAGCAGCGCGGCGGCCTCCTCCGCCAGGGGGTGATCGCGCGGAGCGACCACGAGCGCCTCGCGCGCCAGGGCCAGCGCGCGCTCGCCCGGAGGCTCGGCCCCGGGGCCGCTCGCGCCGAGCGCCGGGAACAGCGCGTCCTCCGCCCCGCGCAGCGCGATCCGCGCCCGCGTGACCGGGCCCACCGCGCCCGGCGCGTCGGCGGCGCCCGAGCGGGCCTTCAGGGCCTCCTCCAGGGCGGCGCGCGCCTCCCGGTGGCGCTCCACCGTCTCGCCGACGAGGCCGCGCGCCTCCCCCAGGCGCGCCCGCGCCGCGCCGATCGGGCCGCGACGCAGCAGCCACGGCACGCCGATCAGGTTGACGAGCAGCACGAACCCGAGCGCCACGGCGAACACCAGCGCCAGGGGCTGACGCCGCAGCGCGGCGGCCACGCGCTCCATGGCGCCGGGCGAGCGCGCCAGCACGACCTCGCCCCGCAAGAAGCGCAGCAGGTCGTCGCCCAGCTCCTTGCAGGAGGCGTAGCGGCGGGCCGGGTCCTTGGTCAGGCACTTGAGCGCGATCGCCTCGAGGTCGAGCGAGAGCCCCGGCCGGAGCGCGCTCGGCGGGCGCGGCTCCTTGCTCGTGATCGCCACCAGCAAATCGCGGAGGTTCTTCTCGTTGAACGGGAGCTGGCCGCAGAGGCACTGGTAGAGGGTCGCGCCCAGCGCGTAGACGTCGACCCGGTGGTCGACCTTGTCGCCGCGCGCCTGCTCGGGCGCCATGTAGACGGGCGTCCCGAGCAGCGCGCCCTCCTGCGTGATCGACTTGACCCGCTGCAGCCGCGACAGGCCGAAGTCGGTGATCACCGCCTCGTCGTCGTCGCGGACCATGATGTTCGCGGGCTTGATGTCGCGGTGGACCACGCCCTCCTGGTGGGCCGCCTCCAGCCCGCGCGCCACGTTCAGCGCCCAGGTCGCGACCCGCCGCTCCTCGAGCGGCTCGCCGGCGTCGAGCAGCTGCTGGACCGAGCGGCCCTGCACGTACTGCATGGCGTAGTAGTAGGAGCTGCCCTCGGCCCCGAACCCGTAGACCGGCACGATGTTCGGGTGGTTGAGCTGCGCGGCGGAGCGCGCCTCGCGGTAGAAGCGCGTGAGCGCGCTCGAGTCGCTCCCCTCGGGGTCGACCGGCAGGACCTTGAGCGCGACGCGCCGCTGCAGCGAGAGCTGGCGAGCCTCGTAGACCTTGCCCATCGCGCCTTCGCCGATCAGGTGGAGGATCTTGAACTCCCCCAGCTGATCGCCCGGCATGGGCGCCTGCGTGGCCGTGGGCGACCTGTTCATCGCGCGTGCCTCATCACGGGGCCGTGCTCCGAACGCCCAAGGCTACGCGGCGCGCGCGCGCGCGACCAGGCCCTGCCGCGAACGTCGCGTCGCGCGCTCGCCTTCGAGCCAACGTCTGCGAGGCTGGGGCGGGTTCCGCCGGATCTCGCGCTCTGCTAGCATCAGCGCCAGAGGCTCAGCGTCGGCTCGCCGCGAATCCGAGTCGACGCGAGGACGTGTTCGTCGAGCGACAGCCATTCTGGCGTTCCTATCGTTATTCCCTGTTGATGTTCCCGTGTTTTCTTCGGCTGTCGCGCCAGGCCTTCACGATTACTCTTGATCGACCCGAGGCTCCCCCTGACCGAGCGCCCGTCCCCGAGCCGACCGTCGGTCGACCTGCACAGCCACACCGACCTCTCCGACGGGCTGCTCGCGCCCGAGGCGCTGGTGGCCTTGGCGGCCGCGGCCGGGGTCGACGTGCTCGCGGTGACCGACCACGACACCACGGCGGGCGTCCCGGCCGCCATGGCCGCCGCGCGCGCGCGCGGTCTGCGGCTGATCCCCGGCATGGAGATCAGCGCGCACCACGGCCGGCGCAGCCTCCACCTGCTGGCCTTCTTCGGCCCCGGGGCGCTCGAGCGGCTCGGGCCGTGGCAGGAGGCCCGGCGCCGCGCGCGGCGCGAGCGGCTCGAGGAGATCCTGGCCCGGCTCGACGCGCTCGGCCTGGCGGTCGACCGCGAGGCGGTGTTCGCCGGGCTGGGGCCGCAGCAGTCGGCCGGGCGGCCGCACGTGGCGCGCGCGCTCGAGGCCGCCGGCCACGTGGCCGACTTCCCCCAGGCGTTCGAGCGCTGGCTCGGCACCGGCAAGCCGGCCTACGTCCCCGACCGGGGGCCGAGCGCCGCCGAGGCGATCGCGCTGGTGCACGCGCTGCCCGGCTTGGCGGTGGTGGCGCACCCGGTCCACGACGACCTCGACGCGGTGCTCGAGGAGCTGCAGGCGCTCGGGCTCGACGGGGTCGAGGCGTACCACGGCAGCCACGCGCCGGAGGTCGCCGCGCACTTCCACCGCCGCGCCCGCGAGCTCGACCTGCTCGTGACCGGCGGCTCCGACTTCCACGGCGGGGAGCCCGACGACCCGACCGCCGGCGCGCGGCGCCCCGGCGGCGTCGCGCTGCCGCCCGACGAGTGGGCCCGTTTCGAGGCGGCGCTGCGCGCCGCCGCCGGGGAGGACGCGCCGTGACCGAGGTGCAGCTCGAGGACACCGACCCCACCCGCGCCAAGCTCGACCTGTTGGCCGCGCTCGCGTTCCAGGGGGACCGACCGCCCGCCTGGGTCGAGGCGGCGAGCGGCGGCGCGGCCGGTCGGGCGGTGCGCGCGGGCGACTTCAAGGGCCAGCCCCGCCGCACGACGCTCCTCTACGGCGAGGGGCGCGCCGCGCGCGTGCTGCTCGCCGGGCTCGGCCCCAAGGGCGGGGCGAGCCTGGAGCGCGTGCGCCAGGCCGTGGGCTGCGTGGTGCGCGAGGCGCGCCGGCTCAAGCTGCAGCGGATCGGGATCGCGCTGCCCGCCGAGCTGCCGCGCGGGCTGGAGCGGACCGCCGCCCTGGGCGCCGCGGCCGAGGCGGCGCTCCTGGCCGGCTACCGCTTCGACCGGCACAAGAGCAAGCCCGAGGGGAAGGCGACGAAGCGGCGGCCGCTGCAGGTGACGCTGTTCGGGACGCGCGACGCGCGCGGCGCGGTGGCGCGCGCGATCGCGGTCGGCGAAGGGGTGAACCTCGCGCGCGACCTCGCCAACGAGCCGGGCAACGTCGGCACGCCGACCGCCCTCGCGGCCGCGGCGCGCAAGGCGGGGCGCTCCGCCGGCTTCAAGGTCACGGTGCTCGAGCGGGCCGACATGAGGCGGCTCGGCATGGGGGCGCTCCTCGGCGTGGCCAAGGGGAGCAGCGAGCCGCCCGCGTTCATTCAAATGGAGTACGCGCCGCCCGGCCGCGCCCGCGCCGGCGCGCTGCCCACGGTGTGCCTCGTCGGCAAGGGCCTGACCTTCGACTCGGGCGGGATCTCGCTCAAGCCGGCCGACAAGATGTGGGAGATGAAGTTCGACAAGTGCGGGGGCTGCGCGGTGATCGGCGCCATGGTCGCGGTCGCCCGCGCCGGGCTTCCCTGCCGCGTGGTCGGCCTGGTCCCCTCCACCGAGAACATGCCGGGCGGCGCGGCCAACAAGCCGGGCGACGTGCTGCGCGCGCTCAACGGCAAGACGATCGAGGTGCTCAACACCGACGCCGAGGGGCGGCTGATCCTGGCCGACGCGCTGGCCTACGCGGCGCGGTTCGAGCCGGACGTGATCCTCGACATGGCCACG
>CAZMSZ010000411.1:0-6389 GCA_964569055.1 uncultured Planctomycetota bacterium | reverse complement strand
GACCGGGCCGGCGGCCCCGCGGCGGGTGCGGCCGAAGCCCTCGCCCTCGCCCTCGGTGGCGCTGGTGACCGTGGTCGCGGCCGGGTTGGGCCGCGGGAGGAGCGAGCGGAGGAGCGCCTCGGACAGCCGGACCTCCTGGGCCCACTTCTTCACCTTGAAGCGGGTCTGCCGCTCGATCTCGTCGTAGTTCAGCTCGGTCTCGGCCGCCCGGTCGCGCGCCCTCATGAGGCGCTCCACCTCGGCGTCGCTCAAGCCGACCCGCCGCAGGTCTTCGGCGGTGCCGAGGTTGTCCGAGCCGCGGGCGCGCTCGTACACGCGATTCGCGACCTCGTCGCCGAGGCCCGCCTCGACCAGGCGCTCGACGGAGCTGAGGCTGTTGCCAGCCTCCCGGGCGGCCACCAGGCGCCCGGCCTCCTCGGCCGTGATCTCGAGGCGTCGTTCGAGGTCCTCGGCGCTGGCGCGGGTGAGGTCGACGCCATCGACGCGGAGCGTCCCGACGAGCGCCTCGATCGAGAGGCCGGTGCGCGCCGCCATGGCCTCCAGGCTGGCGGTGCGCGGGTCGAGGGCCGAGGCGGCCTCGACCACCCGGTTGGCCTCGGCCTCGCTCAGGCCGGCAGCCACGAGGTGGTTGGCCGTCCGGATCGACTGCGCGTCGCGCAGCCGGACGACCCGCTCCGCCACGTCGGCCTCGAGGCCGTAGCGGTCGCGGAGGGTCTCGGCGTTGGCGGTCTCGAGCGGCGCGCTGTCGGAGAAGCGGCGGACCCGCTCGGCCTCCTCGTGCGAGAGCACGCCCCTGTCGCGCAGCTCGAGCGCGGCCCGGTTCGCCTCGTACTCGGACCACGCGTAGGAGCCGCGCCCGACGCGGTTCGCGTCGCGGTAGCGCAGGAGCCGGTCGGCGAGCTCCGCCTCGATCCCGGCGTCGATCAGCGCGTTGCGGGTGGCGGCGGCGAGGTCGAGCGAGGCCGCGCCGGCGCGCTCGAGCACGCGCGCGGCCTCCTCGGCCGAGAGGCCGGCGGCGCGCAGGTCGGCCTCGCCGCGCACCTCGTGGGCGTCGCGGTAGGCCACGATCCGCTCGGCCGCCTCGACCGAGATCCCGAGCCGCTCCGCGATCCGCTCGGCGGTCGCCTCGGCGCTGCCGAGGTCGAGCCCGCTCGAGCGGTCGATCATGTCGAGCGCGGCGCTCTCCGTGACGCCCGCCCGCTGCAAGGCGTCGAGCACGTCCATGGCTTCGCGATACTCGCTCACGAGCCGCGCGTCCTCGGCGGAGAGCCCGAGGCGCGGGTCGGTGAGGTCGCCGGTCGTGAGGTCGAACGCGGTGAGCCGCGCCAGGCGACCCGCCTCGGGGCCGCGGGCCAGCGCGCGCACGACGTCCTCGGGCGCCTCGAGCCTGCCGCCCGAGCGGCGGTAGGCGACGAGCGCCTCGGCCTCGGCCGGCGTGATCCCGAGGTGACGGACCAGCCCCTCGGCCGAGGCGACCGCGAGGTCGAGCCCGTACTCCCCGTTCATGACCTGGTTGGCGAGCGTCCGCAGCGAGCGGAGGTAGTCCTCCTGCCGGAACCGCAGCTCACGCCGCAGCGACTCGTCGAGCGACGTCTCTCGGTCCCAGGGGAGCAGCGGGGTGGCGACGTTGGTCGGGAGCGCGCGGGGGTCGCCCTTGGCGCGGCTCGGGTAGCGGTGCTGCAGGCCCTCGAGCACCTCGCGCAGCTCGGGGGTCATCTCCGTGCCCTCGACCTCGCGCAGGTAGCGCTCCATGTGGTCGACGAACCGGAGCGACTCGGGGGCGCTGCCGAAGCCGCCGCCGTTGGCGAGCGGGTTCTCGGTGTGCTTCCAGGGGCCGAAGTTCTCGGTGCGCAGCGCCTCGGTGTAGATCTTGGCCAGGCGCTCGATGTCGTCGACGAACAGGGTGAACCCGCGGATCTCGAGGTCGAGGTACGACTTGTCGTAGGGGACCGTGGTGCGGATCGTGGCGCGCGACGTCGAGCGCATGTTCGCGATGTTGTTGACGTCGCTCTCCGTCATGCGCGCGTTCGACCAGCTCTTGATCGCGGTCATGGTCTGGAGCCGCTTGGCGCGCTCGAGCCACACCCAGTTCGACGAGCGCTCGATGAAGTCGGCGAGCTCCGAGCCGCGCGCGCCCAGGGTCTCCCAGTTGACCCCGTTGTCGCGCATGTGCAGGTGGAAGCCCTTGGCGCTCTGCCCGGTGAGGCCCTTCACCTCGCGCATGCGGGCCGTGGCCTCGCCCACCGACTCGAACGGGATGCTGCGGATCTCCCAGTTGCCGCTCCCCTCGACCTTCCAGCTCGGGTCGAGCCAGGGGAAGCGCTCGAGGTCGAGGTCGAAGTGGGTCTTGACCGCGCTGCGGTTGGTGCCGACGACCTCGCGGAAGTAGGCCAGCTTCTCGGCGTCGGACATGCCGTCCCAGCGCGCGTTCACCTCGGGGTCCTTGGGGCGCGCGATCCGGGTGAAGCCCTCGCCGCTCCCCTCGAGCTCGAACCCGTAGGTGAACGCCTCGCCGTTGTGCTCCACTCGGCCGGTGGGCAGGGCTTCGAGCGCGCCGCGGAACTCGCTCTCGGTCGGGATCGCGCGGTGCCGGGCCACGTTGCGCTCGAGCAGCGGCTCGAACTCGGCGGGGTCGAGCCCGAACGACTCGATCATCTCGCGGGCCTTGGCCTTGGCCTCGTTCGGGTCCTGCGGGGTGTTGTAGACCGCCGGGTCCTCGCCCGCGGGCTGCGCGGCGCGCGGCACGTAGCGCACCGTCTCGCCGCTCTCGGCCATCTCGATCGCCCGGTCGACCATGGCCTGATACAGCCGCGCCTCGAGCCGGTGGACCTCCGGATCGGCCAGCGCGTGCAGGTCGAACATGCGGAACTCGACCACGCCCATGCCGCCGTTGTGCAGCTCGTTGATGTCGAGCGCCTTGGCGAGGTTCATGCTGCGGTACTTCCACAGCTTGCTGCGCGCCTCGGGGTCCATGGGGTCGATCCCGTGCAGCTCGGCCTCGCGCCCCTCGCGCGCGCGGAAGATCTCGGACAGCCGCTCGCGGGTGCGCTCCTCCGGCGGGAGCGCCTCGATCTCCGCCAGGATGTCCGGGTGGTCCATGGCGATCGAGCGCGCGAACCGGTTGGCGTGGCCGCCGCCGCGCACCGGGTTGAACAACCGCCGCAGCATGGGCTCGTTGTTCTCGTGCATCATGATCAGGTTGGCGAGGGCGCGGGCGTCGCCGTTGGGCCGGACCAGGCCCGTCCCGTCGAGCGTGAGGTGGACGCCCGACTTGAGCCCCTCGCGGACCACGCCCGAGTCGCGGATCCGGTCGAGGACGTTCTTGAGCTCGTTGGGGTCGTTGATCGGCGGCGTGACCAGCTCGTAGCCGTCGAGGCCCGTGGTCGCCACGTACTCGGGCTCGATCTTCCAGGTGCGCCCCTGCGGGTCGGTCCACTCGGCGCGGAACAGCGGCCGCTCGCCGCTGGGGTAGCGCTCGAGGTTGCTCGTGGGCTTGGTGAAGTCGACGCGCTGGATGTCCGCCGGGTCGCCGCCGTAGGAGAGCACCACCTCGCGCATGAGGCGCTCGTAGTTCTCCCAGGGCATCTCCTCGAAACGGGCGATCCGGTTGCCGCGCCCGGCGAACTCGAACTCGAACCCGAACCGGCGCTCGCTGGCGCTCGAGGACGGCTGTTCGCCGGTCTCGGGCTGCGCCGAGGCGAGCGGGGCCGAGGCGACGACGAACAGGGCGAGAGCGATGAAGCGGGCAGTCGCGCGCATCGGGCACACCTTCCTCGATCGCCCCTTATACAACGTTCATGCCGCGCACTCCAGCGTCTTAAAAGATCACGGCACAACGAGTTCCGGGTGATTCCCGCGCCAAGGCCTGACGCCGGCTCCCCTCACTGTGAGACGAAAGGCACACCGCATGTGAAACGTTTCTGAGAGCGCGGCTGGCAGGCCTGGCCTGGAGTTAGGCTCGACCGAGACCGTGCGCGAGACGCACGAGCCGCGGCGCGTGCGGTCGAGGCCCCACGCGGCGGGCGGCCAGGTTCCGGGAAACGGGCTGGCCCCACGCGAGCGCCAGCACTACGCTCCGAGCGGAGGAGCGCCCCATGCCCTGGACCTGCGGCGGCTGCGCGCTGGAGATCGTGGACTCCGAGCCGAGCTGCCCCCAGTGCGGCGCGGTCAAGGCGGCCTGGACCCTGTTCGGCGACCAGACGCGGGCGTTCCAGGTGGTCGCGTCCAAGAGGTTCGAGCTGTGGCGCGGGTCGGCCCGCGCCCAGACCGCGCCGACCCTCGCGAAGGAGGAGGCGCGGCGCCTGGCGCGAGAGGGCGCGCGGCCGCCGGAGGCCGCGTTGCTGCACGTTCGCCTGTTCCCGGGCAAGCACGCGGACTGGAGCGTCAAGGTCGCGGTCGGCTTCGAGACCCGGGAGGTCGTGGATCACGAGCTGCCGCGCCGAGCGGACCCGGGTTTCAGCGGCGCCGGGCACGTCGACGTGCCGCTCCTGCTCGTGCGCGGCGACCCCGCCGACGATCCGGGCGACATCGCGTTCGAGGGGGTCGCGGTGATCGACGTGAGCGAGGCCACGGCGAGCGGCCACGCGCCGAGCATCGAGGTCGCGGCCCTGAAGAAGCGCCCGCAGACCCTGCCGATCGAGGGCGGCGCGGGCGCCCGGCTGCGGCTGGTCGTGGACGACCCCGACGGCGATCCGCTCACCGTCGGCCGCTGGCTGCTGAGGTTCGCGGGCGGCGAGCGCCGCGCGCCCCTGCCGCGCTCGGGCCTCATCGAGGCGGACCTGCCGCCCGGCGTGCGCGAGGCCGAGCTCCGGGTGTTCGCGCGCGAGGACGACCCCGACGATGACCCCGCCCTGTGCTGGACGCTCGAGGTCGAGGACGAGCTCCCCCCGCTCGATGCCGAGGCCGGCCTGCAGCGACGGCTCGCCAACCTCGGGTTCTTCCCCGGCCCGATCGACGGCGAGGCCGGCTCCCTCACCGCCGCGGCCGTGCGCGAGTTCCAGCGCGCGCACGGGCTCTCCGCCCACGGCCGCGCCTGCGCCGAGACGCGCGCCAAGCTGCAGGAGGTGTACGGAGCATGAGCGACACGGACCGCTACGGCGGCTACGACCTCCGGCGCGGCGACGACGACCGCGAGCGGGTGTGGGGCGGCGAGAAGCGCGCCGAGGCGCCGAAGGTGAAGGTGTCGGGCGCCCCCGCCGCGCAGGACCGCCTGGGAGCGCCGCACTACGTGCGCACGCTGCACCAGGACCTGCGCGAGCTCGGCTTCTGGCTGGTCAAGAAGAAGGGGAAGACGTTCCCCGGCGCGTTCGACCTGACCACCGAGCTCGCGGTGCGCGAGTTCCAGATCTACGCGCGCCGCAAGGAGGTCGCGACCGAGGACCTCGAGGCCGACGCGAAGTCCCGCTACACCGACCGCCTCTCCGCCTTCAGCAACGACGAGCCCTACGTGGGGCCGGTCAGCGGGGTCGTGAACGAGGCCACGCGCAAGCAGCTGGCGCGCTGGCTCGAGCTGAACCTGCGCTGCCCGGTGGTGATCGAGGCCTGGGAAGGGAAGTACGATCGCGCCAAGAAGCGCTGGACGCTGACCAAGCCGCATCAGTCGAGCCACGGGCCCGGCAAGGACGGCGGCGTGTCGAACGCGGGGAACCTGTGGCACCACAAGGACATGAGGACCAAGGCCAAGGGCTGGGGCCCGGGCAAGGTCGCCGTGTTCGCCCGCGACTTCAGCCGCGCCGGCGGAGCGCTGGTGAAGGAGCGCGGCGTGGGCGACGACCGGCTGCTGGTGATCGGCGACTACTTCAAGGCCGGCCCGCGCTCCCTCCCGCGCTTTCACTCGACCCCCGAGGCCGAGATGTCGCCCTTCGACTGGATCGGCGAACAGGCGGCGACCACGGGGGCGGCGGCGTCGACGTACAAGGTGATCCGCGCCATGTCGACCCAGGAGAACGGCGGCTTCCTCGACGGGCTCAACGCCTGGGACAACGCGTTCCTCTCGGTCGGACCGTTCCACTCCACGATGGGGCTCACCGCCGCGGGAAAGGTCGAGCAAGGCGAGCTGGGCGGCGCGCTGGCGTACGTCAAGTACGCCTCGCCGGAGTCGTTCCGCGAGGTGTTCGAGGACGGCTTCGGCTTCACGATCTCGGGCGCGTTCGGGCGCGACGTGGCGGAGGTCCGCCGCCGCGTCTACCCGCGCTTCCCCGCGCTGAAGGAGGAGGACGGCGCGTTCCGCGCGCTCGAGGAGGGGCGGACCAGCGCGACCAAGGAGGTGAAGGTCGCGGGCAAGGACGGCGCGTGCGAGGTCACGGTGCGAGTCCCCGCCAAGCGGAAGGCGCCGCGCCAGGCCGAGATCGCGCCGTTCGACTGGTTCCGCTCCTGGCACTGGTTCTACC
>CAZMSZ010000410.1:4155-6414 GCA_964569055.1 uncultured Planctomycetota bacterium | reverse complement strand
CCGGCGCCCCGAGCGGCGAGGACCTCGCGGTGGTCGTGCTGGTGCCGGTGATCCTGGCGCTGCTCGTGGTGGACGCGCGCAGGGGGCGGGTCGAGGAGGTGGAGCGAACGTGACCCAGGCGCCGGCGCCGGGCGCCGACTGCGAGGGCGATAGCCTCCTTGCGCCTGCCCTTTACCCGGCACTCTTAGGCGTCACCCGCGCGAAGCAGTCGTTCGCGATAGCCTGCCGATTCCGACTCCGACTCCGATTCCGATTTTGACTCCGAATCCGCAGCCGATTCCGATTCCGACTCCGAGTCCGAAGCTGTCGCCTGCGGTCTCACTCCTTCGCCCGAGCCAAGAAGGGAACGCAGAGGCGCAGAGATCGGGTCGCAGATCCGCGCGTCCTTGCGAGGCGACAGCCTTTCGACTCCGACTCCTAATCACCCCTGAACCACCCGACGCCTGGGCGCGTACCACCTCCCGAGGGAGGCGCACGTGGGGCGTTGGCTGGGCGGTTGGTTGCGCGCGACCTTCGACTACAACCCGACCTTTCCCCTCTCCGCGCTGGGGTTGCTCGTCGGGCTGCGGCTCCTCATGCAGGACGGGACGATCTCGCCCGCGCCGGCCGGCGCGGCCGGGGGGGTCGGCGTGCTCGAGGCCTACGAGGTGGCGCTGCTCGCGACGGCGCTGCTCGTGCTCTGGCCGCGGCGGATCGCGTACGAGACCACCTCGATCCTGATCATTGGGGCGGTGGTCCGGTTCGCGGCGCCGTTCCTGGTGATCGGGCTGGCGGCCGACGGGCACCCGGGATCGGCCCTCGCGCTCGGCGCCGCGGTGTGGCTGCTCATGCTCGGCAAGGCCTTGGCGGTGCAGCGTCGGGTCGGCCTGGCGTTCACGGCGGGCGAGCGCGCCTACGACGCGGTGCTGTACGCCCTCCCCTGTCTGGCCTTCCCGCTGTTCGCCTACTGGCTGGCGGCCGTCACCGGGGACGGGCTCAGCCACGCGGGCTCGCGGGTGGCGCGGCTGGTCGCCTGGTGGAGCCTGGCCGCGCTGCTGGCGCCGCTCGCCCTGAGCGCGCTCGGGCGCGGGGCGCGCGGCGAGACGGGGCCGCTGCGGAGCCGCACGCCGGCGCAGGTGTGGCGCTGCCTCACGGCCGCGGGCTGCGCGCTCCTGTTGTTCAGCGCCTCGTGGCTCGCGGGCGAGGCGGCGACCGCCTTCGAGCTGTTGCCGCTCGCGCTGGTCGGTCTGGCGATCGGCGCCAGCCTGTGGCGCGCCGCGGGGCGCCGCACGCCCACCTGGATCGCGCTGGCGCCCGCGGGCGCGCTGGCGCTGGTGGCGCTGTTCCGGGCGGAGACCCTCCAGGGGCGCCTGCTCACCCTGTCGCACCCGGCCTCGCTCGCGGCGACCTTGGCCGTGAGCGCGCTGGCGGTCCCGCTGCTCGCGCCCGACCGGCGCGGCCGCGCGCTGCGGGCGCTCGGGCTGGTGGCCGCCCTCCTCCCGTTGAAGCTGAGCGAGACGGGGCGGGAGGCCGAGCTGTACGCGCTGGCGGTGGCGTGCACCGTCACGGCGCTGGGGCTCGCGCGCCGGCGCGACGGGGCGGTGGCCGCGGCCGCGACGGCGCTCCTGCTGGCCCTCCACCTCACGTGGACCGACCTCGAGGGCGCGCTCCGCCTCGTGACCGGCGTCGGGGTGCTCCTGGCCGTGCTCGTGAGCTGGCGCGTGCCCCGCGGCGCGGGCGAGCCGCTGCCGCGGGCGGCGACGCTCGGCTTCGCGCTGCTCCTGGGCGCGCCGCTGGCGCGCGCCGCGCTGGGCATCCCCGGCGCGATCGACCTGGTCCTGGCGGTCACCGCGTCGGGGGGCCTCCTGCTGCTCGGCCGCCGCTACGGCGAGGTCGCCCTGTCGCGCTCGGCGATCGCGGTCGCCGTGGCGGGGCCGAGCCGGGCGGCGGCCGGCGTGCTCAGCCCCGGGGCGGCGCTGGTCGTGCTGGCGTTCGCGGCGCTGCCCGCGGGAGCCGCGCTCGCGCTGCGCCGCGAGCGTCGTCGCGCGGCCGAGGAGGCCGACCTGGCGGAGCGGGCGGCGGTCCTCGCCGGCGGCCGGCGGGTGCGTGCGTGAGCGGCGTCGCGACCGCGCACGCGGTGACCTGCCCCTACTGCCGCGAGGCGCTCGAGCCCGAGGCCCCGACGCGCACCTGCGAGCGCTGCCAGACCGCGCTCCACCCCGACTGCGCCGCGCTGCACGGGCGCTGCACCACCTTCGGCTGCCAGGGCCGCGCCGACGA
>CAZMSZ010000410.1:0-4055 GCA_964569055.1 uncultured Planctomycetota bacterium | reverse complement strand
GCGCCGCGCTGCACGGGCGCTGCACCACCTTCGGCTGCCAGGGCCGCGCCGACGACCTCACCGCGCTGCCGCCTCCGACGAGCCGGCGCGTCCGCCCGCGGGTCGCGCACCGGCGCCGGCCGGCGCTGCTGGCTCGCCTGCTCCGCCCCCGCGACGACGGCGCGCTCCTCGCCGCAGCCGTCCTGGGCGCGGTGTGGGTGCTGGCGCGGGCGCTATGAGCCGCGCTGCTCGCCGGCAGGCTCGTCGCCACGAAGTCGAGCGCGAACGCGGGGGGCGACGCTCCTCGGGTGCACGGGCGTCCTCCTCCGGGGGGCAGAGGGTAGCCTCATGGCGCGGGCACGACGCCGTGCCTTGGGAGCCCTCGGTGAGCGACGCCTTGCTGCGCGAGCTGGAGCGACGGTGGGTGCGCTCGGGGAGCGCGCAGGACGGCGAGGCCTTCCTGCGCGCTGCCCTGCGCGCGGGCCGGCTCGCGCCCGAGCGGCTCGCGTTGGCGGCGCACCTCGGCGACCCGAGCGCGCGCGCGCTCGCGCCCGAGGCGACATCGCCCCCGAGCGCGGCGGGCGAGCCGCTCGCGCGCTGGGTGGAGGGCGTGGCGAGCTACGGCCTGGCCGCCGCCCGCCGCGCGGGGCTCGCGGTGGTGCGCCTGGCCCTGCCCGAGTGGGAGCGCCACAGCGCCTACCTCGCCCCACGCTGGCGCGCCGTGACCGCGCGCGGCCGCCCGCGCATCGACCCGCGGCCCGGCGAGCTGGTGCGCGCACTCGAGGGCTGGCTGCTCGCGCCCGAGGACGCGGCGCGCGCGGAGGCGCTGCGGCGCGCACGTGGGGAGGCGGCCGAGGTGATCCTGCTGCGGACCTCGTCGGTCCGCGGCCGCGCGGCGCTCGACGCCGTGCGCGCGCTGCTGCTCGCGGCCGACGGCGAATGCGGCCCCGCCACGCGCGCGGCCGAGGACCTCCTCTACCCCGACCCGGCCGCGCGCGTCCGGGCCGCGCTCGCGCGCGAGGTCGTCCCCTGGGCGCTCGGCCTCGCCGACCCCCTCGCCCCGCGCAGGTGAGGCCGGGTTGCCGAGCCACCGGGCCGGGGCCAGACTCCGGCCTGGGAGGAGGTCGCGTGGCCCTCTACACCTGCTCCGCCTGTGCGGCGACCAACACCCAGAGCGGCGACTGCGTGGCCTGCGGCGCCGAGCTCGGCTCCGTCTCGCGGGCGACCCTGGCGGCCTTCGGCGCGGCCGGGGCGCTCGCGTTCGTGTGGGTCGCGCTCGCGCTCGGCCTCGGGCTGCAGACGAGCTGGTTCGGGCTCCTCTACGGTGGCCTGGTGAGCGGCGCGCTGGTCCACTTCTCGGGCGGGCGCGGCCTCCGCTACCAGGCGATCGCGACGACCGCCACGATCGGGGGCTTGCTCGTGGCCGAGACCGCGCTCGTGGCGGCGCTCTGGCGCCGCCTCGAGCCCGAGGTCTCGCTCCCGCCCTGGGACGTGCTCGCCAAGCACCAGCTCGAGCACGACCCGATCACGGTGGCGTTCCTGGTGCTCGGAGTCATGGGCGGGATGTGGGTGTGGCGCTACCCGATCGACGAGGAGGAGTGAGTCAGCCCTCCGCCTTGGAGCGCCCGTCCTTCCAGCGCAGCAGCAGCACGCGCATCACGCCCACGCCCGTGGGGCGCATCAGGCACAGCGTCTCGCCCGGCCGCAGCGCGAACCGGCCCGCGAAGGTGGTGCGGTCGGCGCCGAACACGGGCAGCCGCTGCGTGGGGCCGGGGCGCACCGGCTCGAGCCAGCGGACGGGATCCTCCCCGTTGGCGGTGGGGTGGGTGACCAGCACGGCCGAGGCGGGCCGGCGCTCCTCCCACGAGGCGGGCGGGTCCTCCTCGACCCACACGTCGTGGACGAAGCCGGACTGGACTACGACGTCGAGCGCCACCACCCCCACCGGGTCGGGGCCGCTGCCCAGCGCCGCCCGGATCGCGCCGCGCACGCCGTCGAGCGGGCCGGGCCCGAGCTCGCCGCGGCGGACCTCCTCGCTCGAGTACAGACTGCGCTGCAGCGGCAGCCGCTCGCCCTCCTCGAACCGGACCAGGCTCCCGTCGCTCGCCTGCAGCCGGAAGCCGTCGATCCGCTCGCCCGAGCCGCGCTGGGGCCAGCGCACGCCGGGCGGGAGCACCACGGCCGCCGCTCCGTCGCGCAGGATCTCGATCCCGGTGAACCGCGGGAGCGCCTGCGCCGGCTCGCGGACCTCGAGCACGCGGCCCACCAGCTCGTAGCGCCGTCCCGAGGCGCGCGCGCGGTCGCTCACGAACCGCGCCAGCACGTCGACCCGCGGCGCCGGCCCCGTCACCTCGACCAGGTCCCCGCGCACGTTCAGCGACCGCGCGATCGCGCCGTGATCGGGTCCGTCCACGAGCGCCGCGGCCGCGACCTGCAGCTCGACCTCGCTCCAGCCCTCCGGCAGGGAGACCGTACGACGGACCGGCCCGCCCGCCTCTCCGTCGGGGAGGAGATAGGGGAGGGTGCCTGGGCGGTTGGCGTCGAGCACGGGGACGTCGCGCCAGGCGACCCCCTCCACGGCCACGCCGTCCTCCGGCTCGGTCGGCCGCTCCCACTCGAACCGCTCGCTGGCGCAGCCGGCCAGCGCGAACACGACGAGGAAGCTCCAGCGCATGGTGCGCACCTCCTTCCCCCGCGGGCGCGGCAGTCTACGGGGGCGGGAGGCGATTGCGGGAGGTTGGGCAAGGGGCGCGAGGCGGGCGCGAGTCGCCCTACCGCGCGGCGCCGAGCTCCACCTTCACCTCCTGCTCGCGCCCGTCGCGCAGGATCCGCAGGGTGACCTCGTCGCCCACCTCGTGTCGTTCGAGCTCGTTGAGGAGGTCGTCGGGGCGGGTGACGCGGCGGTCCTCGATCGCGAGGACCACGTCGCCGAGGTAGATCCGCGAGCCGGTGCGGGTCATGCCGCGCAGGCCAGCGCGCGCGGCGCCGCTGCCGGGCTCGACCCCGAGCACGGCGATCCCGTTCACGCCGGCGCGCTCGGTCACCTGCTCGGGAGCGAGCTGGATCCCGAGCACGGGCCGCGCGACCCGGCCGGACTCGATCAGCTGGCGGACCACGTTGCGAACGGTGTCGATCGGGACGGCGAAGCCGATCCCCGCGTAGGCCCCCGTCTCGCTCAGGATCGCGGTGTTGACCCCGATCACCCGCCCGGCGCTGTCGAGGAGGGGGCCGCCCGAGTTGCCGGGGTTGATCGCGGCGTCGGTCTGGATCACCTGGTCGATGATCCGGCCGTTGGCGGCCTGGATCTCGCGCCCCAGCGCGCTGACCACGCCGGCGGTGAGGGTGTGGTCGAGGCCGAACGGGTTGCCGATGGCGTACACGCTCTGGCCGACGCGGAGGTTGGCCGACTCGCCGATCGCGATCGCCGGCGGGCGGCGCGCCGGGGCGATCCGCAGCACGGCGATGTCCTTGTCGGGGTAGACCCCGACCACGCGCGCCGGGGCGGTGGTGCCGTCCGCCAGCGAGACCTCGAGCTGACTCGCGCCCTCGATCACGTGGTAGTTGGTCACCACGTGGCCCTGGTCGTCCCACACGAAGCCGCTGCCCGTCCCCCGCGGGATCTGAGTCACGTCGAGCGAGAAGGGGAGCCGGCGCAGGGCGAGGCTGGTGATGAACACGACCGAGGGCGAGGCCCGCTCGAACAGCGCGATCTGGGTGCGCTCGATGTCCGAGAGGTCGCCCCGCGCGGTAACGGTGCGCGGGGTCGCGTCCGGGTCGGGGCCGGCCGCGGGCAGGACGGCCCCGCGGGGGGCGAGCGCCAATGCGCCGAGGAGGGCGAACAGGAACAGGATCAGGACCGACTGCAGCGTCCGCGTGCGGCGCTCGGCTTCGATCCGCGCGAGCAGGTCCTCGTAGGCTGTCGGCATGCTCCCTCCGGGCGGCTCTCCGACCAGGGTACGCGCGACCGGCGGAGGTGTGAGCGACGCACGCGCCCCGCCCGGCGGCGGGGCGGCTCATGCCCATCATGCCGAGGGGCGGCTCATGCCCATCATGCCGGGGGCGGCTCATGCCCATCA
>CAZMSZ010000409.1:0-6432 GCA_964569055.1 uncultured Planctomycetota bacterium | reverse complement strand
AGCGCCACGAGCGCGAGCGCCAGCAGGAGCAGGCCGCTCGCGCGCGCGCCCGCGGCGACCGCCTCGACGTGCGTCACCAGGCGCACCGGCCGCTGACAGCGCGGCGCGCCGCAGGCCCCGAGCGCCTCGTAGCAAGGCACGTCGAGCACGCGGCCGCAGGCGCAGCGGGCGACGACCGCGTCCTGCTCGGGGGAGGCGCGACACTGCGCGCAGCGCAGGCGGGGGAAGTCGAGCGGGATCGGCGAGCCGATCCGCAGCGCCACGGCGCGCGCCCCGCCGCAGCCGTGCGTCGAGCAGCCGCGGTGCTCCGCGAAGCAGGCCACGTGGTGAAGGGTGTGGCACTGCTCGCAGCTGCCCGCCAGCGCGCCCGTCGGCAGCTCGCCCCGGCAGTACGGGCAGCGGAGGACCTCAGGCTGTGCGGCCTGGAGGTCCTCCTCCTGCTTGCGCCGGCGGCGGGGCCGCTTGCGCTGCTGCTCCACTACGGCCCCACCCGGCGCCGCTCGAGCTCACGGATCCGCGCGTCCCTCATGGACGGTGATCCTATCGAGCGCGCGCCGCGCGCACGAGCGCCGGTCAGTCCTCGGGCTGGGTCAGCTCCAGGCGGATCTCCACGAAGTGGTACGGCGGCCGCGGCCCGCTCGCCTCGAGCTCGAGCAGCGGTGTGAGGCGCGTCACGAGCTGGTCGAGCGCCGCCGCGAAGCGGGGCTGCTCGACGTGCGCCACCAGGAACGCGGCGTCGAGGATCACGTCCTCGTCGTCGCTGCGGTGCGAGCGCGTGGCGAGCGAGGCGTCCTTGAGCGCGGCGAGCACCTCGTCCGCCCAGCGCTGCGCCCGCTCGTGGAGCAGCGCCTCGACCAGGCGGGCGTACTGCACGCGGGCGAAGTAGGTCGAGCCGCGGCGCGCGGTGATGTCGGCGCGGAGCGCCCGCAGGCAGTCGTCCTCGGCCTCGAGCAGCTCGAGCACGCGCTCGCGGCGCCAGCGCACCTTGAGCGCCAGCTCGACCTTGTCGCGCATGGCCTCGAGCAGGTCGCGCAGCGCCTCGTAGGCCGAGCGGAGCAGCTCCACGACCTCCTCGCGGCTGCGGAGGAGCGCCCCGAACGAGATCGGGACCAGCGGGAACTCGCGCAGCACCCGCTCGTTGACCCGCTCGTGCGCGAGCAGCCGCTCGGGGCTGGGGTCGCCCTCGCCGACCGCCCCGTCCGCGTCGGAGACCACCGCGGCGATGTCCCGGTAGCGCACCGGGTACAGCGCCGTCCCCACCTCGGCCGCCACGCGCTCGAGGGTCAGCGTGGCCTCGGCGGCGACGATGCAGTGCACGACCTTGGTGCCGCGCGTCACATGGGCTCCCGCGCGCCAGGCGCCGGACCGCCCGCGAGGTAGGCCACGAGCTGCGGCACCAGCTCCTCGGGGTCGATCGGCTTGATCAGCACCCCGTCGCAGCCCGCCTCGCGGGCGCGGTCGAGGTAGCTCTGCTGCACGTGGGCCGTGAGCGCCAGGACGCGCAGCTCGCGGGTGCGCGGGTCCTGCCGCAGGCGACGGCTGACCTCCCAGCCGTCGAGCCCGGGCATCTCGAGGTCGAGCAGCACCAGGTCGGGGAGGTCCTCGAGCGCGCGCTGCAGCGCCTCGTGGCCCGAGCGCGCCTCGCAGGTGCGGAGCCCGCCCCAGTCGAGCAGCTCGACCACCAGCTCGCGGTTGTCGCGGTGGTCGTCGACCACCAGCACCAGGGGGGCTGGGTCGCTCACGTGGCCGCTCCCGCGGCGACCGCGCCGCCGAGCGGCAGGCGGACGGTGAACGTCGAGCCGGCGCCGACCCGGCTCACGAGCGAGAGCGTGCCGCCGAGCAGGGCCACCAGCCGCCTGCAGATCGAGAGGCCCAGGCCCGTGCCGCCGTAGTGCCGCGTCAGCGAGCTGTCCGCCTGCTCGAAGTCCTCGAAGATCCGGGCCTGGTCCTCGGGCGCGATCCCGATCCCGGTGTCGGCGACCTCCAGCACGACCTCGCCCGTCGCGGCGTCGAGCTCGGCCTGGACCATGACCAGGCCCTCGGGGGTGAACTTGAGCGCGTTCGAGAGCAGGTTTAGGAGCACCTGCTTGAGCTTCTTGCGGTCGGTCCGCACCGGCCGGAGCCCGGGCTCGAGGCGGCGGCGGAGCCGGACGCGGCCCGGCGTGACGAGCGGCTCGAGCTCGCGCACCACCTCCTCGACGACCTCGACCACCGAGACCTCCTCCTGGCGTACCGGCATGCGCCCCGCCTCGATCCGCGCGATGTCGAGCAGGTCGTCGATCAGCCCGAGCAGGTGCCGCGAGTTGGTGTCCACGCGGTCCAGCTTGGTCCGCCACGTGGCGGGGGCGCCCTCCGGGAGCGAGCGGAGCAGCAGCCGGGTGTAGCCGATGATCGACTGCAGCGGCGTGCGCAGCTCATGGGAGATGCTGGCGAGGAACTGCGATTTCGTCTGGTAGGCCTGCTCCAGCTCCATCGCCTGACGGCGCAACAGCTCGTTGTGCTCGAGCAGCTCGGCGGTGGCCTCCTGCACGCGGCGCTCCAGCTCCTCGGAGTGGCGCTTGACCCGCTCGTACAGCAAGGCCCGCTCCTGGGCCTCGCGCCGGTCGTGCAGGATCGTGACGACCGCCACGTCCTCGCCCTCGGCGCCGATCACCTTGCCCGCGAGCGCCTCGACCGGGAGCGGCGAGGCGGTCTCGGGGTCGGTCAGCTCGAGCTCGCCGCGCCACCGCAGCGTGCGCCGGGTGTTGAGGTTGGCGAGGAACGTGGAGAGCACCGCGTCGTTGGCGCGCACCCACCGCTCCGTGCCGCCCTCCTCCGCGCCGTCCGTCGTGAACAGGCGGGCCGCGGGCGAGTTCAGCAGCACGGTCCGCCCGTCGGGCTGGGTGACCAGGACCGGGTCGGCGACCGCGTTGATGATCAGGTCGAGCCGGTCGCGCTCCGAGCGGACCAGCGCCTCGGCCGCCCGCAGCTTGCGGCAGTTGCGCTGGACCTCGGCCATGGCCTCGTGCAGGTCGGTCACGTCGTGGAGCACGCACACCAGCCCGTCCCCGAGCGCGGGGTCCTCGAGCGGCGCGGAGATCAGCTCGAACAGCTGCTCCTGCCCGGCCACGGGGTCGACCAGCCCGAGCTCGCGGCGCGTCACCCGCGGGCGGTCGTCGGCGGGGAGGCACGACGTGAACAGCATTTGGTTGAGCCCGACCGCGCGCTGGGCGCCCTCGCCCGCGCCCTGCTCGCCGACGAGGAGGCGCTCGGCGGCCGCGTTCGCCACGCGGATCCGCGCCTCGCGGTCGGTGACCACGATCGGATCGGGGACCACGTCGATCAGGGCGCGCAGCATGCCGCCGGCGGGAGCCTCCGAGGCGGGCGGCGCGGCGCCGCCCAGACACGCCAGCCGAGTCGCGAGCAGGCGGGCCGCCCACTCGACGCGCGGCGGCGGCGGGAGGTCGGGATCGTGCGCCTGCTCGACGAGCAACAGCCCCAGGGGTCGCGGGCGCTCCTCGCGGCGGAGCGGGACCGCCAGCAGCGGGGCGCCCGCGAGCGGCGTGGCCAGGAGCGCCGCGCTCGCCGCCGCGACGAGCGCGCGCGGCCCCTCGCGCTCGAGCGCCGCGGACAGCGAGGTGGCGCCCGCCAGCGCCTGCTCCACGCGCGCGTCGAGGTCGACCCCGATGGCCGCCGCCAGCCGCAGCCCGCCCTGCCCGCTCACGAGCACGAGCGCGCGCCCGACCCCCGCGTGCCGCGCCAGCCAGCTCAGCGTCGTGGCGGCGCTCGCCTCGAGCGCGGGCGCACGGACCAGGAGCGCCTCGGCCAGCGCCAGGCGCGCCTCCGCCTCCTGCGCCGCCGAGTCATGCGCGGGGCGGCGGCCCTCGGGCGAGCCCACGCTCGCCTTGATCAGCACCGGCCACCTCGCCCTGGGCCGGGGCGGACGCGCCGCGAGCGCCAGGGCGCGCCGCTCACCACGGCAGCTCGACGCGGGTGTCGATCCCGCGGCCGTCGCGCTGCACCGCGAGCATGCCGCGCACGACGCGCGCGGCGGCGCGTCGGCTGGCCCAGGACGGCTCGAGCCGGCGGGTCAGGTCGGCCGCGAACCGCTCGGCGAGCCGGACCTCGGGCTGGACCGCGTAGACGTAGGTCGCGACCAGGCAGCCGAGCATGCGGCCGTGGGCTACCGGCGACAGGAGCGACGAGGCGGGGCGCGCCAGCTCCACGTCGAGCCGGAGCGGGCGGCCGGTCGCGTCGACCACGACGTTGTTGAGCCGGTGGTCGGGGTCGACGAAGCCGGCCTCGACGATCCGCGCGGTCAGGTCGATCAGCGCCGCGTCGAAGGTCCGCAGCGCCTCCTCGTCGCCGGCCGCGGCGAGCGCCTTGACGTGATCGAGCGCGACGGTGCAGCGGCCGAGGTCCTCCATCAGCACCGCGTGGACGGGGACGCCCGCCTCGTCGACCTGCAGCAGCGACACCGGGCGCGGCACCGGGACGCCGGCCTGGTGGAGCGCGCGCAGGCTGCGCCACTCGTGGTCCCAGCTCGCCGTGCGGGTGCGCGCACGGAGCGCGCCGACCAGGTCGAGCCGGGCCCACCACTTCACGATCACGGGCGGGGCCCGCCGGCGGCGCACGCGGACCACGGTCCGCCCGGGGACCGCCTTGAGCAGCTCGAGGTCCTGCTCGTCCGCGTGCAGCGCCTCGCGCAGCGCCGGCGGGCACGCCGTCGTGGCGAGCGCCCAGGGGAGCGAGGGCGGGAGGGCGCGGCGCCGCGCCGCGGCGAGCGCCGGGATCACCTGCCGACGGACGGCGAGCACCGCCTCCTCGGGCGGCCCGCCCGTGTCGACCTCGCGCACCCGCGCGCCCACCCCCGCGCGGTCCACCACCCGCTCGAGGCGGCGGTAGTAGTCGGCCACCTCCGCGGCGGTCAGCTCGGGCTTGCGCGCCACGATCGCGTCGGGGCTCGCGCGCAGCACCAGGAGCAGCGTCGGGCGCGGCAGGAGGGGCGCGAGCAGGCGCTCGAGGCGCGGCCGCTCGGGCATGCCGTACTTGACGAACACGTCGTACGGCGAGGTCTCGACCACGACCACGTGACCGGCGAGGCGGAGCGAGCCGGCGAGCGCCCCTCCGATCGCCGCGTCGAGCACGTCGAGCAGCAGCTTGGCGGTCAGCAGCGCGTCACGCCCCGGCGCGCCCGGCGGGAGCAGGCCCTTCTCGATGCGCTGCCAGGCCGGCTCGAACCGCTCGGGCGGCGCGCCCCGCGCGTGGAGCGCCTGGCGCAGCGCGCGGCGCGCCGCGCCGCGCAGGAGCCAGCGCAGCGAGTACAGCCGCCGACAGCTCAGCTTGCGGGTCGCGAGCACCTCGTCGAGCGCGCCGGCGAGCGCCGTCTTGCCGGCGCCATCGGGGCCGCTGAGGTACACCAGCGGCGGGAGGACGGGGCGCATGCGCCCGAGCAGCAGGCGGAGGGCCCGGGCGTGGGTCGTCACGACGCGCCGCAGCGACTCGGGGCCCCAGCGGGCGGTGACCAGCCGCCGCAGCGCGTCCTCGTGCCAGGCCTGGAACCCCGAGGAGGCCTCGAACGCCGCCGCGGACACGCCGGTGGCCCGCTCGAACCAGCGCGCGGCCTCCGGGGCGTGCAGCGCCTCGGCGAGCTCGCGCTGGTAGCGCGGGTCGCGCTTGCGGCGCCACTGGTTCAGCAGCAGGATCAGCTCGTCGGGCTGCCCGTAGGCGTTGAAGCCGCAGTCCGGGCGCTCGACCCGGCGGCGGCACACGTCGTCCCAGAACAGCTTGTAGCTGAGCCCCGGCACGAGGCGATGGGCCGCGGTCAAGCGGATCGACTCGTAGGTGCGCGCGTCGATCTTGAGCCGCTCGCCGCCGCGGTCGACGATGTCGAGCACCACGTTGTTGCGGGCCCCCGCGCGCAGCGACCAGTCGCAGTCGCGCTCGCGGCAGGCGCCGTCCACCGCCTCGACCAGCAGCCCCGCGTGGTCGGGCGCGATCAGCAGCCCGATGTCCGGCTTGAGCAGCGCGCGCGGGTATCCCTGATGGTTGCGCAGCACCAGATACCGGACGCGCGCCGCATCGAGATGTCGGAACAACGCCCGCACGAGCTCGGGGTCGGTGGCGCACGCGCCGCGCATGGGTCAGCCTCGCTCCCGCCGGCCGCAAACACGGTCCGTGCCACACCGCTCGCGAGGCGCCCGCGCCTCACGCCCGCGCGTTAGCCCTGCCGCGGCGGGACGCGGGCGGGTCGGGGGTGCGCAGGAGTCCCCTCCGGCGCGGGAGGATTCCACGGTGGGGTCGGGCGCACCTGCGTGGTTTCTGGGGGGGCTCCGCCCCCCCAGAGTCCCCCCCGCTGTCGCTGAGATTGCGCGCCGCCGCGGCGGCGCGGCTGCGCGGGTGTGATGCGCCAGGTGTTGGGGTCGGCGCCGCGCCGCCCGAAGCGGCGCTGCT
>CAZMSZ010000408.1:0-6441 GCA_964569055.1 uncultured Planctomycetota bacterium | reverse complement strand
CTCGTCGCGGGCGCCTACGAAGAAGAAGCAGCCGGGGACGCGCTCGAGGTAGCGGGCGAAGTCTTCGCCGGCCAGCGTGCGCGCGCCGGGGCCTTCGATGACGAGCGCGTCGGGGCCGAGGAGGTCGCGGACCACGTCTTGGACGAGGGCGGTCATGGCGGGGTCGTTGACGGTGGGGGGGCAGAGCCGCGTGTAGTCGAGCTCTAGCTCGCAGCCGTGGGCGCGCGCTACGCCCTCGGCCACGCGGCGGAAGCGCTCGGGGAGGCGCTCGTAGGCGGCGCGTGAGTAGGAGCGGCAGGTGCCCCACAGGCGCGCGGTGCGGGGGATCACGTTGAAGTTGTCGCCTGCCTCGAGCCGGCCGACGGTCACGACCACGCTGTCGAGGGGGTCGGTCTCGCGCGAGACGATCGTCTGAAGCGCGGTCACGAGGTGGCAGGCGGCGACGACCGGGTCGATCGCTTCGTGTGGCATGGCGCCGTGGCCGCCGACGCCGACCACGGTCAGCTCGAACTTGTCCACCGCGGCCATGACCGGGCCCGGCGCGACCCCCACCTTGCCGCAGGCGAGCGGCGTCCACAGGTGGACTCCGAACGCGGCGTCGACGCCTTCGAGCGCGCCCTCGGCCACCATGCGGTCGGCGCCGCCCGCGCCCTCCTCGGCGGGCTGGAAGCAGAGCACCACCCGCCCGGGGGGCGGGCTCGCCGCCAGCCGCTCGGCGACCGTGAGCAGCGAGGCCACGTGGCCGTCGTGGCCGCAGGCGTGCATGCACCCGGGCACGCTCGAGCGGTAGCTCGCCTTGCCCTCCTCCTCGATCGGGAGCGCGTCCATGTCGGCCCGCAGCAGGACGCCTCGTCCGCTCGCTCCGAGGTTGGCGAGCACGCCCGTCTCGGCCACGCGCTCGCGCAGGGGGTAGCCGAGCGCGCGCAGCCGCTCCGCCACCAGCCCGGCCGTGCGCACCTCCTGATAGGCGAGCTCGGGGTGGCGGTGGAGGTCGCGGCGCGTCTCGATCAGCCGGGCGCGCTGCTCGGGCGGGAGGAGCCCCTCGGGCGGACCGCTCAGGAGCCGCCCTCCGGCGCCGGGGCAGGCACGCCCTTGGGCAGCTTGGGGGCCTTGGGCGGCTTGATCGTCGGCGCCTTGGGTGGCTTGACCGCCGGCGCCTTGGGCGGCTTGACCGCCGGCGCCTTGGGCACCTTCACTTGCGGAGCCCTGGGCGCCCTGACGGTCGGGACCCTGGGGCCCCTGGGCAGGAACCTCTGCAGCGCCGGCGGCAGCTTGCCCCGGGCGAAGAACAGCACGAGCGCCACCACCGCGGTCAGGAGGAGCGCGCCGAGCGCTGCCAGACAGGCGAACAGAGGCAGTCGCGACTTCTTCGGCTCGGGCGCGCCGTCCTCTGCCGGCGGCGCGGCGGGCTCGGGGGCCCCCGCCGGCGCTTCGGACGCCGGGGGCGCGGCGCTCGGCGCGCTCGGCGCGGCCGCCGCGGATGGCGCGGCGCTCGGCGCGGCGGCGGCGGTCGCGGACGCCGGAGCCGCAGCGGTGGGCGAGGCCGCAGCCGCCGCGAACGTCACCGCCATGATCGGCCCCTTGTCGCCGAACTGCACGCTGGCGCCCGACACGATCGGCGTCGGGCCGCTGATCCGCTGTCCGTTGAAGAACGTGCCGTTGCTGCTGCCGAGGTCGGTCAGCACCACGCTCCCGCCCTCGAGCATGAAGTGGGCGTGGAACCCCGACACGGCGGCGTCCTGCAGCGGGTCGAACGCCAGCGCGTTGCTCGGGTCGCGCCCCACGGTCAGGAGCTCGCCGCGCAGCTGCTGCGTGCTCCCGGCCCGCGAGCCGGTGAGGTGGGTGACGGTGAGCTCGAGCACGGGGCCTCCCCCCACGACTCCTACCTTGTCAGGCGCGCGCCGCGCCCGCCAGGGGAACCCGGCCGCGCGCACCCCGCCGCGCCGCTCGCCAGATACATTGGGCTACGTAGCTTCGTGACGCAGCGGTGGGCTCGGGGAGCCACCGCTGACCGCAACCGCCAACCGCCACTCGAGAGCGATCCGTGAGCGCGTCCCTCCACTTCGCCGACCGGCTCGGCGTGCTGTGCGCCCGGCGCGGGCCGATCTGCGCCGGGCTCGACCCGCGGCCCGAGCAGCTCCCGCCCGAGCTCGACATGCTCGGCTGGGCCGCCGCCACCGGCGTGCTCCTCGCGGATCGGGTGGCCGCGATCAAGCCGCAGGTCGCCTTCTTCGGCGACGACTGGGCCGGCCCCGAGCGAATCGCGCCCGCGATCCGCGAGGGCGGCGCGGTCGTGATCGCCGACTGCAAGCGCGGCGACATCGGCTCGACCGCCGCAGCCTACGCCGAGCGACTGCTCGGGCCCCACAGCCGCTTCGACGCGATCACACTCAACCCCTACCTCGGGCGCGACTCCCTCGAGCCGTTCGTGGCCGCGGCGGCCGCCAACCACAAGGGCCTGTTCGTGCTCGTCAAGACCTCCAACCCGGGCGCCACCGACCTGCAGGACCTCGTGCTCGCCTCCGGTGAGAAGGTGTGCGAGCAGGTGGCGCGGCTGGTCGACGCGCTCGGGGAGGCCCACTGCGGCGAGGACGGCCGCTCGCTCGTCGGGGCCGTGGTCGGGCTGACCGCGCCGGTCGAGCTGGTGCGCCGGCTGCGTGAGCTCATGCCGCGGGCCTACTTCCTCATGCCGGGCTACGGCGCGCAAGGCGGCGACCCGGCCGTGCTCGAGGCCGCCCTCGACGCGCGCGGCGGCGGGGTGCTGGTCAGCGCCTCGCGCTCGCTTACCCTCCCCTGGAGCGGCGAAGCCCCGGGTGACTGGCAGGAGCGCGTGATCGAGGCGCTCCGCGCCATGCGCCTCGACCTCGCCCGCCACGAGCGCGCGGTCTGAGCGGGCGCGCGGCGCGCAGGCGTTTCGGGCGGTGAGCGGAGCTCCAGGCGAGAGCGCGCCGGCTCCCGTGGCCGAGGAGCGTTCGCTCGCGCCCTTGCTCCTCTCGCTGGCGCTGGCGCTGGCGATCGCCTCGCTGGTCCTGCGCACCTTCACGACCGGCGCCGGGCTGGAGCTGTTCTCGCCGGGCGCGCAGCTCCTGTTCGACGCGCTCTCCTGCGGGGCGGCCGCGATCCTGCTCGTGGCGCGGGCGCTGGCGGGTGAGCCGCCGCTCGTGAGCGCGGGCTGGCGCCTGCCCGCGCTCGGCGCGCTGGCGCTCGTGATCGCGCTCGCCTCGGCGCGCGCCCCCGACCTCGACCTGGCCGGCCGCACGGCCTCCACCTGGGTCGCGCTGCTGCTGTTGGCGCTCGCCTGCCGCGAGCTGGGGCGCGACCCGCGCGCGGCGCGCCTCCTCGTGGCCGCGCTCTTGGCCTGCGTCGTCACCGGCGCGGCGCTCGGGCTGCACGAGGCGCTGGTCCAGCGACCCGAGCTCCGCGCCGAGCTCGAGCGCGGCGAGCTCGAAGCCGTCCTCGGGCGGACCGACGCCAGCTACCGCATGGCGCTCGAGGAGCGGATCCGCGCGATCGCCGCCACCGGCCCCTGGTTGCTCCCCAACCTGCTCGCCAGCGCGATCTGCGCCGCCCTGCCGCTGGTCGCCCTCCTCGCGTGGCGTCAGCGCCGCTCGCCCCTGGGCGTGGTGCCGCTCGTCGCCTTCACCGTCCTGGTGATCACGCTCCCGCTCACCAAGAGCAAGGGCGCGGTCGTGACGCTGGGGGTGGTCGGCGCGGCGCTCGCGCTGCTCCACCCCGCGCTCGCCGCGCGCCGCCGGACGCTGGCCATGGCGCTGGCGGGGGTAGCCCTGCTGGGCGCGATCGCCGGCCTGGCCGTGTACTGGGCTGGCCCCGAGCGGGCCGGGATCGGGCTCTCGCTCACGGTGCGGCTCGAGTACTGGGAGGCGGGGCTCGGCATGTTCCGCGACCACCCGCTGCTCGGGGTGGGACTCAACCAGTTCCGCGAGTACTACGCCGCCTACAAGCCGCTGCGCGCCGAGGAGACGCTCCACGCCCACAACGCCGCGGTGCAGGTCGGAGCCGAGCTCGGCCTGGTCGGCCTGCTGACCCTCGCCGCCCTGCTCGTGGCCTGGGCCTGGGAGGGCGCGTGCGCCGCGCTCGCGCCGAGCGAGCCCGGCCCCGACGACGCTCCGGCTCCCCTCTCGAACGGCGCGCTCGGCGCGAGCGCGGCGGGCGGGCTGCTCCTGGCGCTGCTCCTGCTCGCGGGCTTCGGCGACGGCCCCTCCGCGGCGACGCCCGCAGCGCTGGCCGCGATCGCGGGCCTCACCGCCGCGCTGACCGCCGGGCTCACCGCCGCGCTCGCCAAGCTGGGCCCCGAGACGAACCGACCGCTCGCCGCGGCCGCGCTGGCCGGCGCGGCCGCCCTGCTCGGGGACGGCCTGCTCGACTTCGGCCTGCACCACCCCGGCACGTTCGCGCTCACGTTCACCCTGGCCGCGCTCGCCCCGGCGCTGGCCCGCGCCCCGGCGCGCCCGGTCGGGCCAGCGGGCGCACGAACCGCCGCGGCCGTGGCCGTCGGCGCGCTCAGCCTGGCGCTGGTCGGCGTGAGCGCGCACGCGCTCGGGGGCGAGCTCCCCCGCGAGCAGGCCCGCGCCGCGCGCGAGCGCGCCGCGGACCTCCTGGCCGAGCGCGCCTACGCCGAGGCGGCGGACGCCCTGGTCGAGGCGAGCGAGCGCTACGCCGAGGCGAGCGCCGCCTGGCCCTGGCACGTGCGCACCGAGCTCGAGCGCGGCGAGGCGCTGCGCCAGCTCGCCGCCCTGCTCCCGCCCGAGGAGGCGGCCCCGGTGTGGGCCCAGGCGACCGACGTCGTCCGCCGCGCGACCGAGCTCGACCCGCGCGCCCACAGCGCCTGGTACGAGCTGGCCCTCACGCTCCAGGGCCGCGGCCGCGCCGTCGAGGGCGCGGGCGACCTCGAGGGAGCCCTGGTCGCGATCGACCGGGCGGCCGCGCTCTACCCCGGCCATCCCGGCTACCAGCTCGAGGCGGCCCAGCTCCGCGTCCGCCTGCGCGAGGCCCTCCCGCCCGGCGACCCGCGCCGCGCCGCGCTGCGCCAGCAGGCGCTCGAGCGCCTCCGGCGGGCCGAGGAGGCCAGCGCTACCACGCGCCTGATCCGGCGCAAGCTGACCCCGGCCCAGCACGACGAGCTGCGAGGGTTGCTCGAGCGGCTGGGGACCGGCTAGACCACCTGGGAGCATGTACGTCGTCCTGACCTACACCAGCGGCCCCGAGCGCGGCGAGACGATCGCCGTGGCGCGCGGCACCCGTCACTCGTTCGGGCGCTCCTCCAAGGCGGGGACCAAGCTGCGCGACAACCACCTCTCGCGGATCCACTTCGAGCTCGACTTCCGCGGCGAGGTGGCCCTGGTGCGCGACTGCGGCAGCCGCAACGGCACCTTCGTGAACGGGCGGCGGATCAACGCCGAGCGCAGCTTGATCGACGGGGACCGCCTGCTCGCCGGCGAGCAGGTGTGGGACGTGCGCTACGTGACCGACCTCGGCGCGATCGAGGAGGAGGGCGAGGAGACGGTGTCGTTCCTCGACCAGCCCAAGGCCTGCGCCTGCTGCGGCCGCTCGATCACGCTCGCCACCTTCGCCGACGGCGACGTGCCCGAGAAGGGCGGGCAGTACCTGTGCCCCGACTGCTCCACGGTGATCAGCTTCACCAGCAACGAGTTCCAGGGCTATGAGGTGCTCGAGCGCCTCGGCGCCGGCAGCGCGGGGCTGGTGTTCAAGGCGCGCCAGCTCGTGCTCGACCGGATCGTGGCGCTCAAGGTGCTCCGCCAGCGGCAGCGCCGCTCCGCCCGCACCGAGGCGCGCTTCTTGCGCGAGGCGGCCACGATCTCCAAGCTCGAGCACCCCAACATCGTGCGGATCTTCGACGCCAGCCCGTTCCCCAAGGGCTACTTCATCGTCATGGAGTACTTCCAGGCGACCGACCTCCAGGCCCTGCTCGAACGACGCGGCCCGCCCTCGGTGGCGGTGGCGCTGTCGGTCGGGCTGCAGATCTGCCGGGCGCTCGAGTACTCCGCGCGCGAGGGGATCGTGCACCGCGACGTGAAGCCGGCCAACGTGCTCTATCGAGCCGAGGACGGGGTGGCCAAGCTGTCGGACTTCGGCCTGGCCAAGCAGATCGGCGTCTCGGCGGGGACGCGCGACGGCGAGGGGATCGGCACGCCCTGCTACATGCCGCCCGAGCAGGTGAACAACGCCAAGGGCGTCGACGCGCGCGCCGACCTCTACTCGCTCGGCGCCACGCTTTATCACCTGCTGAGCGGCCGCTACCCGATCGTGGCCAACAACCTGCAGGAGTTCGTCACGAACATCCTCGAGCGCGACCCGCCGCCGATCGAGCAGCTCAACCCCAAGGTCCCGACCGAGCTGTGCGAGGTGGTGCGCAAGGCCATGCGCAAGAAGCCGGCCCAGCGCTACCAGAGCGCCCCCGAG
>CAZMSZ010000407.1:0-6553 GCA_964569055.1 uncultured Planctomycetota bacterium | reverse complement strand
GGCTCCGGCTTGGGCTCCGGCTTCGGCTCCGGCTTCGGCTCCGGCTTCGGTTCCGGCTTCGGCTCCGGCTTGGGCTCCGGCTCCGGCTTCGGCTCGGGCTTCGGCTCCTCGAGCTTGGGCGCGAGCGCCACGGTGCGCTCCACCCGGACCCAGATCGCCTTGCGGGCGAGCTCGTGCCCACGCTCGTCGTAGGCGACGGCGGTGATCGCGGCCTGGAAGCTCGGCGCGCCCGGGGACGTGCCCGGCGGGGGCTCGAGCCGGACGGGCGTCTCCCAGCTCGAGAACCCCTCGCCGGTGGCGAGCGCCTGCGCGCCGTTGACCCGGACGGAGTGGATCCGCTGCCGCGCCGAGAGGACCGCGCCGCGCACCAGCACCTCGCGGGTGGCGACGACGTCCCCCTCCCACGGCTCGGCGATCGCGATCGACGGGCGCGCCCCTAGCACCAGCGCGAGGTGGATCGCGACGGCCAGGTAGAAGAAGGTCCCGAGGTACGCGACCTTCCGCAGCGCGGCCACACGAGTCCCCGGGGGAGGCGGGCTCACTCCAGGCCGCCCCGCCTCGCCGGCTGGCGCATCGCGGTCGGCTCGTGGCGGGGCTCCGCCTCGACCACCCGCTCGCTCACCCGCTCGGCAGGGGCCGCAGGCCGCGGCGCCGGCTCGGCGCGCCGGACCGTGGGCGGCCGCTCGCCCGCCCCCTGCGGCCGCGCCGGCTGCTCGCGCGTCCCGAGCACGATCACGAGGTGGATCACGACCGAGAGCGTGAAGAAGGTCGCGTAGGAGATCACGGTGTTGACGGCGGACGCGGTGCGCATCTCAGTTCCCCGCCTCCACGGCGTACTCGATTCGCTTGAAGCCGGCCCGCGAGAGGCGGCTCACGACCTGCATCATGGCGCCGTTCGACGCCGCCTTGTCCCCCGCGAGGTGCACCGCCCCGTTCGTGCCGCGGTCGCGCGCGCGCTCCTCGAGCAGGCGCGTCAGCTCCTCGTAGTCGGCCGCCGGCACGCCATCGACCACGATCGCATCCTCGCCGGTGACCTCGATCACCAGCGGGTCGGCCTCCTCGGCCTGAGCCGGCGAGCTCTCGGCGGCCGGCACCTCGGGCACGTCCACGCTGAGCTTGCCCTTCTTGAGCTCGGTCACGCAGAGGAACGCGGCCAGCAGGATGAAGATGATGTCGATCATCGAGGTCATGAGGAGCCCCGGCTCCTCGGGCTCGGGCTCGTCGAGCGCGAACCGACGCTGCGCAGCAGACGCGCTCACACCCGCAGCCTCCCCTTGCGCCGCGCGAGCATCGCGCGCCGAGCCTGGTTGAGCTCCTCCTCGAGGTCGCCGGCGAGGTTGTGGCTCTTCTGGGCGAAGAACGCGTGCGCCACGTAGCAGGCGATGTAGACCAGCAGGCCCAGGATCGTGGTGTTGAGGGCCGTCTTGAGCCCGTCCATGATCACCGCCGGGTTGCCCAGGCCGACGCCGTCGAACGAGGCGCTCATGCCGACCACGGTCCCGAACAGCCCGAGGGCCGAGCCGACGCCGGCCGAGATCGCGAGCACCTTGAGGTGCGCCTTGCTGTCGCGCACCAGCATCTTGGCGCGCTCGAGCGCGAGGTCGGGGTCGTCGATGTGGTTGGCGAGGTCGAGCAGGACCTCGGTCTGCGGGTCGGCGGTGCGGGTGCCCGGCGCCGGGCGCTCGCCGTAGAGCAGGCGGCGACGCAGGCGCAGGTCGCGGCGGAGCCACAGGCTGACCCAGAACCAGCTCCGCTCGAGCACGAACATCAGGCCGACCACCGACACGACGAGGATCGGATACATCCACGGCCCGCCGCGCGCGATGAACTCGTAGATCACGGGGTGCTCCTCGCCGGCCGACCCGGAGGGGCGGGCCGGCGGCGCGCTCGCGCTGCTGCTTACCAGTCCTCGTCGCCGCCGAGGTCGAGGTCGTCCGCGCCGCCGAAGTCGTCGGCCTCGCCGAGGTCCCCGCCCCCGCCGAGGTCGCCCAGGCTCGTCATGGCGGTCACGCCGCCGCTCAGCTCGCGCGGGTGGACCCCGTCCATGGTGTGCCGCGTCGAGAACTGGCCGACCCGGCGCAGCCGCTCGCGCAGCGTGCCGAGCAGCGCCTCACCCGGGCGGGCGCGCCTCTGGGCTGCCTTCGTGCCGTGCTTGCCTCGCAGCGCGCGCGGGCGCTGGGCCAGCAGCATCTGCCGCTTGCTCTTCAGCTCGGTCAGGCGCGCGTTGGCGGCCGCGTACTCCTGCTTCCAGGCCTCGATGTGCCCGCGGAGCACCTTGTTCCGCTGCTCGTACTTCCGCTCCTCCTCCACGATCATGCGGTCGTACGCGTCGCGGTTCAGCTTGCCCTGCTCGAGCTGCTGCTTGAGGTAGAAGGTGCGGTTGTAGAGCTGGACCTGCAGCTCGCGCCGCTCCTCGGAGGCCGTGCGGATCCGCTGGCGGTACTCGCTCACGATCCGCTCGTTGTTGGCGATCCGCCGGTCGAGCGGGGCGACCGGGTCGGCCCCGATGATCCCCTCGTAGATCTTCTCGGCCTCGTCGTAGTTGCGCTGGATCTGCCGCTCGTTGCGGGCCCGCTCCTCGGGCGTCAGCTCCCGCGGCGCGGCCGGCGCCTCGGGCGCGAGCGGGTCGGCCTCGCCGGCGGAGGCCGGCGTGTCGGGGATCGCGTCCTCCTCGAGCCAGCCCTCGAGGTCCTCGATCGGCTTGAGCCCGTCCTCCTGCGCGGCCGCGGGCGCGGCGAGGAGCGCGACCAGGGCCGCGCCGGCCAGGGTGTGCGAGAAGCGCTTCACGTCACTCACCTCCCGCCGGCGGGACGACCGGCGTCGTGCTCGAGCCCGGGGTCGCGGGGGTCGGCGGCACCACGGGCTCTCCCGCGGGCAGCTCCGCCTTGCCCTTCTGCTCCACCTCCTTGCGCACCTGGTCGAGCACCAGCTCCTCGGGCTCGCCCTCGTTGCGGAGGCGGTAGAACGCGTCGATCGCGCGGTCCATGTCGTTGGCCAGGTCGCCCATCTCGCCGCTGCCGGCGCCGATCGCGTTGATCTTGCGGGTCACGTCCATCAGGACGCCTTGCGACTGGACGAAGTTCGACAGGTCGCCGTTGATCCGCTCGTGGACCCGCGCGAACGCGTCGACCTTGCTGTAGAGGTTGGCGAGCTTCTCGGCCACGTTGCCGATCGCCTGCTCCGAGCCGAGCACGCCCTGGGCGATGATCTGCTGGATGCGGATCTTGTCGAGCTGCAGCCGGATCGAGTCGTCGAGGTAGGTGCGCTCGTTCTCGAGGTTCTGGATCAGCTCGTTGAACTTCTCGTGCAGGTTCACGAACAGCCCGGCCAGGCTCTTCATGCTCTTCTCGAGGTCCTGGTAGCTCTTGTACTGGCGCTTGTAGCCGTTCACGTAGCGCGCCTGGAGCTGATAGCGGCGGAACTCGCGCGCGAACTTGCTCTTGAGCGCCCGCAGCTCCGCCGGGTCGGCCGGCGGGTTCTCGCGGATCTGGATCGACATCTCGACCAGCTCCTTCTCGATGTCCCGCGCCTTGCCCTGGTACTCGTCGAGCCGCACCTTGTAGCCGCTGGCCTGCGTGCCGAGGTGCCCCGAGAACGCGACCAGCTTGCGCTGCAGCTCGCGGAAGTTGGCGCCCAGCACGTCCTGGTCGGCGATGATCGCGTCGAAGTCGGCCATGACGGTCTTGGCGTAGAGCGCCATCTTGCGCTCCACCGACGAGGCCAGCACCCGGTTGTTCGGGTCCTTGAGGTAGTTCTGGAACTCCTTGCCGAGGTCGTCGCTCGCCCGCGAGAGCGAGTTGATCAGCGAGTTGTACTCGCGCATCGAGGTGTCGAGCCGGTCGACCTCGGTCCGGATCGACCAGTCGGGCATGGTGCCGACCCGGGCGGTGGCGTCGCCCTCGTCGGGCTCGGCGTCCTGGCCGCGGGCCGCGCCGGCGAGCGCGAGCGCCACGCCGAGCGCAGGGAACACCAGGCGGAACTTCATCACTCCTCCTCCCTTCACTTCGCCGCTCCCCGGCCAGCGCCGAAGCTCGGGTCATCGAGCACCTTGGCCGCCTCGGCCACCTGCTCGGGATCCGCCCGCGAGAGGTGCGCGTCCGACGCGTCGAAGTCGCCCGCCAGGTAGGCCAGCAGGCCGAGCATGTAGGCGTCGTTGGGGTCGGCGGCCGCCGGCTCGCCGAACTCGTCCACGCCGCCGCCGCCGCCCGCGTAGGCGAGGTAGTGGTCGTAGGCCCGGCCGAAGTCGCCGAGCTCGTAGTAGGCCTGGGCCGCGTTGTAGTGGGCGTCCCGAACGTGCCGACCCGCGGCGGCGCTCTTCCCGGCCGCGATCGCCTGCTCGAACGACTTCACGGCCAGGCGCGGCTGCCCCTGCTGCAGCCGGAGCGTGCCGATCATCGTGTACTGGATCACCCGGTCCGCGCCGCTCAGCCCCGCCCCGCGAAGCGCGCCGAGGTCCTGCTCGGCCTGGGCGGTGTCGCCGCGCTTGATGTTCAGGTTGGCGCGATAGAGCAGCGCGCGCGTCTCGCCCAGGCGACCCGCCTTGGCGTAGTCCTCCAGCGCGGCGTGCGTCTCGGCCGTGCGCTCGTGCGCCACGCCGCGCATCAGCAGCGCGCGCGCCTCGGCGTCGTTGCGCCGCAGCAGCTCGTCGTAGTAGGGGATCGCGTCGTCGTAGTCGCCGCGGTCGAACGCCGAGTCGCCGCTCGCCCACAGCTCGTCGTTGCTGTGATACCGCAGCGACTGGCAGCCGGTGGTGAGCAGCAGCAGGAGTCCCATCGCGGCGAAGCCCGCCGACCTGCCGGCGGAGCGGGCCGAACGAGTCGCCGGTCGAGGCGAGCACGTGGTTCGGATCACGGGTGCTTCCTTTCGCTGTCCAGGAGAGGGTGCGCCCCGCGGCGCCGCCCGTCCCCGCCCCCGCAGCACGGGCCGCGCCTGCGCGCAAGTCCTGAGCGGGCCGAGGCTCAGCCCGCGGTCTGCCATATCGGTCGACCCTGCCGGCAAGCTCCCGGCACAAGGTGGAGGGCCGAGCGACCGAAAGAGCAGAGGGGGAGGCCTCATGCTTCGGCGCCACGCCGCCACGGTCCTGCTGCTCCTCACGCCCGCCGTCGGCGCGGTGGGGCTCGGGACCTACCTGAGCTGGGGACCCGGCCCGGGCGGCGCGCTCGCGACCGCCATCGCCGCGAGCCTGGGGGCGGCCTCAGGCCTCGCCGCCTGCGCGTTCGCGCTGGACGCCGCCCGGATCCGGCGCGCGTTCATGCACCTCCGCGCGGGCGGCGCCGCGCTCGGCTGGGAGCCGCCCGAGCGGCAGCGCGCGCGGGAGGCGCGCCAGCACGAGGTGGTGGCGCACCTGCGCCGGCAGGTCGAGCAGCTCTCGGCGATCCGCGACCTGGCCCTGATCGCCAACGACGACACCTCCTTCGAGCGGATCCTCGAGCGCGCCCTGGTGGTGCTCGGCGGGCTGCTCGACGCCCGCGAGATCGCGATCTTCCTGCTCGAGGGCCCCGAGCGGCAGCCGGTCGCGGTGGCGCACCGCCTGGGCGAGCGCGTGCGCGTGCGCGGCGAGCGCCCGCTGGCGGTCGCCCCCGAAGACGCCCGCCGCGCCCTGGACGAGCGCCGCACCGTGGTCGAGGCGCCGCGGGGCGCGGGCCTGCGGGCCGCCGCCCTGCTGGTCGCCGACGGCGAGGTGATGGGCGCGCTCGAGGTGCGCTTCACGCGCGGCACCGGTGAGACCGACCCGCGCGAGCTGGCGCGCGAGCTCGAGGGGCTCGCGAAGCACATCGCGCTCGCGATCCGCAAGCCGACCCTCTACGACCGCGCGGTCGTGGACTCGCTCACCAAGCTCTACACCAAGCGCCACTTCCTCGAGCAGGTCCAGCAGCACATGGCCCAGCGGGTCCGCCTCGGCACCCCGCTGTCGCTGTTGATCCTCGACGTCGACCGCTTCAAGCAGGTCAACGACGTGCACGGACACGTGGCCGGGGACCGCGTCCTGGCCGAGGTCGCGCGCCGGGTCAAGGGGACGATCCGCGGCTACGACCAGGCCTTCCGCTACGGCGGGGAGGAGGTCGTGGTCCTCGCCCCCGGCACCGCGCTCGACGACGCGGTCGGGCTGGCCGAGCGGCTGCGGCGCACCCTGCGCCAGACCCCGATGGACGCCGGCGAGGTGAGCCTGAAGGTCACCGCCAGCTTCGGCGTGGCGGAGTACGACCCCGAGCGCCACCCCGACCTCGCCGCCCTGATCGAGGAGGCGGACCGCTGCCTGTATCGCGCCAAGCACGGGGGCCGCGACCGAGTGGAGTCGCCGCGCTCCGCCGAGCCGCCGCTCCCCGACGCCGTGCGCGACGCCGAGGGCGTGGTGCACGGGCCGCTCCCCGCCGCGGCCTGAGGCCGCTCACCTCGAGGTGGTCGCTCGAGGCCACCTCTCCAGACTCCACCGGCGATGCGAAGCGGACGAGGCGGGGACTCGAACGCCGAGACGCGCGCCAGCCGCGCCCTCGGGCTAGCCGGGATTTTGCACGACGAAGTCGTGCGGAATCCCGGCTAGCCGGGCCCGAAG
>CAZMSZ010000406.1:0-6565 GCA_964569055.1 uncultured Planctomycetota bacterium | reverse complement strand
TCGGATGGGGGGAGGCGCGCCACGCCTGCGACCACCCCGCCGGGTAGCCCCAAGGCGGTGTCGAGCTTCACGACCCGTGGACCGGAGTCGAGGAGAAGGGAAGTCCAAGCCGGAACCGAGCTCTCCCGAAAGACTGTCGCATTGAGCCTCGTGCCCGTGCCTGCGGGTCACGGGCACGGGCACGGGCACGGACTGACGCCGGGGACGACAGCTCCCACACCAAGGCGAGCGCCTACTCCGCGCCGTTCTCCCCCGACCCGTTCGCGGCGTGGGCGCCCGGGCGGGTGGTGCGGCGGGTGCCGGCGCGTTCTGGGGCGCGGAACGTCACCACGAACTCGCTGCCGCCGCCTTCGCGCTCCTCGACCCAGGCGCGGCCGCCGTGGTGGCTGGCGATCTGGCGTACGATCGCCAGGCCCACGCCCGAGCCGGGGACCCCGGCGGGGGCGGCGCGGCGGTAGAGGAGGAAGATCCGCTCGACCTGGTCGGGCGGCACGCCGAGGCCGCGGTCGCGGACGACCAGGCCGACCTCCTCGTCGTCGGCGCCGCCGTAGCCGGCGACCTCGACCTCGGGGCGCTGGCCGGGGGCGGTGAACTTGAGCGCGTTCTCGACCAGGTTCCGCAGGGCGTGGGCGGCCCACCCGCCGTCGAGCGGGAGGCGACCGGGGAGCGGGCCGACCTCGACGCTGGCCCCGGACTCCTCGAGCGGACCGGCCAGGTCGGCGAGCACGCGGTCGACCACCTCGCGCGCGCTCGACGAGCCGCCGCGGTCGGCGGAGGCGCGCGCGCGGGCCAGGAGGGTGAGGTCCTCGAGCAGCGCGTGCATGCGCGCCCCCGCCTCCTCCAGCCGGCCGAGCAGGTCGAGCCCGGCGGGCGGCAGCGCCTCGGCGTGGTCCTCGCGCAGCATGGCGGTCAGGGCGCGCACGTGGCGGACGGGGGCCTTGAAGTCGTGGGACACCACGCGGAACAGGGTCTCGAGCTCCTCGGTGCGGGCGGTGAGCTCTTGCTCCACGCGCCGGCGGTAGGTCACGTCGCGGACGGTGGACAGGTAGGCCGGCTGCCCGTCCCAGTCGATCTCGACCGTGTTCAGCTCGACCGCGCCCTGGCCCGTGCGCTCGTCGAGCGCGATGTCGTAGCGGCCCGGGCGGGCGAGGGGGTGGGGGAACGGGTCGCCGAGCAGCTCCGCCGCGCTCCGGCCGAACAGGCCCTCCGCCGCCGGGTTGAGGTACAGGGCGCGGTTCCAGCGGTCGACCACCACCAGCCCGTCGGCGCAGTCGAGCGCGACCTGCAGGTTGCCGCGGGAGCGCTCGAGCTCGTCGGTCAGGCGCTGCAGCTGCAGGTTCTTGGCGTTGAGCTCGACGAACACGTCGACCTTGCGCTTGAGGATCGCCGGCTGGATCGGCTTGAGCACGTAGTCGACCGCGCCCGTGGCGTAGGCCGCGCCGATCTGCTCGGCGTCGGACGGCGCGCCGGTCACGAAGATGATCGGGGTCTCGCGGGTGCGCTCGCGCTGGCGGATCAGGGTGGCCGTCTCGAACCCGTCCAGGCCCGGCATGCGCACGTCGAGCAGGATCACGGCCACGTCGAGCTCGAGCAGCCGGCGCAGCGCCTCGCCGCCCGAGCTGGCCTCGAACACCTCGCGCCCCGGCGCGCGCAACAGGTCGGCCATCGCACCCAGCGTGGCGGGGTCGTCGTCCACCACCAGGATCCGCGGGCGGCGCTCGCCGGGGCGCGAGGTGCTCGCCTCGCCGGGGGCCGTCCAGCGGCCGATCTTCACCTGACCCTCCGGTACAGGCCGCGCTCGGCCAACAGCGGCTCGAGGCGCAGCGCGGCCGTGTGACGTTCGAGCTCGGCGCCGGGCCCGAGCACCAACAGCCCGCCCAGGGTCAGGGCCCGCGTGAGGGTCGCGAACGCGCGGCGCCGCTCGGGGGTGGGCAACGAGGGCAGCCGCTCGCGGCACACGACCAGCCCGAACCGGTGCGGGGGCGGGTCGCGAGCGAGGTCGTGGTAGCCGAACACCAGCCGCTCCTGCAGCCCCGGCGCGAGGACCGCCTCGTCCCCGCGCGCGCTGTAGTAGTCGCCGAACTCCCCCGCGCCTCCCGCCGCACGATACGCCTTCGCGGCGCGCTCCGCCGCCTCGAGCGGCACGGCCCCGCGCCGCGCCCGCGCGAGCGCGTCGTGGTCCGCGTCGGTCGCGTAGACCCGCCAGCGCGCCAGCGGCTCGGCGGCCTCGGCCAACAGGATCGCGAGGCTGTAGGCCTCCTCCCCCGTGTCGCAGCCCGCCAGCCAGGCCCGGTCGGCCCCGGTGATCGGCTTGGGCCCGCGCTCCGCCAGGAGCGGCAGGCCGCGCGCGCGGAGCGCGTCGAGCGTGGCCGGGTCGCGGAACAGGCCCGGCGGGCGCGCGCAGTGGGAGCTGCTCTCGCTCGTCACGGGTCCTCGCTAGCGGTAGAGCCACACCCGCAGGAGCGAGAGCAGCTGCTCGGGGTCGATCGGCTTGGTGACGTAGTCCGACGCGCCCGCGTCGAGGCAGGCCTCGCGGTCGCCGCGCATCGCCTTGGCGGTGAGCGCGATGATCGGGAGGGTCGTGAACCGCTGCTGCGCGCGGATCCGCCGGGTCGCCTCCAGCCCGTCCATCTCAGGCATCATGACGTCCATCAGCACGAGGTCGATCGCGAGGTCGCTCTCGACCCGCCGCACGCCCTCGCGGCCGTTCTCGGCGAACACCACCTCCACGCCGTAGGGCTCGAGCACGCTCGTCAGCGCGTACAGGTTGCGCACGTCGTCGTCGACCACCAGCACGCGACGGCCGAGCAGGACCGGGTCCTCGCGCTGCGCGCGCCGGAGCAGCTCGCGCTTGTCGTGCGGCAGGCGCTCCGGCTCGCGGTGCAGGTAGACGGTCGTCTCGGCCAGGAGGCGCTCGGGCCCGGTCACCCCCTTGAGCACGATCGAGCGCGCCAGCGTGCGGAGCTGCCGCTCCTCCTCCCCCGTCAGCTCCCACCCGGTGTAGACGATCACCGGCAGGTCGAACCGCCGCTCGCGCAACTGCTCGAGCAGGTCGAGCCCGCGCACGTCGGGGAGCCCGAGGTCGAGGACCACGCAGTCGTAGGCGTCCTCCGCCAGCGCGTCGAGCGCCTCGGCCCCGGACTTGACCGCGCGCGTCTCCACGTCCTCGTGCCCGATCAGGTCGACGATGCTCCGGCGCATGCCCTCGTCGTCCTCGACCACGAGCAGGCGCCGGATCGGCCGGTCCAAGAAGGTCGTGATCGAGCGGAACGCGCCGCCCAGCGTGTCGCGGTCGACCGGCTTCTGGAGCACCGTCAGGGCGCCCGCGGCGCGCGCGCGCAGCCCGGCGTCCTCGGCCGAGATCACCGTCACCGGGATCGCGCTCAGCTCGGGGTCGTGCTTGAGCCGGTCGAGCACCTGCCAGCCGCTCACGTCGGGCAGCAGCAGGTCGAGCGTGATCGCGTCGGGGTGGTAGCGGCGCGCCAGCTCGAGGGCCTCGTGGCCGCCCGTGGCGAGCAGCGCCTTGAACCCCTGCTCGCGGCACTGGTCGATCAGGATCTGCGCGAAGGTCGGGTCGTCCTCGACGACGAGGAGCACCGGCCGGCGCTCCGCGCCGCGCGCGTGATCGAGCACGGCGCGGTCGTCGAGGATCACGACCTCCTCCACGGGCTCGGTCGCCTCGCGCCGGTGGCGGGCGGTCCGCCCGGGCCGCGCGGCGTCCTTCCCCCCGTCGCGCCGTCCGCCGTCGCGGCCGGCGGCGGGGCCGCCCCACCCTCCGGCGCCCGAGCCGGCCGCCTCGCGCGCCTCGGCCCGCTCCTCGGCCGTCCGCACCTGCACCGGCAGGTACAGGGTGAACGTGCTGCCGACCCCGGGCTCGCTCTCGACGGTGAGGTCCGCGCCGAGCAGGAACGCGATCTCGCGGCTGATCGCCAGGCCCAGGCCGGTGCCGCCGTAGCGCCGGTCGATCCCGCTCTCGGCCTGGTGGAACGCGTCGAAGATCTTCTCGAGGTTCTCGGGCGCGATCCCGATGCCCGTGTCGCGCACCTGGAACGCGACCACCGCCTCGGCGGTGTCGAGCACCGCCCGGCCCGGGCGCCAGCCGCTCTTGGCCCGCAGCACGTCCAGCTCGACCCGCCCCTCCTCGGTGAACTTGATCGCGTTCGCCAGCAGGTTCTTGAGCACCTGCTGCAGCCGCTTGGCGTCGGTCCGCACGCTCTGGGGGACGTCGGGCCGGATCGTGACCTCGAGGTCGAGCCCCTTGTCCCGGGCGAGCTGGGCCATGGTGCGCTCCAGCCGCGCGGCGACCTCGGCCACCGACACGTCGCGCACCTCGACGCTCATCTTGCCCGCCTCGATCTTGCTGAGGTCGAGGATGTCGTTGATCAGCGCCAGCAGGTCGTTGGCGGCCGAGGTGATCGTCAGCGCCTGCTCGACCTGCTTGGCCGTCAGGTTGCCGTCGGCGTTGCTCGCCAGGAGCTGCGAGAGGATCAGCAGGCTGTTGAGCGGCGTGCGCAGCTCGTGCGACATGTTGGCGAGGAACTCGGACTTGTAGCGCGAGGTGACCGCGAGCTGCTCGGCCTTGTCCTCCAGCGCGGCGCGCGCCAGCTCGACCTCGCGGCTCTTCCCCTCGACCTCGCGCTTCTGCCGCTCGAGGAGGGTGGCCTTCTCCTCCAGCTCGGCGTTGGTCTGCTGCAGCTCGTCCTGCTGCGAGCGCAGCTCGGCCGAGAGCGCCTGCGACTCCTTGAGCAGCTCCTCGGTCCGCATGGTGGCCTGGATCGTCGAGAGCACGATCCCGACCGTCTCGACCAGCTGGTCGAGGAACGCCAGCTTGAGCTCGCCGAACGGCTCGAACGAGGCCAGCTCCAGCACGGCCTTGACCTGCCCCTGGAACAGGATCGGCAGCACCACGATCTGGGTGGGGGCCGCCTCGCCCAGCCCCGAGCTGATCCGCACGTAGTCGGGCGGGACGTTGGTGAGCAGGATCCGCTCGCGCTCGAACGCGCACTGCCCCACCAGCCCCTCGCCGAGGGCGAACGAGTTGCCCACGTGCTTGCGCTCGCGGTAGCCGTAGGCCGCCAGCAGCGAGAGCTTGCTGATCTCGCCCCCCTGCTCCTCGGCCAGATAGAACACGCCGTGGCGGCTGTCGACCAGCGGGGCCAGCTCGCGCAGGATCGTGCGGGCCACCGTGATCAGGTCGCGCTGCCCCTGCAGGAGCCGCGAGAACTTGGCCAGGCCGGCGTTGAGCCAGTTCTGGGCCTCGTTCTTCTCGGTGGTCTCCTTGAGGGCCGCGATCATTTGGTTGATCGTGTCCTTGAGCTGCGCCACCTCGCCCGCGGCCTCGACCGTGATCGTGCGGGTCAGGTCGCCGCCGGTGACCGCCGTGGCCACCTCGCCGATCGCGCGCACCTGCGTGGTGAGGTTGCCCGCCAGCTCGTTCACGTTGTCGGTCAGGTGGCGCCAGGTGCCCGCGGCGCCCGGCACGCGGGCCTGCCCGCCCAGCTTGCCCTCGATCCCGACCTCGCGCGCCACCGCGCTGACCTGCTCGGCGAAGGTGCTGAGCGTCACCGTCATGGTGTTGATCGTCTCGGCGAGGTCGGCGATCTCGCCGCCCGCCTCGAGCGTGAGCTTCTGGGTCAGGTCGCCCTGCGAGATCGCCGTCACCACGCGCGCGATCCCGCGGACCTGGCTGGTGAGGTTGCTCGCCATGGTGTTGACGTTGTCGGTCAGGTCCTTCCAGGTCCCCGACACGCCGCGGATCTCGGCCTGGCCGCCGAGCTTGCCGTCGGTGCCCACCTCGCGCGCGAGGCGGGTCACCTGCTCGCCGAAGGTCGAGAGCTGGTCGACCATGGCGTTGATCGTGTTCTTCAGCTCGCGGATCTCGCCCTGCGCGTCGACCGTGATCTTGCGGGTCAGGTCGCCCTGCGCCACCGCGGTCGCGACCTGCGCGATGTCGCGCACCTGGTTGGTCAGGTTGCGGGCCATGGTGTTGACGTTCTCGGTCAGCTCCTTCCACAGGCCGCGCACGCCCTTCACGTGGGCCTGGCCGCCCAGCTTGCCCTCGGTGCCGACCTCGCGCGCGAGGCGGCTGACCTCGTCGCCGAAGTCGCCGAGCTGGTCGACCATGGTGTTGACCGTGTTCTTGAGCTGCAGGATCTCGCCCCGGGCCTCGACCGTGATCTTCTTGGTCAGGTCGCCCTGGGCCACGGCGGTGGCCACCTGCGCCACGTCGCGCACCTGGTTGGTCAAGTTGCGGGCCATGGTGTTGACGTTGTCGGTCAGCTCCTTCCACAGGCCGAACGCGCCCGCCACCTCGGCCTGACCGCCGAGCTTGCCCTCGGTGCCGACCTCGCGCGCCACGCGGGTCACCTCCTCGCCGAACGTCGAGAGCTGGTCGACCATGGTGTTGATCGTGCTCTTGAGCGTGAGGATCTCGCCGCGCACCTCGACCGTGATCTTCTTGGTCAGGTCGCCGCGCGCCACCGCGGTGGTCACCTCGGCGATGTTGCGGACCTGGTCGGTCAGGTTGGCGGCCATGGTGTTGACGTTGTTGGTCAGCTCCTCCCAC
>CAZMSZ010000405.1:0-6569 GCA_964569055.1 uncultured Planctomycetota bacterium | reverse complement strand
CGGGTCTGAGCGTGAGCGCGGCCTCGCCCGCGCCCGGCGCCGCGGAAGGTGACGAGCCCGCGCCCGAGCCCGCGCCTGGATCGGCGTCGGAATTGGAATCGGAGTCGGACTCGGACTCGGACTCGGAGTCGGAGTCGGATTCGGACTCGGAGTCGGACTCGGAGTCGGACTCGGACTCGGATTCGGACTCGGACTCGGACTCGGACTCGGCGTCGGAGTCGGATTCGGAATCGGACTCGGATTCGGATTCGGACTCGGATTCGGACTCGGACTCGGACTCGGACTCGGATTCGGACTCGGATTCGGACTCGGACTCGGGTTCGGATTCGGCTTCGGATTTGTACTCGGCGTCGGAATCGGACTCGGACTCGGCCTCGGAGTCCGCCTTGGCCGCTCTTCCTCTCCGCGACCCGCCTCGCGCGGGCGCGCGGAGCGCCCCCGCGCGCGCCGCGCGCCGCGCGCCTGCGGGCTCACCCGCGCTGCGCGCGCGCGGGCTCGTGCTCCGGCGCGGCGGGCGCGAGCTGCTCGGCGGGCTCGACCTCGAGCTCGGGCGTGGCGTGACGGGGTTGGTGGAGCGGAGCGAGACCGCGCGCGCGGCGCTGGTCGAGCTGGTCCTCGGGCTCGAGCGCGCGAGCGCGGGTGAGCTCGCGGTCGCGGGGCTCGACCCGGCGGGGCGGCCGCTCGCGGCGCGCAGCGCGGTGGGGGTGGTCCCCGCGCGCCTGTCCCTGCCCGGCGAGCTGAGCGCGCTCGCGCTGGAGCGGCTGGCGGCGGGGTTGTACCCGCGCTGGCGGCGCAAGCGGTTCTTCGAGCTGTGCGCGCGGGCCGCGGTGCCGACGCGCGTCCCGCTGGAGCGGCTGGCCCCGAGCGCGCAGGCCCGCCTGGCCCTGGCGCTGGCGCTCGCGCACCGCCCGCGCCTGCTGGTGCTGGACGAGCCCGCCGAGGTGAGCCGCGAGGGCCAGGCGGCGCTGCTCGCGCTGCTCGTGGCCGAGCGCGGCGACGTCCCTGCGCTGCTGCTCGCCTCCGAGCCGAGCCGCCTCGCGATCGGCGTCCCCGCTCCCGAGCGCCTCGCCTGCGAGCGGCTGGTGATCTCGGCCGAGGGGCGCGTCCGCTTCGCGGGCTCGCCCGCGGAGCTGCTGGCCCGCGCCCGCCGCCTGCGCTTGCTCCCGGGCGCGCCCGCTCCCGCGCTCCCGAGCGGGGTCGTGCCGCTCGCCGCGCGCACCAGCGACGGCGCGCCAGGCGCCGTGTGGGCGCTCGCGCCGGCCGCCGCGGCGCCCCCGTCGGAGGCCGCGCTCGGGGCGCTGGCCGGGGTGGCCGCGGTCGAGCCGGTCCGGCTCGACGAGGCGGCCTGGGCGCTCGCCGCGAGCGAGGTCACGCCCTGAGCCGCCGCGACCTGGCTCGCGTTGGGCTCTGAGTCGGGAGGCTGTCCTCTCGAGCGACAGTTAGAGGGACTTCAGGAACTCGACCAGGTCGCTCCGCTCGCTCGCCGTCAGCAGCAGGCCCAGGACCTGGTCGTAGTGGTCCACGACGTCGGCGAGGGTCGCGGCGCTCCCGTCGTGGAAGTAGGGCGCGTGGTCGGTGAGGGCGCGCAGGGGCGTGGTGCGGTACTGCTTGGTGATCCCGCGGGTGGCGTAGAGCGGGTCCACCCCGGTCTCGGTGGCGTCGTGGAGCGCCCGGCCGGCGTCGGTGTATGCCGCGCTCGGGTCGTGGCAGCGGGCGCAGTCGGCCTTGCCGCTGAACAGCTGCTCGCCGCGCGCCGCCGCGGCCGTATCGAAGCTCCCTGCCGGTCGCGGCGGCGGGTGGAGGGTGAGCTGATAGTCGAGCAGCGCCGGCAGCTTGGGCGTCACGAGGTCCGGTCCCTGCGGCTGGACGTTCAGCCCCAGGCGAGGTTCGACGAAGGCGCCTTGGCCGCCCATTTGGGTCACGGCCACGTAGGCGTTCCAGTAGGAGATCGGCCCCTCTCCGGTGTAGGTCTCGAGCGCGACCCCTTGCAGCCCGTAGATCGGCGGGATCAGCACCGGCTCGCTGAGGCCGTCGAGGTTGAAGTACGGGTCGAACCGCCCGGGGCCCCAGGAGAGGAGCACCGCCTGGGTCGCAGGGTCCTGGAGCGCGGGCGAGAGGGAGAGGATTCGCCCGGGGTCGAGCTGGCGGTTGGCCGCCCCGTCGATGCGGCGACCGATCCCGGGCATCACCGAGTCGTCGACCGTCGAGTGGCACAGCGCGCAGGTGATCCCCACCTGCGTCAACGTCCCGTTCGCGTCGACCTGCCCCTCGACCCCCACGACGGCGCCCAGCCGGATCAGCTCGACCGTCGTGGCGGGGTCGGTGAGGTCCGCCTGGGCCAGCAGGCCCGGCGGCAGCGCGTCGGCGTCGACCTTGAGCCCCACCGCCAGGGCGGTCGTGGGATCGACCGCGGTGCGGATCACCCGAGCCATGTCGAGGTTCTGCGTCCAGTGCTGTTCGCTCCCGAACGTGTCGTGGCGGAACACCTCCTTGCCGTCGAACCGCGGCCCGTCTCCCGACCCTCCGCCGCACCCGGCCACGCCGACGGCGGCCGACCAGGCGATGCCGAGGAGGAGCGCGGAGATGCCGATCGGACGCCGCGCGTGCGGCGTCCACGGGTCGCGCTCGTGGCGAGGTTCCGCGCCTCCTCGAGTCGTGCCGGCGGCGGCGCCGAGGCCGCTCCGGAGCGCCCAAGCGAGGGCGGTGAGTCTGTCGTGCATGTCGTCCTCCTATCGCCCAGAGCACGACGAGACGGCCTTGGTTACACGCCGGGCTCCAGCTCCGGATGCTCTCGGTTGGGGCGTAACCTCGAGGTGGTCTCGCGTCTCTGAGTGTCGAAGGGTCCGATCACCGCGCGCGCCGATCTGCTCGCCAGCGCGCCCTCGGCCATGACGACGCCGACTCGAGCCCGACGCGCTCCACCGCGCGCGAGCTCGCCTGCGGACGCGAGCCTGCGGTGCAGCGCGGCGCGAGCAGCGCGTGCGGGCAGCGGTCGCTAGCGGGCGACGCGCGGCGTCCTTACCATGAGCCGCGCGGAAGCCGAGGAGCGCGTGGTCCTGTTGGTGGTCGAGTCGGGCGAGCGCGATCCGATCGGGCTCGACGAGGCGGCCCGGACGAGCGCGGCGCGCGAGGTCACGCCGTGAGCGGCCGGCTGCGCCTCGACCTCGCCGACCACGGGCTGCTCCTCGTGAGCGCGACCGGCCTGGCCGCGCTGCTCGGCGCGGTGCGGCTCGCCCTCGGCGCGCGTGACGGCGACGCGCTCGCGGCGTTGCGCGAGGTGGTGCTGCTCGTGCTCGCGCCGCTGGTGTGGCTGGGGCTGCGGCGGCTGGTGGCCAGCCAGTACGACCGCCGCGGCTGGGACGCGCTCGCGCCGCTCCCGGCCGCGCCGGCCCACGTGCTCGCGCTCGGGCTCACGCTCACCTGCGCGGTCGCGCTCGCGCTCCTGATCGCGGCCTGGGTCGCGGCGCTCGGCCTGACCTTCGCGAGCGGGGCCACGCTCGACGAGCCGCGCGCCGCCGCCGCGCTCCGCCAGAGCGTCGCGTTCCTCGCCGTGTGGACGGCGTATCACACCGCCGCGGTGACCCTGGGGCGTCACCGCCTCGCGCTCCACGGCCTGCTCCTGGCGGGGCTGGCCGGCTGGAGCGCGCGCGGCGGCGCGCTGGCGGCCCTCCCCGGCCTGGCGCTGCTCGGCGCCTCCTCGCGCGGCGCGCCGCCCCCCGAGCGCACCGAGGAGGCGGTCGGCCTGGCGCTGGCGCTGCTGATCGTGGCGGCGGCGCTGGCCCGCTGGCGCGCGCGCGCCTGGCAGGGCGCGCCGCGCCGCGCCGCGTGGGCCCTCGGCGGGGGCGGCGCGCTCGCGGCGTTGCTCGCCTCGGGCGCGCTCGCGCCCACACCGCCGTTCGCGCTGGACGGCGCTGCGGCGCGACGCGCCGGGCTCCCGCTCGCCGTCACCCTGCGCGACCCCGCCGGCGACGCCTCGGCCGCGGCCCTCCTCGAGGCGGCCGCCCCGCTGTTCGAGGCGCTGGCCACGCGCTGCGCGCTGACGCTGCCCGAGGTGGCGGTCGACCCCGACCCGCGCCTCGACGGGCGCACGGTGGTGCGCGTCGCGCTGGATCGACCGGGCCTGCTGCTGCGCGCCAACCCCGCCGCGCCCGACCGGGCGCCCGCCCGCGTGCGCGCCCGCCTCGCGACGCTCGCGCTCGACGGCGCCACCGAGGGACGCCTGCGCGCGGGCGGCTTCGCGCTGGTCCTCCACGGCCTCCCGGCCCACGCCGCCGCGACGCTCCCCGGCGTGTCCCTCGAGCAGGCGAGCGCCTGGCGCGCCCTCGGCGAGCGGCGCGCCGCCTACGCGCTGGCGCTGCTCGCCCTGCGCGGGCAGGCCTTGGACCCTGCAGCGCTCACCCGATTCGCCGCGCTCGAGCCGCTGCTCGGCCGCGAGCTGACCGCGGCGCTGGCGGGCTGGGTCATGACGCGGCTCGCGGCGTGCGACCCCGACGCGCCCTGGGCGCTGGCCCGCGCCGCGTGCGCCGCCCGGCGTGGCCCGTTCGGCGGGGTGGGCGAGCGCGGGGGCGCGTTCGCGGCGGCGTTCGAGCAGGCGCTCGCTCCGAGCGGGGAGACGCTCGAGGCGTTCGTGCGCGCGCTCGGGAGCGAGGCCGAGGCGCTGCGGCGCGAGGTGGGCGGGCTCGCGCCGCGGCTGCCCGCGGGCGAGGTGTGGCTCGAGCGCGATCGCGACGCGGCGCGGGTCGTGTTCCGGGCGGCGCCCGGCGCGGCCGCCGAGCGGCTGGTGGTGCTCCACGGCCTCGCGACGGCGAGCGCGATCCCGCCCGCGCCGTGGCGCGAGGAGGCGCCGGCGGACGGCCGCGCGCGCACCGCGTCCGCCCGCTACCCGCCCGGGCGCACGGTCGTGGCCACGCTCGCTCGCTTCGAGCCGGCGCTCGAGTGCGACCTCGTCGCGGGCTGGGCCGTGGTGCGCGAGCGGTGAGGGCGCTGTCCCGTACCGCGCGCGCCACGCTGCGGCTGGAGCTGCCGGCCTTCGCCCCGGCCCTGGCCCTGGGCGCGGCGCTCGCGCTCCTCGGCCCGCCCCTCGCGGCGCGGGTGGCCGCGGCGCTCGTCCCCACGCAGCTCGGCGCCGCCGATCGGCTCGCGGCCACGCTCGCGGACCCGATCGCGGCCGACCTCCTCGGGCTCGCCACCGGGGCGCTCCTGCTGTTCGCGGCGCGCCGCGCCGAGCGCCGCGGCCTCGCCCACGACGGCTCGCTCGTCGCGCTCCTCCCGCTCGCGCGAGGGCCCCTGGTGCGGGCCCGCGCGGCGCTCGTGCTCGCGCTGGCCCTCGCCGTCGTGGCCGTGCGGCACGGCGGCGAGGCGCTCGCGCAGGCCGCGCTCCACCCGTGGCCCTCGGGCAGCGGCGCCGCGGCGCTGGGGTTGGCCGCGCAGGACGCGACCGCGGCGCTGGCCTGGGCCGGGCTGGCGCTGACGCTCGCGCCGGCCGGACGGGGGGGCGCGCTGAGCGCGGCGGCGCTGCTGCTGCTCGGTCGGGCGGCCGCCCGCGGCGGCCCGCTCCTCGGCTGGAGCGAGCTCGCGGCCTGCGACCCCCTGGCCTGGTTGCGCCCAGGCGCCGCCGCCCCGGCGGCGCTCCTGACCCTGCTCGCCGGCGCGGTCGTGACCGCGGCGCGCGCCCGCGCTCCGGCGCGCTCGCCGAGGCCGGCGCGAGGGCCCGCTCGCCCTCGGGTCGCGGCCGCGTTCGCGCCCGCCTACGCCGCCCTGCTCGCGCTCGGCCTGCCGCTCGCAGCCCTCGCGCCGCGCCCGGCGTTCACGAGCGGGCTGCCGAGCGATCCGCGGCGCGCGACGCTGTGGACCGCGCGGTTTCGCCTCCGCTGCGACCCGGCCAGCGTCGGCCGCGCGCGCCCGCTCGCCGCGCGGGCCGACGCGCTCCACGAGGCGGTCGCGGCCGCGCTCGGAGTGGACCCGCCCCTCGTCTTGGGTGGACCGCCCCTCGAGCTCACCCTCGGCGAGCCCGGCCAGGCCGACGTCCCGCTCGGCGATCCTTCCGCCGCCGCCTACGCGCTCGCCCTGCGCGCGGCGGAGGCGTTGCTCGATCAGGAGCCCCGCGCGGCGCGGCTGGCGAGCTGGTCGCGCCCGCTGCGCGTGGTCCACCTCGGGCTCGCGCGCCACGCGGCGCTCGCCGCGAGCGGCCACTCCCCCGCCTGGTCGCGCTTCCACGCGGCCCTGGTCCACGCGCGCCGCCCCCTCCGCCTGGCCGAGGCGTTCGACCTCGACCTCCTCCTCTCGCGGCGGCACCCGGAGCTGGCCGCCCCGCTCGGCGAGGCCCTGGTCGAGGCGGCGCGGCGAGCCGGCGGCCCCGATGCGCCGCGGCGGCTCCTGGCCGCGATCGGCGCCGAGACGACGCGGGCCCGCCAGCCCAGGAGCGGCACGGCCTGCGAGGCGCTGTGGGCCGCGATCCTGACCCGCGCCGGCCTGGAGCGGGCGCTCCTCCGCGAGCGGCTGATGGAGGTGCTCGAGACGGCCGCGCTGCCCAACGAGGACCGCATCGCCGGCGCCAATCACATCGAGCG
>CAZMSZ010000404.1:4165-6614 GCA_964569055.1 uncultured Planctomycetota bacterium | reverse complement strand
CGTCGAGGCGCCCGGCGTCACCTCGATCGAAGGGGCGCGCTGCCTGGTCATGGTAGGCGACTCGGTCACGACCGACCACATCAGCCCGGCCGGCCCGATCGCGAAGAAGGGCCCCGCGGCCGACTACCTGCGCTCGCTGGGCGTCGCGCCGAAGGACTTCAACAGCTACGGGTCGCGCCGCGGCAACGACCGGGTCATGGTCCGCGGCACGTTCGCGAACATCCGCCTGCGCAACCAGCTCGCGCCCGGCACCGAGGGCGGCGTGACGACCTACCTCGGCCCGGCCGAGACGCCGAAGGGCGCGATCCAGGGCCTGCCCTACGACAGCGCGCTCGACCCCAAGCCGGGCGAGGTGTGCTCGATCTACGACGCCTCGGTGAAGTACCAGAAGCATCGCATCCCGCTGGTGGTCCTGGCCGGCAAGGACTACGGCATGGGCTCCAGCCGCGACTGGGCGGCCAAGGGCACCTACCTCCTGGGCGTGAAGGCGGTGATCGCCGAAAGCTACGAGCGGATCCACCGCTCGAACCTGATCGGGATGGGCGTCCTCCCGCTCCAGCACCAGCCGGGCGAGACCGCCAAGTCCCTCGGCCTGACCGGCCGCGAGACGTTCTCGATCGAGCTCCCGGCCGACCTCCAGCCCCTCTCCAACCTGACCGTCGTCGCCCGCGGCGAGGACGGCCAGGAGAAGCGCTTCACCGCCCTGTGCCGGATCGACACCCCGGTCGAGGTCGACTACTACAAGAACGGCGGGATTCTCCACACGGTCCTGCGTCGCCTGGCGAAGGAGTCGTCCAAGCAGCCGGCCTGATTCGCGGCTGGTTCCGGGGAATCGAGCCAGGTGCGGTGCGGGAGCCGCGAATCAGGATAGGCGGGGCTCGGACGAGCCCCGCTCCTTGCGCGTTGGTTTGAGGAGCGGGGCTCGGACGAGCCCCGCTCCTTGCGCGTAGGTTTGAAGGCAAGGAAGGAGTGGCGCCTCGAAAGCCAGGCCCGATTCATCCCCTCCGCAAGGAGTGGCGCCTGGCCCGAGCCACGCCCTTCAATCTCCTCGCAAGGAGTGGCGCCTGGCCCGAGCCACGCCCTTCAGTCTCCTCGCAAGGAGTGGCGCCTCGCCCGAGCCCCGCCCCTTCAATCTCCTCGCAAGGAGTGGCGCCTCGCCCGAGCCCCGCCCTTCAATCTCCTCAAGGAGTGGCGCCTCGCCCGAGCCCCGCCCCTTCAATCTCCTCGCGCAAGGAGTGGCGCCTCGCCCGAGCCCCGCCCCATCCGAATTCGCGGCTCCCACACCGCACCTGGCTCTATCCCCAAAATCAGCCGCGAATTCGGCCGCGAATCACTTGCGCTTCTTCTTCTTGGTGCTTACGCGGCAGTTGATCTTGGCCGCCTTGAACTTGGCCTCGGCCGCCTCGCACTCCTCCTTGGTCACGTTCTTGAGGACGGGCACGACGGGGGAGCGGCACATGTCGCGGGCCTCGGCCTCGGAGATCCCCTTGATCTCCATCAGGACCTCGACCGCGGCCTCCTTCTTCGACTTCAGGCTGAGGCCCGAGATCACCAGGCCATAGGACTTGTCGCCGCCGCCGTCGCCGCCTGCGGCGCGCTTCTTCGAGGGGCGCGCGCCGCCGGCGGCGGGCTTGGCCGCGGGCTGCTGCGGGGGGGACAAGGGCGGGGGCGCCTGGGGCGGCGTCGCCTGGGCGGCCGCGTGGAAGGGGGAGATCTCCTCCTCGGCCGAGAGCCACAGGCCGCCCGACGAGGCGATCGCGCCGGGGGGCGCCTGCGCGGCGGCGGCGAACGGATCGAGCCCGCCGGGCGGGCCCTGCGCCGCGGCGGCGAACGGGTCGTTGGCGGCCGCCTGCGCGAACGGGTCGGGCGCGCCGCCGCCGGCCCCAGCGGCGGCGGCGAACGGGTCGAAGCCCGCCGGCGCGGGCGGCTGCGCGAACGGGTCGAAGCCTCCCGGCGCCGCGGCCTGCGCGAAGGGGTCGAAGCCGGCCGCGGCGGGCGCCCCCGGCGCCGCCGGCGCGAACGGGTCGAACCCGCCCGCGGCCGCGAACGGATCGGGCGCCGCCTGGGCGAAGGGGTCCTGCGCGCTCGGCGCGGGGCCGCGGGGCGGGGCCGCGGCGGGAGCCGGCTTCTTGGTCGAGGGCCCGAGCATGTTCTCGAGCATGGCCAGGGCCTCGTTGGGGTCGAGCGCCTCGAGCTCCTCTTCCTCCTCCTCGGCCTGCGCCGGCGGGCCGTACGAGCCGAACGGGTCCAGGCCCGACGTGGACGCGAACGGGTCGGTGACGGGCACCGCGGCGAACGGGTCGACGGGGACCGCGCCCGCGAGCGGGTCGGCGAACGCGGGCGCGCCGAACGGGTCCTGGCCCCCGGGTTGCGGCGCGAAGGGGTCGAAGCCCGCGGCAGGCGCCGCGAACGGATCGGCGGCCGGCGCAGCGAACGGGTCGGCTGCAGC
>CAZMSZ010000404.1:0-4065 GCA_964569055.1 uncultured Planctomycetota bacterium | reverse complement strand
CGCGGCGCGGCGAACGGGTCGGCAGGCGCGGCGAACGGATCGTCGTCGAGCGCCGCCGGGAGCGCGAACGGGTCTTGCGCGCTCGTCGGAGGAGCGGCGGCCGGCGGCGGAGGCGGCGGGCTCGCGGCGCGCGGCGCGGCGCCGCCGCGGCCCGCGCGGACCTGCGGCGGCTCGTCGGGCAGCTCGGCCGCGGCCTCGAGCAGCGCCTGGACCTCCTGGGCCCCAGCCGGCCGCTGGGCGGGGTCGGGCGAGAGGCAGCGCACGACCACCTCGCGCAGCGGCCCCGGGAGCGCGGCGGGCTCGATGTTCCGCGGCTGGGCGCCGGTCGACAGCCGGTAGAGCACGCCGCCCAGCGCGTAGAGGTCGCTCGCCGCGCTCGCCGCCGCCAGGCCGCCGCGGATCACCTCGGGCGCGGTGTAGGCCGCGAAGTCCTCCGCGATCATGCGCCCCGCGGTCGACCAGGCGAGCAGGCGCCGCACGTTGGCGACCCGCCCCGGCGCGGCGAGCAGCACGTTGGGCACGCACGGGTCGAGCAGCGTGACCTCGAGCCCCTCCTCGCCGGCGCCGACGCGCACGTTCCCGGGCTTGAGGTTGCGGTGCACGCCGCCGGCCGCGTGAATGGCGGCCAGCCGCTCGGCGATCTTGGCGCCGATCGTGGCGACGATCGGGGAGGGCGCGTCGCCGCCGCGCAGCTCGCGGAAGCTCTCGAGGTCGTCGCCCTCCACGAACGCGCTGGCGACGTAGGGGAACTCCTTGAGGTTGACCCCGAGGTGGAGCAGCCGCGCCAGCCCCGGCGTCTGCGCGCGGTGCAGCTCGGCCAGCGGCTTGAGGCCCGGCCGCGGGTCGACCAGGCCGACGGGGTCCCACAGCGCCTTGACCACCGCGCGCTCGCCCGCCTCGGTGCTGACGAGGAACGTCGGCCCGCTGCCGCCCGCGCCGAGGATCGCCTCGGGGCGGTAGCGCGCGAAGTCGAACGGCGCGAACCGGTCGGGCGCCAGCTCGACGGCGCGGCGCAGGTGCTCGAGCGCGCGGGTCAGCTCGCCGGTGAGCAGCGAGGTCAGGTAGAGGCCCAGCTCGCAGGTCGCGCGGTCGGCGCCGAAGGCGGCGCCCTCGCGGTAGTAGCGCTCGGCGGCCTGGGGGCCCGCCAGCGGGAGCATGGCGCCCGCGAGCTGCAGCGCGGACTCGCCGTACTCGTCGCCGCTCCAGTGGCAGTGGAGGAAGTCCTTGCGCCCGCGCCGCAGCACGTCCTTGAGCGCGGGGGGCGGCGGCTGCAGCACGTCGGCCAGGCGCCCCACGGGCGAGGTCCCGAGCGCCGCGTGCACCTTCTTGACGCCGGCCGCCACGATCTTGGGCAGGTCGTGGGCCGAGATCGTGCGCCCCTTGAGCAGGTGCGACTCGACGTTCTCCTCGGTCTCCTCGAGCCGGTCGGCGATGTCGAACAGCCACTCGCGGTTGGGCAGGATCTCGCCGAAGTCGGCGGCGTACCCGGCGCGGCGCGCGGCCAGCCCGCGCACCAGCGCCACCTGCGCCTGGGCGGCCTGGTCGCGCCGCGCGATCGCGCGCCCCTCCTCGCGGTCGAGCGCCTCGGGCTGGAACGGGTCGAGGTAGCGCGACCAGCTGGGGTGGACGCGGCACATCTCGGTGAAGTGGTAGTGGACCCCGTCGGCGAGCAGGTCGCGCCAGCAGCCGAGGCGCACGATCGGGTGCTCGTCCTCGAGGCCGGCCCCCTCCACGAACCCCTGGCGCAGGCCGGCGCTGGCGCGCGCCGCGAGGTCGGCCGCCTCGCCGCCCTCGCCCGCGCCGAGCAGCGCCGCGAAGAACGCCTCCCCCTCGAGGTCGGACAGCGCGAGCAGGTCGCTCGCGGCGTCGACCGCCGTGTCGTGGTCGAGGAAGAAGCCGTCGAGGAAGTCGATGAACAGGCGCCCCTCGAGCCCGTGCTCCGCCACGAACTGCGCGCGGATCCGCTCGCCGAACGCCTCGCAGTAGTCGTGCTCGCCGCCCGTCTCCATCAGGAGCCAGGCCTGCTTGAGCCCGATCACCAGGCACTGGAGGCTGCGCTCGAACGCCTCCTCGAGGGCGGCCTTGAGCTCCTCGGTCCCCCCGAAGGTCGCGCCGAGCGCGGCGAGCAGCTCGTCGCGCTCGGTCTCGTGCACCTCCGCGCCGAGCGCCTGTCGGACCCCGCTGCCGAGGGTCGACAGCGCGTAGCAGAGCGCGTCGGAGGTCGCGAGGGCCGTCACCTGAGGGGGAGCTCCAGGGGCGCGACGCGGCGCCGGTCGGGGGCGAGTCGAGGAGGACGGCATGCGGAGGCACCCCGGGCCTCCTCACGTGACCCGACTGTACCGCTTGCATCACGCGCGCTCAACGTCCCGCGGCGCATGGCGCAGACGGCGCGACCGGCTACCATGGCCGGGCTCGACCGCGTTTGACACGCGCGCGGCTGCGAGCTAAAGCAAGCGGGGGGACTCGGTCGCCGCTCGGTCGACGGGGGACCCGGGCACGGAGCTGGGGATGCCGCGCAAGATCGTCGCCAACGCCGAGAAGATCCAGGACTGCCCGGTGTTCAAGGCCGGCGACCGGATGACCTTCTCGCTCCCCGAGCTGCTCACCGGCGAGTGCGACGCGGTGTGCGCGATCGCCCTCGCCGACCTGCTCCCCTGGGCGATCAAGCTGACGGCGGGCGGGGCGCCCGACGGGCGCGTCCTGCTGTGCCGCGGCTGCCGCGGCGGCCGCGCGCAGGCGGGCTTCGTGCTCGAGAGCCTCGGCGAGGTGCAGCGCGACCCGCAGCAGACGCGGCGGCTGATCTCGCTGCGCGTGATCCCCATGTTCGCGTCGCTGCCCGACCGCGAGCTCGAGAAGATCGGCCCCATGATCCAGGACGTCGAGTTCCCGGCGGGCGAGGAGATCATCACCTACGGCCAGCCCGGCAAGGCGCTCATGATCATCACGCGCGGGCAGGTCGAGGTGCTCAAGCCGGGCGACGACGGCGGCGAGAAGCTGCTCGGCTTCCTCTCGCACGGCGAGTGCTTCGGCGAGATGTCGCTGCTGACCGGCGACCCGTGCAGCGCCACGATCCGCGCCCGCGAGCCGGTGCGGGCGCTCATGATCACCAAGCGCGACTTCGACGCGCTCCTCTCGCGCAACGCCGTCCTCAACAAGTACTTCTCCAAGCTGCTCGCGCTGCGGCTGAACAAGATGTCGAAGCAGTTCAGCGATGAGAAGCAGTCGGGCGTGAACGGCACGCTGACCATGATCGGCCCGGCGGAGCTGATCCAGGCGATCACGGTCACCTCGCGCACGGGGACGCTGCAGATCACGAGCGGCTCGCGCCAGATGCGGATCTTCTTCCACGAGGGCCAGATCTGGCACATGGACTCGGACCAGGAGGACCACGAGGAGGCGTTCTACGAGTTCCTCGCCTGGACCAGCGGCCAGTTCAACTTCGAGCCGGCCGAGACCCTGCCCGAGGGCGGGCGCACCGTCCTCAAGGACACGACCTCGCTGCTGCTCGAGGGCATGCGCCGGCTCGACGACGCCGCGCTGGAGAGCAGCGCGTCGTGAGCCGGGCGCGGGCGCGCCGCGGCGCGGGCGCGTCCGCCGCGGCCCTGCTGCTCGCGCCGCTCCTGCTCGCGCCCGCCTGGGCGGACGTGGTGCACCTCACCACCGGCCGGCCGATCCGCGGGCAGGTCGTGGTCGAGGACGAGGAGAAGGTGGTGGTCGCGACCGCGTCGGGGCGGGTCACGCTCCCCCGCCGGCTGGTGGCGCGGATCGAGCGCGAGTCGCGGGGGACGACCCTGCTGAAGCTGGCGCGCGAGCAGCGCCGGCTCGGCGCGTTCGAGGAGGCGGCCCGCCTCTACGAGAAGGCCGCGCGCGACGAGGACCCCGAGGTCGCCGCCGAGGCGGAGCGCGAGCTGGCCGAGGTGCGCGAGCGGCTCGGCGAGGCCGCCGAGGAGCCGGACGAGGACGAGGAGTCAGGCGAGGCGACGCCCGGCGCGAGCGAGGACGGCGAGTCGAAGGCGCCTCCCGCCCGGCCCACCCGGCCCGCCTCGCCCCTGGCGGCGGCCGCCG
>CAZMSZ010000403.1:0-6618 GCA_964569055.1 uncultured Planctomycetota bacterium | reverse complement strand
TTCTCAGGCCCGGGAGCTGACCTGCTCAGCGACAGCTCTTCTTGGCGGTCGACTTCTCAGGCCCGGGAGCTGACCTGCTCAGCGACAGCTCTTCTTGGCGGTCGATTCTCAGGCCCGGGAGCTGACCTGCTCAGCGACAGTCTCGCGTAACCCGACGGGCGCCAAGGGCCGGCGATCACGTGCGGGTGGCCACGGGGACCCAGGGCCCTCCTGGTGGCTCGGGCCCCACCCCCGGTGCTAGGCTGGGACCGTGCCCGAGCTCGGACACCCCCCGGACGCGGCCCCTCCTCCTCGTCATCTGGAGCTGGTGATCGAGTACTCCGGGTCCGACCTCGCGGGCTGGCAGGTGCAGCCCGACCGGCGCACCGCGCAGGGCGAGGTCGAGCGCGCGCTGAGCGAGCTGCTGCGCGAGCCGACGCGGATCACCGGCGCGAGCCGCACCGACGCGGGCGTGCACGCGCTGGGGCAGGTGGCGAGCGTCACGATCCGGCGCGACCTCCCGCTCGAGCGGCTGCACCTCGGCCTCAACGCGCTCCTCCCGGCCGACGTGGCCGTGCGCCGCGTGCGCGAGGTGCCGGCCGAGCTCCACGCCCGGTTCTCGGCGCGCGGGAAGCACTATCGCTACCGGATCCTCGCCCAGCCGGCGCGGAGCCCGCTCGAGGCCGACCGCGCCTGGCACGTGACCGAGCCGCTCGACCTCGACGCCATGCGCGAGGCGGCGGCGCACCTCGAGGGGCGGCGAGACTTCCGCGCGCTCGTCAGCCGCCCCGACGGGGACGGCGACTGCGTCCGCACGCTGCACGCGGTGCGGGTCGCGCCCGAGCCGGCGGCGCTGCCGGGCGCCCCGTCGATCCTCGCGATCGACGTGGTGGGCGACGGCTTCCTCTACAAGATGGTCCGCACGATCGCGGGGACGCTGACGCACGTCGGGCGCGGCAAGCTCGCCGCCGGCGCGCTGCCGTCCGTCCTGCATTCGGCGGAGCGACGCCGCGCGGGGCCCACCGCGCCGGCGCACGGGCTTTTCCTGGTCCGGGTCTTCTACTCGGACGAGGAGCTACACGGCTTCCTCCAGGGGGGAGGCCGCATGGAAGGAGTGGAGCATGCAGATCACGGTCACGGGTCGGGGCCTCACGGTCCAGGACGCGGCGCGCGAGTACGCGCAGCAGAAGGCCACGAGGCTGGAGCGCTATAGCGAGGACCTGCAGAAGGTCGAGATCATCGTCTCCAGCGATGGCGACGCGAAGGTCGTGGAGATGATCGCGGTCCCGCGGCGCGGGAGCCCGATCGTGGGCCAGGGGCAGCACGACGACCTGTACGCCGCGATCGACGGCGTGGTCGACAAGATGTACGCGCAGCTCTCCAAGGCGAGCAAGAAGCGCAAGGACGCGCGCAAGCGGAGCGGGCGCGTCCCGCCGCCGCCGGCCCCGTCGGACCTCGTGGAGGACGAGGAGCTCGAGAGCTACCAGGACGTGGTCGAGGAGTTCAGCGAGAAGCTCGAGAGCTAGCGTCGATCGAGGCGGTCCCCGGCGCCGCCCGGGGGCCGCCGTCCGTACACGACGACGCCGGCGCGAGACCGCGCGGCGGGCGAAGGGGCGACGAGCGCGGCCGCAGCGCCGCGCTCGCGCTACTTCTTCTTCCTCTTGGCGGCGGCCAGCTCCTTGCCGCGCTCCTTACGCCGCTTGTTGTAGGCGTTCTTGCGCTTGAGCTTCTGCCGCTGACGGTACTTGATCCCCATGGGAGCCTCCTGGCGAGGCGGGAATCTAGAGGAGCCGGCGGCGCCTGACAAGCCTCCCTACGCCGCGCGCCTCACCGGCGCGGCCGCCGGGCGGGCGCCCCGGACCACGCGCGCCAGCCGCGCGCCCAGGCCGCACGAGAAGGCGTACGGGATCAGCCCGGCGCGGGCCGCCTGCTCCTCGAGGCGGAGCTCGGACTCGCCGTCGCGCCCGACCACGGTCGCCACCTCGCCCGGCGCGGGCGGACGGGGGAGGTCGGTCACGTCGATCAGGACGTAGTCCATCATGACCGTGGCCACCAGCGGGCAGCGCCGTCCCTGCAGGAGGACCGCGGCCCCGCGGCCGCTCAGGCCGTAGGGCAGCCCGTCCCCGTAGCCGATCCCCACGATCGCCAGGCGGCTCGGGCGCGGCGCGACCCAGCGGCCGCCGTACCCGACCGGCGCGCCGGCCGGGACCTCCTTCACGCGCAGCACGCGGGCGCGCAGCGCGAGCGCCGGGCGGAGCGCGGCGGCGCTCGGCTGGCGGGCGAGGTTGCCCGGGTCGAGGCCGAGCAGCGCGATCCCGGCGCGCACCTGCCCGAAGCGCGCCTCGGGCACGGCGAACAGGGCGGCGGAGGCGGCGGCGTGCACGCGCGGCGGGCACAGCCCGCGGCGGCGCGCCTCGGCCACGAGCGCGGCGAAGCGGGCCACGTGGCGCCGTGTCTGGGCGGGGTCGGGCGAGGCCGCGTTGGGGAGGTGGGTCATGAGCCCGACCAGGCGCAAAGCCGGGTCGCGCTGCGCGGCCGCCAGCAGCGGGAGCGCCTGCTCGAACGGCACCCCGTGGCGGTGCATGCCCACGTCGACCTTCAGGTGGGCCGTGAGGCGGCGCCCCGCCCGCCAGGCCGCCTCGCGCGCGCGCTCCAGGTCGGCGGGCTCGTGGAGCGTCAGCTCGGCGCCCGCAGCGAGCGCCGCTTCGCGCTCGCCCTCCAGGACGCCGCCCAGGATCTGCACGGGCGCGCGGACCCCGGCCTGCCGCAGCGCGAGCGCCTCGGCCGCGCTCGCGACCGCCAGCCCCGAGGCGCCGGCCTCGAGGGCGGCGTGAGCCACCGCGCTGGCGCCGTGTCCGTAGGCGTCCGCCTTGACCACGGCCACCAGCGGCACGTCGGCCGTCCGCAGGATCGTGCGCACGTTGCCGCGCACCGCCTCGAGGTCGAGCTCGACCCAGGCGCGCGCGTGCGCCGGCCCGCTGCCCGGCTCGCCGCTCCGCCGCGCGGCGAGCGCCCCCAGGAGCCCGCCAGACACCGCGCCCTCGCGCGCCGCGCCGATCACTTGCCCTTCATGCCCCGCTTGCGCCGCTGCTCCTCCGCCTCGTTGGGGCGGTAGTAGGTGGGCGCCAGGGCGAGGGCGTCCTGCCGCGCGCCATCGAGGAACATCCGCCGGCCGAGGGAGGCGATCCGACGCGCGCTCGGCCAGGCCGGCGCCGTGGGGACCAGCCCGCGCTCGGGGTCGGCCAGGCGCTCCGCCGCGTCGCCCAGGATCACCGCGGGGCCGGCCAGGCGCGCCCCGAGCTCGCCGACCTCGAACAGCCCGGCCTCGCCCATGAGCCGCAGCGCGCCGCGCTCGCGCTCGAACAGGGCCGCGTAGACCTCGCCGCGCGAGGCGTCGAGCGCGCACACCACGCGCTCCGCCTGCGGCGCGAGGCTGGAGAGCGCGTCGATCGTCGAGACCCCGACCAGCGGCCGGCTCCAGGCGAAGGCCAGGCCCTTGGCGGCGGCGATCCCGATCCGCAGCCCGGTGTAGCTGCCGGGGCCGAGGTCGACCGCCACGAGGTCGGGCGGGGCGTCGGGCCCGAGGCCGTGCGCCTTGAGCAACCGCTTGATCGCCGGCGCCAGCTCCGCGCCGAGTCGGCCTGCGGCCGTGAAGGCGACCTCCTGCAGCAGCTCCGCGTCGCGCAGCAGCGCGACCGAGCCGCGCGGGCCGGCCGTCTCGATCCCGAGGACGATCACTTGCACCTCCCGGAGCGGCCGCCGCGGCGCGCCCCTGCCATCTATCGGCAGCGAGGGGGGGCTCGGTACCGAAAAGATCCGGCGCGCCCCTAAGCCCCGGCTGGCCGAGGGTCGACGCGCCGGCGCGCCCGGGCAGCGGCGTTGACGCTGTGGCGTGCCATCACTACTATCTTGCCTCCCTGTAAGGCCCTGTGCCGCCGCGGAGGTCGCGTGCCCGCTCGCTGGGCGATCGCCAACTGGAAGATGCACACCACCCGCGAGGAGGCGATCGCCCTCGCGAGCGGCGTGGTGAGCGGGCTCGCCGGCTCCTCCGGGTGGGATCGCGCCGCCCTGGGCGTCGGGCTCGCCCCGCCCTACCCCTTCCTGGAGGCGGTCGGCGCCGCGATCCGCGGCACGGGCATGGCGCTGGTGGCGCAGGACTGCCACGAGCAGGCCAAGGGCGCGTTCACCGGCGCGGTCTCCGCCCCCATGCTGGCCTCGGTCGGGGTGACCCACGTGCTCGTCGGCCACTCCGAGCGGCGGCACCACTTCGGCGACGACGACGCGCGCGTGCGGGCCAAGCTCGAGGCGGTCCTCGCCGCCGGGCTCGCCCCGGTGCTGTGCGTGGGCGAGCGGCTCGAGGAGCGCGAGGCCGGGCGTGAGCGCGAGGTCGTGGCCGGGCAGCTGCGGGCCGCGCTGAGCGGCCTGCCGGCCGAGGCGCGCGCCCGGCTGGTCGTGGCCTACGAGCCGGTGTGGGCGATCGGCACCGGCCGCAACGCCACCCCCGAGCAGGCGGGCGCCATGCACCGGGTCGTGCAGGAGGAGGTCGGCGGGCTCCTCGGCGGCTCCGTCCCCGTACTCTACGGGGGGAGCGTGAAACCTGATAACGTGAGCAGCCTGGCCCAGACCCCGGGCGTCGACGGCGTCCTGGTCGGAGGCGCGAGCCTGGAGGCGAACGCGTTCGTGACGATCGTGCGCGCGTGCGCCTCTGAGGCCCGAGAGGGTTCGTGATGGAAATCATCTATATCGTCCTCACCGTGATCTACGTGTTCTGCTGCCTGTTCCTGGGCTTCGTCGTCCTGATCCAGAAGGGCGAGGGCGGGGGCCTCGGCGGCGCGTTCGGCGGCGGGGCGGTCGACCAGGCGTTCGGCGCCAAGGCCGACATGACCTGGAAGCGCGCCACCGCGGTGGCGGCCGCGCTGTTCATGATCCTGGCGATCACGCTCGGGATCATGCAGAGCAAGCTGCAGCAGAGCTCGATCGCGGCGCGCGCCGCGGCCGAGGCCGAGGCCAACAAGGCGCAGGAGGCGCAGCCCGAGGGCGAGAAGGCCGCGGACGGCGAGCAGCCCGCGGATGGCGCGGCGCCGGCGGACGGCGAGAAGCCCGCGGACGGCGAGAAGCCCGCGGACGGCGAGAAGCCCGCGGACGGCGAGACGCCCGCCGGCGAGTAGCCGGCGACCGAACCCATGGCGACGCGCGGGCTGCGGAGCATGACCGGCTTCGGCGTCGCCAGCGCCGAGGCCGGCGGCCTGCGCGTCGAGGTCGAGGTCCGCTCGGTCAACCACCGGCACCTCAAGCTGAGCGCCCGGGTCCCCGAGCCGCTCACCGCGCTGATCCCGCGCATCGAGGAGCGCGTGCGCGGCCAGGTCACCCGCGGGACGGTGTACCTCACCGTGCGCTCCGCCGACGCCAGCGGCGGCGGCGCGTTCGCGCTCGACGTCCCGCTCCTGCGCCGGTTCTACGAGCAGCTCACCCAACTCGCCGGGGAGCTGGGGGCGCCGCCGCCGAGCCTGGCCGAGGTGGCCCAGCTCGAGGGCGTGGTCCGGACCGGCGAGGCCAGCCCCGAGCTCGAGGCGGTGTGGCCCGCGGTCGAGGCGGCCGTCGACCAGGCGCTCGCGGCGGTGCTCGCCATGCGCCGCGCCGAGGGCGCGGCGCTCGCGGTCGAGCTGGGCGCGATCGCCGATCAGATCGAGGCCCTCGCCGGCACGCTCGAGGCGAACCTCCCCGCCGCGCTCGCCGAGCAGCAGCGGCGCCTGCGCGAGCGCGTCGAGGCGCTGCTGGCCGACCAGGAGGTGCGCCTCGAGCCGCACGCGCTGGCGCGCGAGCTCGCGCTGCTCGGCGACAAGGGGGACATCGCCGAGGAGCTGCAGCGCCTGCGCAGCCACGTGGCCCAGCTCCGCGCGGCGCTCGCGGCCGAGGGGCCGATCGGGCGCAAGCTCGAGTTCCTGGCCCAGGAGCTGCTGCGCGAGGCGAACACCATGGCGAGCAAGACCCACGACAGCGCCCTGGTCGAGACGATCCTCGCGATCAAGCTGCAGGTCGAGCGCGTGCGCGAGCAGGTGGCCAACGTCGAATGAGCGCCGCGCGGCAGGGGCGGATCGTGATCGTGTCCGGCCCCTCGGGCGTGGGGAAGAGCTCGGTCTGCGCCCGGCTGCTCCAGCGCCCCGACATGGTGCTCTCGATCTCCGCGACCACGCGCGCGCCGCGCGGCGCCGAGCAGGACGGCGTCGACTACTACTTCGTGACCCGCGAGGAGTTCGAGCGGCGCGTCGCGGCGGGCGAGCTCCTGGAGTGGGCCCGCGTCCACGGCAAGGACACGCTCTACGGCACGCCGGCCCGCCCGGTGCTCGACCACCTCGCCGCGGGGCGCGACGTGCTCCTCGACATCGACGTGCAGGGCGCGGCGCAGGTGCGCGAGAAGGGCTTCCCCAACCTGAGCGTGTTCCTCGAGCCGCCCGGCCTCGACGAGCTCCGCCGCCGCCTCGAGAAGCGCCGCGACACCTCGCCCGAGCAGATCGAGCGCCGCCTCGAGACCGCGCGCCAGGAGATCGCGCAGGCGTTCCGCTACGACCTGCGCGTGGTCAACGACGACCTCGACCGGTGTGTGGGCGCGATCGAGGCGTTCTTGGGGTAACCCCTACG
>CAZMSZ010000402.1:0-6636 GCA_964569055.1 uncultured Planctomycetota bacterium | reverse complement strand
CCGCGCCACCGCCGACCGGATATTAGACAACCCCATGGACTCGGTCACCCCTGAGCTGCGGGAGCGCGCCAAGGCGATCAACTTCGGGCTCATGTACGGCATGGGCGCGCCCCGCCTGGCCCGCGACACCGGCATGACCCAGGACGAGGCCCGCGAGTTCATCGCCGGCTACTTCCGCGCCTACCCCCGGATCAAGGGCTACCTCGACGGGCAGGTCGAGCACGCGCGCAAGCACGGCTACGTGGAGACCGCCCTCGGCCGCCGCCGCCCGCTGCAGGACATCCGCGCCGCGCGGCGCATGGCGCGCGCCAACGCCGAGCGCATGGCCCTCAACACCCCGATTCAGGGCACCGCGGCGGACATCATCAAGCTCGCCATGATCCGGATCGACCGCCGGCTCGAGGCCCAGCGCGCCGAGGGGCTGCGGGCCCGCCTGCTGCTGCAGGTCCACGACGAGCTCCTGTTCGAGGCGCCGGCCGCGGAGGCCGACCGCCTCGAGGCGCTGGTGCGCCACGAAATGGAGCACGCCATCGAGCTGAGGGTCCCGCTCTCGGTCGACGTGGGCCGCGGGCGCACCTGGCTCGAGGCGCACTGACCTTTATCGCGCCTTGATCCGCGCGCCCGCGCGCCCGGATAGCCTGGCGAGACGGAGGCCAACCCGTGAAGGAAGCGCCCGTGCAGCCCAGGGAGCGGATCCTCGTGATCGAGGACGAGCCCGACATCGCCGAGGTGGTCCAGTACAACCTCGAGCGCGAGGGGTTCCGGGTGGTGGCGGCCACCGACGGCGAGCAGGGGCTGGCCCTCGTCCACACGGAGTTCCCCGACGCGATCCTGCTCGACCTCATGCTCCCCAAGCTGGACGGGATCGAGGTGTGCCGCCGGCTCAAGGCCGACCCGCACCTGCGCGCGATCCCCGTGATCATGGTCACGGCCAAGGGGGAGGTGAACGACATCGTGGCCGGGCTCGAGGCCGGGGCCGACGACTACGTCACCAAGCCGTTCATCCCCAAGGTGCTCGTGGCCCGGATCAAGGCCGTCGTGCGCCGCGGCACCTGGGACGACGAGCGCCCGCAGGAGCGGCTGATCCTCGGGGCGGTGGTCGTGGACGCCAAGCGGCACGAGGTGCGCGTGGAGGGCGAGCCCGTGACGCTCACCGCGACCGAGTTCAAGCTGCTGCACTACCTCGCCAGCCACTCGGGTCGCGTGTTCACCCGCAACCACCTGCTCAACCGGGTGATGGGCGGCGACGCGGCGCTGGTCGACCGCAACATCGACGTCCACGTGGGCGCGATCCGCCGCAAGCTGGGCGCGCACCGCGACCTGATCGAGACGATCCGGGGCGTGGGCTACCGGCTGCGGGACTGAGCCCGCTGCCTTCACGCGCCGCGCGAGGCACCCGTGAAGCTCCACTGGAAGCTGTCGGCCGGCCTGGGCGTGGTGGTCGTCGCGACCACGCTCGCGGTCGGGGTGGTCGTGAGCGCCTCGAGCGAGCTGCTCGTCCGCGACCAGACCGAGCGCGCGCTGCGCCACGACGCGCTGCTCCTGGGCGAGCTCGTGAGCGACGCGCTCGACGCGCCGCCGCCGGCCGGGCTCGCCGCGAGCTTGCAGGCGCGGGTGGTCCGGCTGGGGCGGGCGCTCGAGACACGCTTCACGGTGATCGCCGCGGACGGGCGCGTCCTCGCCGACTCCGACCAGGACCCCGCCACCATGGAGAACCACGCCCAGCGACCCGAGGTGCTGGCGGCGGCGCGCGAGGGACACGGCCAGGTCATCCGCAAGAGCCACACCCTGGACACCCGCATGCTCTACGTCGCGGTGCCGCTCCGAGCGCCGGGCGCCGCCCCGCGCGCCTACGTGCGCGCGGCGGTCGCGCTGGCGCAGGTCGACGCGCGCCTGGCGGAGATCCGCGAGGTGGTGCTCGTCGGCGCGGGCGTCGGGCTGCTCGTGGCGCTCGTCCCCGGGGTGCTGGTGGCCCGCCGCCTGACCACCCCGATCGAGCGCATGACCGAGACCGCGCGCGCGCTGGCCCAGGGCGACTACCGCCCGCGCGTGCCGACCGGCACCCGCGACGAGCTGGGCAGCCTGGCCGAGGCGTTCAACGCCATGGCGGCGCAGCTCCGCGAGCGCATGGAGACGATCACCACCGACCGCAACAAGCTGCGCGCGATCCTGGCCAGCATGGTCGAGGGGGTGATCGCGATCGACGAGGAGCGCCGGGTCGTCCACATGAACGACGTCGCCGCCAAGCTGCTCGGCGTGGACGAGACCGACAGCATCGGCCGCCCGATCGGCGAGGTCACCCGCGTGGCCGAGGTCTCGCAGGCGCTGGCGCGGGTGCTCGAGCACCCCGAGCCCCGCACCGACGAGGTCCAGCTCCCGGGCTCCCCCCGCGACCTCACGATCCAGCTGCACGCGGCCCCCCTGCGCGGCCCCGACGAGGCGGTCGCGGGCGCGCTGGTGGTGCTGCACGACGTGACCGAGCTGCGCCACCTCGAGGCCGTGCGCCGCGACTTCGTGGCGAACGTGTCGCACGAGCTCAAGACCCCGCTCACCGCGATCCGCGGGCAGGTCGAGACGCTCCTCGACGACCCGGACATGCCGTTCGAGCAGCGCCACCGCTTCCTCTCCAAGGCGCGCGACCAGGCCGAGCGGCTGTCGGTGCTGGTGCGCGACCTGCTCGTCCTGTCGCGGATCGAGGCGCCCGACTCGGGCCTGTTGGCCGAGCCGCACGACCTGCGGCTCCCCGTGCAGGAGTCGGCCCGCTCGCTGCAGCCCGCCGTCGAGGCCAAGCGGCTGGCGCTCGAGGTGGTCGTGCCCGCCGGGCCGCTGGTGGCGCGCGCCGACCGCGAGTACGTGCGGCAGGTGGTCGACAACCTGCTCAGCAACGCGGTGGCCTACACGCCCGAGGGCGGGCGCGTCCGCCTGGAGCTGCGCGCGCAGGGCGAGGACGCGGTGATCGAGGTCGCCGACACCGGGATCGGGATCGCGCCCGCCCACCAGGAGCGGATCTTCGAGCGCTTCTATCGAGTGGACAAGGCGCGCTCGCGCAACGTGGGCGGCACGGGGCTCGGCCTGGCGATCGTCAAGCACGTGGCGCTCGCCCACGGCGGCGGGATCGAGGTCGAGAGCGCGGTGGGGCGCGGCTCGACGTTCCGGCTCCTGCTCCCACGCCGCGAGCGCGAGGCGCCCGGCTAGCTCGCGCCCGCCGCCCTGGACGTCTTGCTCGCCCGTGCAGACGTCGCCAGAGGCAAGGTCCAACTCGGTCGCGTCGCAGAGACGCTGTCGAAGCTGACCGCCAGCTCGCTTCGCCACGACGCAGCCTGAGCTGCGAGCACGTCGACGCGCACGAGCACGATGCGACTGCCGAGATCGCCCCTGACGGCCCACCCGCGGAGAACCCCGAGCGGGAGTTACGGCGCGGCGGTCGGCTTCACGACCGCTTAACGAACCTCGGGTCTCATGCAGGGATCCCCATCGCCATCCCCGGGAGGACTCCCCATGCGCGCCGCGCGCACCGCGCCACTGTTGACCCTGCTGCTCCCGCTCGCGGCGGGCTGCCCCGCGCCGGGCGAGCCCGGCGCTTCGGGCGGCCCCGAGCGTTCGGCCCTGAGCGTGAAGGGGTCGGACACCATGGTCCACCTCGTCACGGCCTGGGCCGAGGCGTTCGCCGCCGCCCGCCCGGCGGCCGAGGTCTCGGTCACCGGCGGCGGCTCGGGGGTCGGGATCGCCGGGCTCCTCAACGGGACCGCCGAGGTGTGCATGGCCTCGCGCGAGCTCAGCGCGCGCGAGCTCGAGCTCGCCCGCCAGCGCGGGCTCGAGCCCGTCGACCACGTCGTCGGCCGCGACGGGATCGCCGTGGTGGTCCACCCCGACAACCCGATCGACAGCCTGACGCTCGAGCAGGTGCACCAGCTGTTCAACGGGACGCTCACCTCCTGGTCGCAGGTGGGCGGCCCCGACCGCCCCGTGCAGCTCCTCTCGCGCGAGAGCAGCTCGGGCACCTACCACTACTTCATGGAGCACGTGCTGCGCCGCGACGACTTCGCGCCGCACGCGCGCCTCATGCCCTCCACCTCGGCGATCGTGCAGGCCACCGCCCAGGACGCCTGGAGCATCGGCTACGTCGGCCTGGGCTACCTCGAAGGCGCCGCGGTCAAGCCGCTCGCGCTGCGCGCGACCGCGGACGCCCCCGCGGTGGCGCCCTCGGTGGCGGCCGTCCAGGACGGGAGCTATCCCCTCTCGCGTCCGCTCCACCTCTACACGGCCGGCGCGCCGACCGGGCTGGCGCTCGAGTTCATCGAGTTCGCCCTCTCGCCGGCGGGGCAAGAGCTGGTGGCGACGACCGGCTACGTGCCCGTGGGCGCGCGGACGACCAAGTAGGAATGAGCTCACCGGCCCTGCGCGGCCTGATCGAGCGCTGCGTCGAGCTCGGGCTGCTCGTCGCGGCCGCCGTCGCCACCTTGGTCGTGCTGTTCATCCTGCTCTACCTCGCCGCGGAGGGTCTGCCGACGCTGCGGACCGTGCCGCCGGCCGAGCTCCTGGACGAGCGCTGGGCGCCGGCCTCGCTCTCGCGGCCGTCCTTCGGGCTGTTGCCGCTCCTCGCCGGGAGCGCGCTCGTGACGGCGCTCGCGACCCTGATCGCGGTGCCGTTCGGGGTCGGCGGCGCGGTCTACGTGGCCGAGCTCGCCACCGCGCGCGAGCGGGCGGTGCTCAAGCCGCTGATCGAGGTGCTGGCCGGGATCCCCTCGGTCGTGCTCGGGTTCTTCGGCCTGGTGGTGATCGGGCCGGCGCTCAAGGCGCTGCTGGGCCTGCCCTCGGGCCTGACCGCCCTCACCGGCGCGGTGCTCCTCGCCTTCATGGCGGTGCCCACGATCCTCTCGATCTCCGAGGACGCGCTGCGCGCGGTCCCGGCCAGCTACCGCGACGCGGCGCTCGCGCTGGGGGCCAGCCGCTGGCAGGCGACCTGGCGCGTGATCGTGCCGGCGGCCCGCTCCGGCGTGATCGCCGCGGTCATGCTCGGGGTCGGCCGCGTGGTGGGCGAGACCATGGCGGTGCTGATGTGCACCGGGAACGCCGCGCAGGTCACCGCCTCGCCGGTCGAGTCGGTGCGCACCATGACGGCCACGATCGCGGCCGAAATGGGCGAGGTCCCGCAGGGCTCGGAGCACTACCACGCCCTGTTCCTGGTGGGCCTGCTGCTCCTGCTCTCGACTCTGGCGATCAACCTGACCGCGCGCTGGTTCCTGGGCGGACGCGGCGCGGACCCGAGCGGCTCGACGCTCGGAGGGCGCGCGTGAGCGCGCGCACGTCGGAGCGGCTCGGCGTGTGGGCCCTGCGCGGGCTGACCTACGCCGTGGTGGCGGTGATCGCGCTGGTGCTCGGGAGCGTGCTGGCGGGCGGGCTACCGGCGCTCGACTGGGAGCTCCTCAGCCAGCCCCCGCGCCGCGCCGGCGCCGAGGGCGGGGTGTTCCCCGCGATCGTCGGCACGCTGTGGCTGGTCGCGGGCACGATCGCGGTGGCGCTCCCGCTCGGGGTCGGCGCGGCGGTGTATCTGTCGGAGTATGCGCGCGAAGGGCGCCTCACGGGCTGGCTCCGGCTCGGGATCGTGACCCTGGCCGGCGTCCCCTCGATCGTGTTCGGCCTGTTCGGGCTGGCCCTGTTCGTGACCGCGCTCGGCATGGGCGCCTCGATCGCGGCAGGCTCGCTGACCCTCGCCTTCATGATCCTGCCCGTGATCATCGTCTCGAGCGAGGAGGCGCTGCGCGCCGTGCCGCGCTCGGTCCGCGAGGCGAGCCTCGCGCTGGGCGCGACCCGCTGGCAGACCGTGCGACACCACGTGGTCCCCTACGCGCTGCCCGGCATGCTGACCGGCTCGATCCTGGGGATCGCGCGCGCCGCCGGCGAGACGGCGCCGATCCTGTTCACCGCCGCCGCGTTCTTCCTGCCGACCCTCCCCGACTCGATCTTCGACCAGGTGATGGCGCTCCCGTACCACCTGTACGTGCTCGCCACGCAGCACCCCGACGTGGGCGCCGTCCGGCCCAAGCAGTACGGCACCGCGTTGGTGCTGATCGCGCTGGTGCTGGGGGTCAACCTCGCCGCGATCCTGCTGCGCAACCGCTTCCGCGCCCGCTACCGCGGGTGAGCGCACCCCCCTTCGGAGGACCGCCCATGGACCGCCCCGCCCCCACGCTCCTGACCGCGCCTGCCCCGCCCCGGACCCCCACGCCTGCGGCCCCCGAGGCGGGCGTCGCCATCGAGGTCGACGCCCTGTGCTTCCACTACGGCCCCAAGCAGGTGCTGTTCGACGTCGGCCTCACGATCCCGCGCCGCCGCGTGACGGCGCTGATCGGCCCCTCGGGCTGCGGCAAGTCCACGTTCCTGCGCGTGCTCAACCGCATGAACGACACGATCGACGGCGCGCACCACACCGGCGCCGTGCGCCTGGACGGCCGCGACATCTACGACCCGAGCGTGGACGTGGTCGCGCTCCGCCGGCGGGTGGGCATGGTGTTCCAGCGCTCGAACCCGTTCCCGCGCTCGATCTTCGACAACGTGTCCTTCGGGCCGCGGCTCCACGGCGTGCGCGACCGCGGGCGGCTGGAGGAGATCGTCGAGCGCTCGCTGACCCAGGCC
>CAZMSZ010000401.1:0-6676 GCA_964569055.1 uncultured Planctomycetota bacterium | reverse complement strand
GGCGGCGAGCCCGACCTCGACACGATCTTCTTCCAGGCCACCTTCGTGTTCGGCTCGCACCCCGTCGAGCCGTTCTGGTTCAACCGGTGAGGTGCTCCGTGCGCGCGAACGCGACCGCTCTCCTCCGTCTGGCGCTCCTCCTGGCCGCCCTCGCCGCCGGCGCCCCGGCGCGGGCCGACGACGAGCAGCGCGAGCCGCTCGAGGTCGTGACCACCCTCGCTTACCTGGCCGACGTCGCCCGCGCGGTCGGCGGCGAGGAGGTCCACGTGACCGCGCTGGCGCCGCCCGGCCAGGACCCGCACTTCGTCGTCCCCTCGCCGGCCCGCTCGGTCGCGCTGCGCGACGCGGACGTGTTGATCGAGACGGGCCTGCAGCTCGAGCTGTGGAGCGAGCGCGTGATCGACGGCGCGCGCAACGCCAGGGTCCGCCCGGGCGCCCCCGGTCACCTCTACGCGGCGATCGGCCTGCGCCCGCTGCAGGTCCCGCGCCAGCAGACCCGCGCCGCGGGCGACGTCCACGTGGGCGGCAACCCGCACGTGTGGCTCGATCCGCTCAACCTCAAGGCGATCGCGCGCAACGTGGAGCGGACGCTGGCCAAGGTCCGCCCCGCGCAGGCGGAGGCGTTCGCCCAGCGCCGCGCCGCGTTCGAGGCCAAGGTCGACGCGGCGTTCTACGGCGAGCGCCTGCTCGGGATCCTCGGCCCGGGCCTGCTCGACAAGCTGCAGCGCTCGGGGCGGCTGGTGCCGTTCCTGCGCGAAAAGAAGCTCGCGGGCGAGCCGCTCACGGCGCAGGCCGGCGGCTGGCTGAAGCGGGCGCTGGCGCTCGAGGGGCTGCCGATCGTCTCCTACCACCAGGTGTGGACCTACTTCGCCCACGCGTTCGGGCTCGAGGTCGTCGGGACGATCGAGGAGAAGCCGGGGATCCCGCCCTCCCCGGCGCACCTCGAGGCGCTCGAGCAGGCGGCGCGCAGCGCGGGAGCGCGGGTGGTGACGTGCGCGCCCTTCTACCCGCTGTCGCGGGCCGAGGGCGTGGCGGAGCGGATCGGCGGGGTGGCCGTGGCGCTCCCCACCCAGCCCGGCGAGGAGGACGCGGCGGACGTGTTCGCCATGTTCGACCTGATCTTCACGCGGCTCGAGGAGGCGCGCGAGCGCACCCGCGAGCCGGCGGAGCCGCGCTAGCCGTGGCGGCTCCGGACGGCGAGCCGCTGCTGCTGCTCGAGGGGGCCCGCCTGGGCTACGGCCGCCGCGCGGTGCTCGACGCGGTCGACCTCGTCGTGCGCCGCGGCGACTTCCTGGCCGTGGTCGGGCCCAACGGCGCGGGCAAGACCACGCTCCTGCGCACCCTGCTGGGGATCCTCCCCCCGCTCGCCGGCCGCTGCGAGCGGCGGGCGCGCGTGGGCTACTCGCCGCAGCGCGGCGCGCTCGACCCGATCTATCCCTTCACGACCGCGGAGGTGGTGGCCATGGGCCTGCTCGCGCAGCGGCGGGCCCGGGCCGACGACCCGCGGGTCGCGAGCGCCCTCGCCGCCTGCGGCCTGGCCGAGCGAGCCGACGCGCCCTTCCGCGACCTCAGCGGCGGGCAGAAGCAGCGCGCGCTGCTGGCGCGCGCTGGTGGCCGACCCCGAGCTGCTGGTGCTCGACGAGCCGACCAACGACCTCGACCTGCGCGGGCAGCACGAGGTCATGGAGCTGGTGCGCGCGCTCCACGAGCGCGGGCGGACGGTCGTGCTCGTGGCCCACGACCTCGGGCTGGTGGCGCGCTACGCGGCCCGCGTGGCGTTCGCGCAGGACGGTCGGCTGGTGGTCGGCCCCGCCGAGGAGCAGCTCGCGCCCGCGCGGCTGGGCGCGCTGTACGGGCTCCCGATCGAGGTCGGCGAGCTGGGCGGGCGGCGGGTGATCGCGCCCGCCGCGGGGGAGCGGCCGTGAGCCCGCTCGAGGCGCTGCAGCACTTCTCGGGCGCCTACCTGGCCACGCTGGCGATCGGGCTGGTGTGCGCCTACCTGGGGCTGTTCACGGTGCTGCGCCGGATCGTGTTCACGGGGGTGGCGCTGGCGCAGCTCGCCGCGGCCGGCGTGGCCGCGGCGTTCTTCGCCGCCCCGCTGCTGCCCGAAGCCTGGGCCGGCGCGGCCGCGCGCCACGGGGCCACCGTCGGCAGCCTGGGCGCGGCGATCGGCGGCGCCCTCGGCCTCGAGCTCGGCCGCGGCAGCGAGCGGCAGCTCGCGCCCGACGCGCGGGTCGGCCTGGCCTACGCCGCCTCCTCGGCGCTCGCGGTGCTGTTCGTATGGCGCAGCCCCCATGGGCTGGCGGAGCTGCGCAACATTCTGGCGGGCGAGGTGCTGCTCGCCCGCCAGGAGGAGCGCGCCTCGCTCTATCTCGGGCTGGCCGCGATCGCGCTCGTCCACGCCGTGTACCGCCAGCGCTTCTGGCTGGTGTCGTTCGACCCCGAGCTGGCCCGCGCGCTCGGGCTCCCCGCCCGGCGCCTGATGCTGCTCCTCACCGCCACGCTGGCCGCCGCCGTGGCGCTCGCCCTCAAGGCGGGCGGGCTGCTGTTGGTGTTCGCGTTCCTGCTCGCGCCCGCCCTGAGCGGCCTCGCCCTCGGGCGGCGCCTGGGTGAGGCGACCCGCCTCGCGCTGGCCGCCGCCTGCGGCGCCTCGCTGGCGGGCTTCCTGACCGCGGTCGCGGCCGACCTGCCCGTGGCGCCCACGATCGCCTGCGCGCTCCTGGTCCAGCTCGCGCTGGCCTGGGCCGCCGCGCGTCGCCCGGGGTCCGCCGCGGCGCTGCGCGCGCTCGTGTACTGCGGCGGCGCGACGGCGCTCGCGGCGGGGCTGGTAGCCGCGCTCGCACCTCAGCACCCCGAGCCGCCCGCCGAGCCGCCGCGCCCGCCCGCGCTCAGCGACCCGCACGCGCACGAGCACGCGCCGGGCCTCGAGGCCACCCACCCCGAGCCTTCCCTCGGCGAGCTGGTGCGCGCGCTGGAGGAAGGCGCCACCGCCGCGCTGCGCGCCGACGCGGCGCACCACCTCGAGGACCTCGCCGACGCGCGGGCCCTGCTCCCGCTGGTCGCCGCGCTCGGCGACCCCGAGCCCGAGGTGGCCCGCGCCGCCGCCGCGGCGATCGCGTGCCTCGCCGCGCAGCCCGGCGTGCGCGAGCGGCTCCGCGCGGCCGCTCGGGCCGAGGACCCCGAGCGCCGCGTCCACGCCGCGCTCGCGCTCCTCCGGGTGGGCGAGCTCGAAGGGGCGCGCGCCCTGATCGAGGCGCTGGCCGACCCGGCCGTGCCGCTGTTCGCCAAGGACGGCGCGCTGGCCGCCCTGCGCCCGCTGGCGGGCGGCGACGACCTGGGCTACGACCCGTTCGCCGAGCCCGCGCACAACGAGGCCGCCCTCGCCAGCTGGCGCCGCTGGTGGGAGGAGCGGGGCGCGCGGCTCCACTGGGAGCCGGCGCAGGAGCGGTTCGTGCCGCCGAAGTGACCCCGATCCGACGTGGCGATCACCCCGGCTACCAAGGTTCGCTGGCGCCGCGCGGACGAGCGCCTACCCTGGCCAGGAGGTGCCCTCGAGGATCACGGCGTCGGTCGGGTACCACTGGCTGCGCAGGCGGCCGACCAGGAACAGCGAGCCGGTCACCACGATCGTCGCCTCGGGGGGCGCGCCGGCCAGGACGGTCTTGAGCGCGTCCTCGGGCTTGGGGACGACCGCCGCGCGCATGCCGAGGGCGCGCGCCGCGGCCGCGCTCTCGCTCGCGGGGACGGCCTCCTTGCCGTACAGGGTCAGCTCGGTGGCGACCAGGCGCGGGCGCAGCGGGGCGAGCGGGGCCAGGGCGTCGCCGGGGGGGCGGCTGCCGGTCGCGGCCCACACCACGCGCAGGTCGTGGACGTCGCCCAGGGTCGCGACCAGGCCGGCGACCTTGTGCGGGTTGTGGGCCCCGTCCAGGATCACGCGCGGCCCCTCCTGGATCGGCTCGAACCGGCCGGGGAGCGGGCGGCGCATGGCGCGCACGAGGTGCTCGGGCGCCACCGCCCAGCCCTTGGCGGCGAGCCGGTCGAGGGCCGCCGCCGCGACCGCCACGTTGCGGCGCTGGAAGGCGGGCACGTCGGGCGGCAGCTCGACCCGCCCCCAGGTCTCGAGCTCGAGCACCAGCGGCTCGTCCTCGCCGCGCGGCGCGCGGGGGGGGTCGACGGCGATCAGCGGCGCGCCGACCCGCCTGGCCTCGCCCTCGAGCACGTCGAAGCCCGGCCCGCGCAGCGCCACGCAGGGCACGCCCTGCTCCATGATCCCGGCCTTGTGCCAGGCGATCTCCTCGATCGTCTCGCCGAGCGCGTGCACGTGGTCGAGCGCGAGGTCGGTGATCACCGACAGCTCGCGGCGCAGCCCCTGCACGAGGTCGAACCGCCCGCCGAGCCCGGTCTCGATCACGGCGATGTCCAGCCCGCCCTCGGCGAAGGTGAGGTAGCTGAGGGCGAGCGCCGCCAGCCCGTGGACCGAGGCCGGTCCGTCGGCGTCGGCGGCGAAGCGCTGCGCGACCGGGCGGAGCTGCTCGCAGGCGCGCTCGAGCGCGGCGGCGCTGGCGTAGCGCCCCGTGATCCAGGTCTTCTCGCACAGCGCCTGGAGGTAGGGTGAGACGTGCAGCCCCGTCCACAGGCCGGCCGCGTGGCAGGCCTCCGCGATCAGCGCGCACACCGAGCCCTTGCCCGAGGTGCCGGCCACCTGCACCGCAGGGTAGGCCCGCTGCGGGTCGTCGAGCGCGGCGTTGAAGGCGCGCGCGGTCGCGGCCCTGGCCTCCCGGTCGCGGCGTCGCGGCTCGAGCCGGACCAGCTCTTCGTCGATGTACTGCCGAACGCGCTCGTGCGCGGCGAGCGCGTCGTCTTCGGAGGGGTCGCCCATGGGCGGGGACTATAGCTCCCGGGTTCGGAGGGTTGCGAGGAGCGACGTCCGCACACGTTCCGCGGCGCCGACCTCAGTGGCGCGGGGGACCGCCGCCGAGCAGGTGGAGGACGGCGATCAGCGTGACCAGCGCGACGAGCGCCGCGACGACGTACTGCCCGGCGGGCCGCGGAGCGGGCGCCTCCTGCGGAGCGCTCGCGGCAGACTCGCGCCGCTTCTGCTGCCAGGGCGTCCTCCCCCAGGGCTTGAACACCGAGAGCGCCGTTATGACGAGCAGGACCGCGACGCCGCCGCCGGCGTGGACCACGAGCTGACCTCGCAGCGCGCCCGCGTCGCCGAGCGCGAAGCCGGGGTCGGCGGCGAGCGCGGCCATGCGGCTCACGTTCGGCATGTGCGTGAGCAGGACGAGCGCCGCGGCGATCGTGAGCACGAGCTTGGCGAGGACCCAGGTGTGGCGGAGCAGGCCCCAGGGCGTCCCCAGCGCCTGCACCAAGCCCGTGACCACGGCCGCCACGCTGAGCGGCACGATCGCGCGCCAGCCGAGCACCTCCAGGGCGACGTACGCGCTGCGGACGAGCTGGACGTCCTGGCCTCGGAGGCCGCTGATCGCCAGGGCGAGGTAGGCGACGGCCGCGCCGAGCCAGCCCACCGACGTCGCGACGTGCAGCGTGAGCGCGACCTTCCGCTGGCGAGGTGTCATGGGCGTCGTCCTCGGCGCCCGAGCATACGCGCCGCGGGCGCCCGGCCGAGCCTACAGCGGGGCGCTCCGCTTGGGCGCCTCGAGCCACAGGAGCTCGTCGAACGGGTCGAGCACGAGCCGCCCCAGGCGGGCGAGCACCCCGCTCCCGGCCAGGGTGAGCGGGCGATCCCCCGCCAGCGTGCCGGCGTCGTGGACGGCCAGGATCACCTCGTGGACCTGCGCGGGGCCGATCCCGAGCGTCAGCCCCGGGCCGCGCCCGCGCAGCAGCTCGAGGCGGCGCGCGCCGCCGACCCCGGTCACGAACACCTCCCCGGCCGGCTCGAGCGCGACGCCGGCGCGCCGGAGCGCGTCGACCGCGCTGCGGTTGACGTCGAGGATCGGGCGCGGGTCCGACCAGGCGGCGCCCGAGTCGAGCCGGCAGGGGAGCTCGAGGCCGCCCAGGCGGATCGTGGCCGTGGGCAGGCCGCGGTCGTAGGTCACGCGGGTGGCGCGCATGTCGGCGGGCGGGTCCGCTCGCTCGTGCTCGAGGGCCAGCCGGGCCGTGCCGGCCCGGTAGTCGAGGTCGAGCTGGTAGGCGTTGAGGATGTCGGTCCCGAGCAGCCCGACCTGCGGCCCCTCGGCAGGCGAGCGGAAGTGGGAGAAGTCCTGCGCGGCGAGGACCACGTCCTCGAACGAGCCCGAGGCGAGCGCGAGCTGCTCGACCACGACCCGACCCACCGAGACCGGACCGGTCGTCCCGCCCACCGTGATCCCGGGCGCCGAGCGGTGCGGCACCGCCGCCGAGCTGAGCCAGGCCGCGTCCACCCCGCTGGTGTTGGCGCCGAAGTCGAGCAGGAACAGCCCGCGCGCCCCGCCCAGCTCGAGCTCGACGTACGGAGCGCCGAGGTGGAACACCAGCGGCAGCTCGCGCGGCCCGGCCGCGCCGCCAGCGACCTCGCGCTGCTGCGCCAGCACCCCGGTCCCACCGACGAGCGCGCTCACGAGCGCCACCGCAAGCGCGGCCCGCGCCGGCCGCGCCGAGCGCGGCGGCTCCGATCGAACGTCCATGCCTCCGCCTCCCTCCCCTTGGGCGTGAGGGTGACCGGTATACACGCTGA
>CAZMSZ010000400.1:0-6813 GCA_964569055.1 uncultured Planctomycetota bacterium | reverse complement strand
TACGCTCGCCGTGGAGGCGCCCATGACGGCCTCGTCGCTCGAAGACCAGATCCGCCGCATGACCCCCGTCGCGGCACCGCGGGATCAGCAGCCCGGGGTCAACGAGCTCTCGCGGCTCCTCCACTCCGCTCATCAGAAGCGGATGGGGCCCAGGTGCAAGCTGATCGGCCCCACCGGGGAGAGCATCGAGGTCCCCGAGTCGGTGTTCCTCGTCCTCGAGCGGGTCGTCGAGGTCCTGGCGAGCGGCGACGCAGTCACGGTGGTCCCGGTCGGGAAGGAGCTGACCACCCAGCAGGCCGCCAACCTGCTCAACGTCTCGCGGCAGTACCTGGTCCGCCTGCTCGACCAGGGGGAGATCCCGTTCCGCCGCACCGGAAAGCACCGGAGGTTGCGGATCGAAGACGTGCTCGCCTATCGGGAGCGCCGCGACCGCGTCCGCAGGGAGGCCTTGGACGAGTTGGCGCGGCAGAGCGAGGAGCTCGGCGGGTATTCCGAGCTGGAATAGGCTCTCGTGTTCCCGAGTCCCTTTCGCGTCGTCGTCGACGCCAACGTGCTGTTCCCGTTCACGCTCCGGGACACGATCCTGCGCGCGGCGGCGCGGGGCTACTTCCAGGTCTACTGGTCGGAGCAGATCCTCGAGGAGGCCCGGCGCGCTCCAAGCCACGCAGCACCTGGTCCTTCAGCGCGCGCGCGACCTCGCGGGCCTCGTACCGCTCGAGGCTCACGTGCTGCTCGGTGTTGGCCGCGCCGTACCACGACTCCTTGGCGACGAGCAGCCGGCGCACGCTATCGATGATCTGCTGCTTCTCGCTCGGGTGCAGCCCGCCTTGCGCCGACGCCTGCCCTGCCAGGCTCACCAGGACCAACAACGTCGCGCCGACGGTCCGCGCCTCTCCCCACCTCATGGTCCACCCCCTCGCACCCCGTGCTCCCCGAGCCTAGTGGGATCCACGCCGCGGTTCAACGAATGATCCCGCAGCGAGTCGCGGCGCTCCACGAATCGGCCCGCGCGGGCCGCGGCGGGCTCGCCACGCCTCTCACCGCGCGATAGGTTGGCCGCGATGGCAGACTCCGCAGGTCCGCTGGTCGGGATCGACCTCGGGACCACCACCTCGTCCCTCGCCTTCCTCAACGCCTACGGGCGGGCGGAGGTGCTCCCCGTCGAGGACGGGGCGCGCTCGCTGCCGTCGGCGGTCTACTTCCCGCCTCGGGGTGGAGCGCCGCTGGTGGGGCACCCGGCGCTGGAGCGCGCCGCGCTCGAGCCCGAGCGGGTGGCGCGGTTCGTCAAGCGCGACATGGGGGACCCCGACTGGCGGTTCGAGGTCGACGGCAAGGCGCTGCGGCCGCAGACGATCTCGGCGCTGGTGCTGCGGGCGCTGCTCGATCGGGGCGAGGACGCGCTCGGGGAGCGGCCCGCCGCGGCGGTCGTGACCTGCCCCGCCTACTTCGGCGACGCCGAGCGCGAGGCCACGGCCGAGGCCGCGGCCCTGGCCGACCTCGAGCTGTTGGCCCTGATCAACGAGCCGACGGCGGCCGCGCTCGCCTACGGGCTCCACCACGCGGCCCGGCGCGAGCCCGTGCGGGCGCTGGTCTACGACCTCGGCGGCGGGACGTTCGACGTCACGGCGCTCGAGCTGCTCGGGCGGCGCGTGCACGTGCTGGCGACGGCGGGCGAGCACCGCCTGGGCGGCAAGGACTGGGACGACGAGCTGGTCAACTTCGTGGCCGACGAGTTCGTGGCGGCCCACGGGAGCGACCCGCGCGACGACCTCGGCGCGCTGGCCGACCTGCAGTCGCGCTGCGAGGCGCTCAAGATCGCGCTGTCGCGGCGGCTGCACGCGCGGGTGTTCTGCCGCGCCGACGGCAAGACGCTGCAGCTCGACCTGACGCGCGAGCAGTTCGAGCGGCTCACCCGCCCGCTCCTCCTGCAGACCCGCACCTACGTCGACGAGGTGCTGAGCCGCGCCGGCCTGAGCTGGGACGCGATCGACGTGGTGATCCCCGCGGGCGGGAGCTCGCACATGCCGCAGGTCGGCGCGCTGCTGCGCGAGCTGTCGGGGCGCGACCCCGAGCGCACGGTCGACCCCGAGCTGGCCGTGGCGCAGGGCGCGGCCTACTACGCGGCGCTGGTCCGGGCCGAGCAGGGGTTCGAGGTCAGCGTGCTCGCCCCGCCCCGGGCGCGCGCCGCGCGCGACGACGACGACGAGCTGCCGCTCCTCCCCGGCGCGAGCCTCGACGCGGTGCCCGAGCTGCTCGGGCTGCCGGGGCAGGTCGCGGCGGGCGGGCCGCTGTTCGCCCCGGCGCTGCCGGGGGCCGTGGGCGAACGAGTCGGCGCGGCGGCGAGCGCGCCGGCGGCCGAGCTCTCGCTCGACTTCATCGAGCTGATCGACCTCGCCCCGGCGCCGGGCGCGGCGCCGCGCCCGGCGATCGTGGACGTGGCCGCGCGGGCCCTGGCGGTGCTGGTGCAGACCGAGGCGGGGCCCCGCGCGCGCACGCTGATCCCCGCGGGGAGCGCGCTCCCGAGCGAGCAGCGCGGCCGGTTCGTGACCGTCCGCGACGGGCAGACGGCGGTGAAGGTGGTGGTGCTCGAGGGCGAGGACCCCGACCCCGCCGCCTGCCGCCGCCTGGGCGAGTGCGTGATCGACGGGCTGCCGCCGCGCCCGCGCGGCCAGGAGATCGAGGTGCGCTACCGGCTCCTCGCCGACGGGCGGGTGCGGGTCGAGGCGACCGACCTGGCGAGCCGCCGCGCGGCGCGGGTCGAGCTCCGACGCGGGGGCGCGCTCGACCCGCCCGCCTTCGCGGCGGCGCGCGCGCTCGTGGCGGGGAGGCGCTGAGTGGCCGCGCGGCGCACCCGCTACAACGAGCTGCTCGACGTCCCCAACGACGTCCGCGACCCCGACCTCTACCAGCTCCTCGGCCTCGACCGCGCGCGGTTCGACCCCCACGCGGTGGACGAGGCGTACAAGGACCGCATGCGCCGGCTGCAGGCCGTGCGCAGCCCCAAGCACAAGGCGTTCATCGAGTTCCTCAAGGGGGAGCTGCGGCGCGCCCGGACCGCCCTCACCGACCCCGCGCGCCGGGCCGAGTACGACGCCGAGCTGCTCGAGGAGCGGCGCGAGCAGCTCGGGCGGATCCTGGACGTGGTCCTCGCCGACGGGCTGCTCACGCAGGTCGAGGAGGAGCGGATCCGCGCGGTGGCCGCCGACGTGGGGCTGCTGCCGGGCGAGACCGACGCGATCCTGAGCGAGGAGCTGCCGGCCCGCGGCGCGCGCCGCGAGGAGGCCGCCGCCGCGCCCGTGGCCGAGGAGCGCCCGGCGCGCGCCGCCTCCTCGCTCGAGATCCAGCGGGTGGTCGAGCGCCGGCTCCGGCCGGGCACGGGCGCGACGGCGCGCCCCAGCCGCCGCCCTCCGCCGCCCACGCGCTCGCGCCCCGCGCGGCGCCCCCGGGCCCCGGCCGAGCCCGCGCCGCGGCCCGAGCCGGTCGAGCACGAGGACGAGGAGGTCGTCACCGCCGAGCTGGTCGCGCCCGGGCCGAGCGAGGTCGAGCTCCCGCGCGCGGAGCCGGTGACGCCCGCCCCCGACTGGGGCCGGGTCGCGCGCTCGGCCCAGCAGACCGGCTGGGGGCGCGCCTCGGCCGACGCCCGGGTCGGCGTGTGCGCCGGCTGCCTGGAGCAGGTCACGCAGCAACACCTCGACCTCGGCCGCGCCGAGCGGCTCCCCGACGGCCGCCTGCACTGCCCCGCCTGCACCAACCAGCTCGTGGCCGGCCTGCTGTGCGGCCTGTGCTACCAGCGGATCACGCGCGAGGACATGCGCGGCGGCGCGCTGGTGATCACCGGCGCCCAGCGCGTCGTCCACGGCGCCTGCGCGCGCCCCCCCGCCTCAGGCCGCACGTGAGCGCGCCGCACGTCGGCTGGGAGTGGCGCGCCTTCGCACCAGCGTTGGACGTGCCGGAGGCGCTCGCGAGCGCACCGGTGGAGCGGCGCGAGACGACGCACTTCGTGACCCTGCTCGCCCCGACGCTCGCGGTCGTGGCCGGCGAGCAGCTCGAGCTCACGGTCCGAGAGGGCGCGCCGGAGCCGGACGGCTGCGAGCGGTGGTCGCGGGTCGCCCACGCGTTCGAGGTCCCGCCCTGGGAGGCGCGCGCCTTGGCGCGCGAGATCGCCGAGCGGATCGCGAGGCCGCTGCGGATCCCCGTGCGACCGGTGCGCGCGCCCGACGAGGTGGAGCGCTTGTTGCACGACACCGGCCTGCCGCAGCTCCGCTCGGTGACCTCGCGCGCGCAGGTGCGCCGCGCGCCGGGCCCGGACGTCGAGCTCGAGCACGCCCGCCTCGAGCTCGACCTCCCGGGCGCCGTCGCGGTCGACACGATCGTGGTCCGCGCGCCCGAGCTCGCCGCGGTCCGCGCGGCCGTGGCGAGCCTCGCCCGGCCGGACCGCGTGTGGGTCGGGAGCCTCCCCGCGTACCTGCTGAGTCACTGCGGCGGCGCGGCGTGAGGGGCGCGGCCGGCGACGCCGAGCTGCGCCGCCTCGAGCGCGCCTGGCGCGCCTCCCCGCAGGACGAGGCGCTCGCGGCGCGCTACTCCCGCGCGCTGGTGCGGGCCGAGCGCCTGCTCGAGGCGTGCGCGCTGTTCCGGATCCGCTGGGAGGCCACCCTCGACCGGCTCCTCGCGCGGCGGCCGCTGTTCTGGAGGGACCGCGAGCTGACCACCGACGAGCTGGCCGCCATGATCGCGCCCGCGCTCGCGCGCTTCGCGCCCGACCGGCTGGCGCGCGCCTTCCCGCGCCGGGCCGACGGACGCTACCGCCTCAACACCACCCGGTTCCTGGCGCGCTACCGAGCCCACGAGGAGCAGGGGCGCTCGCGCCGGCTGTACCTGATCGCCTGGACCCCAGGCACCGCCTCGCTCTGGCGGCGCCCCGACGACCGCGGCCGCGACGTGCTGACGGTCGGGCTCGAGACCCGCTCCACCCGCGGTCCGCTGCTCGATCCGGAGGATTGGGGCGAGTAGGGCGGGGAGCCGACTCCGACTCCGAGCGGCTGTCGCGTGCGAGGTTCAGTTGGGAACGAAGCGCAGAGCGCGCGCCGAGGACGCAGATAGCCGCCCTCGGCGCTTCGTGCTCCCTGTCACGAGCCAAGTCGGCCTGCAAAGCGAGAGCCTGCTGATTTCATAGCGAGCCTGTTGCCCTCCTCCGTCGACGCGGGTGACCCGGAGCGGCAGTGGGTGAAGCCCGGGCTCCGTCACGCAGCGAGTTGGACCGGAGGCGTCGCGGTTGCAGGCGCGGCGGCCGCTCCGCCCCGGGGGGGCATTCACACCGCAGGAACGGTCGTCCGGAAAGTCACCCCATCCCGCGTCCGCCCCCCCGGGACGCGGGGCGTTGGCCGGCGCCGGCTCGCGGACGCTCACGCGGGCGCGCGGTACAGCCCTGGTTCGATCGCCACCAACCCGCGCCGCTGCGCGAGCGCGCGGACCTGCGCGGCTGCGGCCGCGGCGCGGTCGGCGCGGAAGCGATCGGTGAGCGAGAGCAGGCCGCCGGGCGCGACCGCCGTGGCGAGCGTCTCGAGCGCCCGGGCCGCGTCCTCGCCCTCGAGCGCGCCGCCCACGACCCCGTGGCAGGCGACGAGCTCGAACGCGCCGGGGGCCGGGTCGCGCGCGAGGTCGCCCCGCTCGAAGCGGACCGTCACGCGGCCCGGCGCCGCCTGGCTGAGCTCGGCCACGAAGCGGGCGAGCGCCGCCGAGCGCGCCGGGTCGTGGGGCCGCTCGCCGCGCCTGGCCATGAGCAGCTCGAGCGGCCAGGGGGTGGTCCCGAGCGCCCCCACCGGGCGCTCCGAGTGGGCGCGCGCGAGCGCGGCGGCCAGCTCCCAGGTCCCTTCGCCGGTGGCGCAGCCGGCGTCCCACACGCGCAGCGGCGCGCCGTCGAGCCGCTGGGCGGCGAGCGCGGCCAGGCGGGCGGGGTAGCGCCCGAGCCCGCTCCCGAACGGGCGCGGGTCGAACAGCGCGAACGCCAGCGCGCAGGCGCGCTCCGCCGCGCCGAGCGGGGCGAGGAGCTGCGAGGGCCAGGCCAGCGCGCGCCCTTCCAGCCGGGGCAGCCAGTCGCGCGCCTCGAGCCAGCTCCGCGCGCGGCCGAGGGTGCCGGCCTCGAGCTCGACGCCCTGCGCGTCGAGCGCCGGGCCGAACCAGGCGCGGATCAGCGCGTGCGCGTCGCGGGCCACCGCCTCGAGCGGGAGGTGGCGCTCGACCCAGCCGTGCACCTCGGCGGGGCGGGCGTCCGAGCTCCCCTCGAGCAGCGCCGCCAGCGGGGTCCCCGTCAAGCCCGCCTCGCGGGCGCGCCAGAACGCCGCGCGGCGCGCGACGTCGGCGGGATCCGGGCCGCCCGCGCGCTCGAGCCAGGGGGCGCTCACGCGAGGCTTGGCTTCAGCGGCTCCACACCAGCTCGTGGATCCGCACGAGCTTCTCGAGCAGCGGCGGCAGCTCGTCGAGCTGGAGCATGTTCTCGGCGTCCGAGGGCGAGGAGGCGGGGTCCTCGTGGACCTCGGCGAACACGCCGTCCACGCCCGCCGCCACCGCGGCCCGCGCCAGGTGCGGAATGTACTCCCGCTGCCCGCCGGTGGCCGCGCCCTTGCCGCCGGGGAGCTGGAGCGAGTGGGTGGCGTCGAACACCACCAGCGCGCCGAACTCGCGCATGATCGGCAGGGCGCGCAGGTCGGAGACGAGGTTGTTGTAGCCGAAGCAGGCGCCGCGCTCGGTGATCATGAGCCGCGAGCAGCCGGCCTGGCGCGCCTTCTCCAGCGGGTGGCGCGCGTCCCAGGGCGC
>CAZMSZ010000399.1:0-6829 GCA_964569055.1 uncultured Planctomycetota bacterium | reverse complement strand
GCTCCGCGACTTCCTCCAGGCGGTCGCCGCGGGCGAGGCGCCGACGGTGCGCTAGCGCCGCGCCGCCCGCGTCAGCCCCGACCGGCGCGCCACCGCCGACCCACCTCCTCCCGAGCCCCCGGCGGCGGAGCGCGGCGCCGGCTTTGCTCGCCTGGGACCGAGGAGGTGGCGTGCGCGCGGGGCGGCTGCGGATCGGGACCTCGGGCTACCACTACGAGCACTGGCGCGGGCGGTTCTATCCGGCCGACCTGCCGCAGCGCGACTGGTTCGCGTGGTATGCGCACGCCTTCGACACGCTCGAGATCAACAACACGTTCTATCGCCTGCCCGAGGCGGCGACGTTCACGAGCTGGCGGCGGCGGGCGCCCGAGCGGTTCGAGTACGCGGTCAAGATGAGCCGCTTCGCCACGCACCTCAAGAAGCTGGCCGACCCCGCCGAGCCGCTGCGGCGGTTCCTCGGCCGCGCCCGCCGCCTGCGAGGGCACCTCGGCCCGATCCTGGTCCAGCTCCCGCCGCGCTGGAGGCCCGAGCTGGAGCGGCTGGCCGCGTTCCTGGCGGCGGCCGGCAGGCGCGAGCGCTGGGCGGTCGAGGTGCGCGACGCGCGCTGGCTGGGGGAGCCGCTCCTCGAGGTGCTGCGGGCGGCCGGGGCGGCGCTGGTGATCCACGACCTGCTCGAGGACCACCCGCGGGCGGTCACGGCCGACTTCGTGTACCTGCGCTTCCACGGGGACCGCGCGCGCGGCGTCTACCCGCGCCAGGCGCTGGCGGCGTGGGCGCGCCGGGTGAGCGAGTGGCTCGAGCAGGGGCTCGACGTCTACGTGTACTTCAACAACGACCACGAGGCGCACGCGATCCACGACGCGCTCGACCTGCGGCGCTACGTGGAGCACGCCCTCGCGCCGGCGTGAAGGAGGCTTCGTGAACAACCAGCTCCCGGCGATCGCCCTCGCCCTCGGCCTGGCCGCGGGCTGCGCCACCAACCCCGCCACCGGCGAGCGGCAGCTGATGTTCGTGAGCGAGGCGCAGGAGCGCGAGCTCGGCGCCCAGAGCGACCAGCAGATCGTGGCGCAGTTCGGGGTGCTGCCCGAGGATGCGCCGATCGTGCGGTACGTGAAGCAGGTCGGCGAGCGGGTGGCGGCCCACAGCGAGTCGAAGCACCCGCTCACGCTGCGCGTGCTCGACGACCCGATCGTGAACGCGTTCGCGCTCCCGGGCGGCTACGTCTACGTGACCCGAGGCCTCCTGGCGCAGCTCCCCAACGAGGCGGCCCTGGCCGGGGTGATCGGGCACGAGGTCGGCCACGTGGCCGCGCGCCACAGCGCGCAGCGCATCACCAAGGCCACGCTCGCCAACGTGGGCCTGGTCGGGGTGCAGGTCCTGACCGGGGCCGAGCTGGCGGGCCTGGGCGGCGCCGCCGCGCAGCTGTTGCTGCTCAAGTTCAGCCGCGACGACGAGCGGGAGGCGGACCTGCTGGGGGTGCGCTACGCGAGCAAGGCGAGCTACGACGCGGCGCAGCTCTCCCGATTCTTCGCGGCGCTCGACCGGATGGAGGAGCGCGCCGAGAGCCGGCTCCCGAGCTGGGCCAGCACCCACCCCGACCCCGGCGAGCGGCGCGAGCGCGTGGTCGAGCTCGCCCGCGAGGCGCAGGGGGACACCCCCGGGGCGCTGCGGGTCGGCGAGGAGGACTACCTGCGGCGGCTCGACGGGCTGATCTACGGGACCGACCCTCGCCAGGGCTACGTGCAGGGCGACCGGTTCGTGCACCCCGACCTCGAGCTGAGCTTCCCGGTGCCGGCGCGCTGGGAGGTCCAGAACACGCCGGCGCAGGTCACGCTGCGTTCGCCCGCGGGCGACGCGGCGGTGGTGGTGGGGCTCATGGCGCGAGGCGCCGAGGCGTCGGCCGCCGAGTTCGCCTCGCAAGAGGGCGTCGAGGTGACCCAGCAGACGGCGCTGCGGGCCGGGGGCCAGCCGGCCGTGCGCCTGCAGGGCCAGCTCGCCGCGGAGGAGCCGCTCGCCTTCGTGTCGACCTTCGTGGACTGGGGCGGGCGGAGCCTGGTGTTCCACGGGATCTCGCGCCCCGCGGCCTTCGCCGCCGCCCGGCCGACCCTGGTGGCGCCCGTCGACGGCCTGGAGCGGGTCAGCGGCGCCGCGGCGCGCGCGGTGCCGCCGGTCGTGGTGCGCGTGATCGAGGTCGAGCGCGACGGGACGTTCGCCGACGCGGTGGCCGGTCACCCGATCCCCAGGGGCGTCGAGCTCGACCTCGAGGGGCTCGCGAACCTCAACGGGTTCTCCTCGCCGCGCGCGCGGGTCAACGACGGCACGTTGCTCAAGGTGCTCGAGCGGCGGGCGACCACCCTCCCGGCGGGCGCGCGCGACGAGCGCGGGGCGCGCGAGCAGCCCGCGCGAGGGCGTTGAGCGCGTGCCCGCGGCGCGCGAGCCGCCCTCGCCTGCGACGCGGACGCCCCGAGCGGACAGGAACGCCGGACGCGTGCGTCCCGGACCGCTCGCCCGCTCGCCCCCGGGCGGTGGATCTCCTGCCGCCCGGGCGCCCTCGCCGAGGACCCCGTCGGGGCCGCCCGTTGCTCGCTTTAACTCCGCCTGCCACCCGCTCCCAGCCGGTGGCCGCCGGTCGCGAGCCGGGACGCGCGGGCGAAGGCGAGCTAGGATGAGATCCGGGCGCGAGGCGCGCCCGCCGATGGAGCGGCTGAGGCGTCTGTCATGGCCAACTGGAACTTCGAGGATTTCCTGCGTCGGCTCGAGGCGCTCAAGGGGCTGGAGTCCCTCGACGAGCTCGTGCAGCAGGTCCCCGGGCTCGGGGCGATCCTCGAGGACGTCGACTTCCGGATCGAGGACCTCGAGCCGATCGAGCGGATCCTCCGCGCCATGAGCCGCGAGGAGCGCCTCGACCCCGAGCTGCTCGAGGGGGACGCGGGCCTGGCCCGCCGCCAGCGGATCGCGTCCGATTCGGACACCTCGCTCGACGCGGTCGACTCGCTGATCTGGCAGTTCCGCAACCTGTGCGACATGCTCGAGGCCATGTCCCCCGAGGACGTGACCCAGGAGCTGCTCCAGAGCGCCCAGCCGCAGCTCGAGCCCTGGCAGACGCCCCCCGACGCCTGGAAGGCGGGGGCCGAGCCGATCACCGAGGCCGCGGCGGCGGACGACCCGATCGCGCGCGAGGAGCGCGAGATGGCGCAGCTGCGCGAGCAGGTCGACCTGCTGCTGACCAAGATCTCCTCGCTCGGCATGGAGGCGCTGAGCGCCAGCGAGCGCGCCTTCCTCGAGCAGGCCAGCGCCCGCTTCCGCGCCGCCCGCTCGCGCTAGCCTTCCGCCGCCGAGGCCGGCGCGGTCGGCGCGGGGATCGCGCGCCAGGCCCACAGCCAGACCAGCGCGCCCAGGCCGAACGTGGCGGGCACCAGCAGCAGCGCCAGCGGGAGGTTCTGGTCGGTCCGGTCCGAGATCCAGCCGATGATCGTGGGGCTGATCGCGTCGCCGAGCACGTGGATCGCGAGGATCGACACCCCGAACGCGCGCGCCATGACGGCGCTCGGGACCGAGTTGGCGATCGCGGTGTTGATCGGCGCGTTGTAGAACCACAGGAAGAACTGCGCCACGAACAGCCAGGCCACGACCGCCTCGGTGTCGGCGCGGAGGGCGACGAACGCCGCGCTGGCCGCGACCAGCATGGAGAGCCCGCTCAGCGCGAACAGGGGCTGGCGGGTGTAGCGGCCGAGGACCTCCGCGAGGAGCCCGCCGCAGCCGGTGCCGAGCAAGCCGGCCACGGCGGTGATCACGCCGATCTTCCCGCCGGCCTCGGCCAGGCCCATGCCGTGGTGGCGATGCAGGAAGGTGGCGAACCAGTCGGCCATGCCGCCGGTCCCGAACGTGACCGCGGTGTAGCCCAGCACCGCGCACACGTAGGCGGGGCTGCGCGCCATGACCCGCAGCGCGTCGGGCCAGGAGAGCGGCGCGCGCTGCTCGGGCGGGTCGAACGTCCCGCGGCCGGGGTCCTTGATCGTGAACGCGAGCAGGGCGACCAGGAGGCCCGGGAGGCCGCACATCAGGAACGCGGCGCGCCAGCCGTACTCCTGGCCGAGCTTGCCGCCGAGCGCGAACCCGAGCGCGGCGCCGATCGGGATCGCCACGTAGAACACCGTCATGATCCGGTTGCGGCGCTCGGGCGAGTAGAAGTCGCTGATCAGCGAGGGCGCGATCGTGGCGTAGGCGGCCTCGCCGATCCCCACGGCGGCGCGCGCCAACAGGAGGCTCCAGAACCCCACCGCGGCCGCGGCCGCCGCGGTCGCGATCGACCAGATCGCCACCCCGCCCGCGATCAGGGCGGTGCGCGAGTAGCGGTCGGCGAGCGCGCCGAACAGCGGGCTCGTCAGCATGTAGACGATGATGAACGCGGTGAGCGGCAGCGCGGTCTGCGCGTCGGTGAGCTCGAGGTCGGCCTTGAACAGGTCCTTGACCGCGCTCGGGACCCAGCGGTCGAGGTAGTTGAGCAGGTTCATGGCCGTGAGCACGGCCACGGCGAAGGTGGCGCCGCGCGCCATGCCTGGCGCCGCGCTCGCCGGGGAGGTCGGCGCCGGTTCCGCTGGCTGCTCGTTCATGAGGTGCGGAGGATACCCGAGGTCGCTCCGCGCCGCCGCCCGTCCTGGGACGATCGAGCGCCCCGCGAGCCTCGCGATCGGCCGGCGAGATTTCCTAGACTCTGCGCCCCGCGGAAAAGGAGAGGACGTGACCCAGCCTCGCCGGATCTTGGTGGTCGACGACGAGCCGTTCATTCGAGAGCTCGTGCAGGAGACCCTCGCCTCGCTCGACTACGCGGTGGAGCTCGCCGGCGATGGCCCGGCCGCCCTGGCGGCGGCGGCGGCGCGGCCCCCCGACCTCGTGCTGCTCGACGTGCGGCTCGGCGGCGAGCTCGACGGCCTCGAGGTGTGCCGGCGCCTGAACGCCGGACCCAAGCCGCCGATCGTGATCTTCCTGACCGGCCTCGCCAGCGCCGAGGACGCGGACGCGGCCCGGGAGGCGGGGGCGCAGGGCTACCTCACCAAGCCGTTCAGCCCGCTCGAGCTGCTCGAGCGCGTCGAGCGGGCGCTCGGCTCGTGAGCCGCGAGGCGGAGCAGGTCCTCCGTTACGCGGCCGACCTCGCGCGGCTGTACGCGCAGGCCTCGACCGACCGCCGCCGGCTGGAGCGGATCGAGCGCGCGCTGACGCGGGTGCAGCAGGCCAGCCTGGCGCTGGCCCGCGCGCTGTCGCCCGAGGAGGCGGCCGAGCGGCTGGCCGAGGCCTGCGCCGACCTGCTCGGGCTCGAGGGCGCGGCGGTGTACCTCAGGAGCGAGACGCGCCTGGAGCAGGTGGCCGGGCTGCCGGCGGCGGCGAGCTGGCCGCGGGTCGCGCCGGTCGGCCCCGAGCGGCTCGAGCGCCTGAGCGGGCCGACCGAGCACGGGAGCGAGCCGTGGATCCGCCTGGGGCTCGGCGGCGAGCGCGTGGTCGCGCTGCCGCTCCCCGGCCGCCGCCGCCCGGTCGGGCTGGTGGTCGGGCCGGGGCGCCTCCCCCCGGCGTTCGAGGAGGCGAGCGGGGTGGAGGCCGCGCTGCTGGCGCTGCTCTCGGCCCACGGCGGCGCCGCGCTCGAGAATCTGCGCCTCGAGGAGCGCCGCTCGCGCCCCATGCTGCTGCGGCCTCAGGGCCGCGGCGCGCCGCCCGCCGCGGCCGCGGGGGAGGGCGAGGGGCAGGCGCTGCTCGGCGAGAGCGCCGCCATGCAGAAGGTGCGGCGCCTGATCGAGCGCCTGGCCCGCGTCGACTCGACCGTGCTGCTGCAGGGCGAGACCGGCACGGGCAAGTCGCTGGTGGCGAGGGCGCTCCACGACGCGAGCGGGCGGCGCGCCGGGCCGTTCGTGACGCTCAACTGCGGGGCGATCCCCGAGGCCCTGGTTGAGTCCGAGCTGTTCGGCCACGAGGCGGGCGCCTTCACCGGGGCCGACCGGCAGCACAAGGGCAAGGTCGAGCTGGCCAAGGGCGGGACGCTGTTCCTCGACGAGGTGGCCGAGCTGCCGCTGGCGGTCCAGACCAAGCTGCTCACGTTCCTGGAGGACCGCCGCTTCACGCGGGTGGGCGGCGAGAAGGAGCTCGAGGCGGACGTGCGGGTGGTCTCGGCCACCAACCGCGACCTCGAGCGCGCCGTGGCCGAGGGGGCGTTCCGCAGCGACCTGCTCTATCGGCTCAACGTGTTCACGGTGGCGCTGCCGCCCTTGCGCGAGCGCGGCGGCGACGTGGTCGAGCTGGCCCTGGCGCTCGCGGGCGAGGTGGCGCGCCGCTACGGCCTGCCGGTCCCGCGCTTCGCGCCCGAGAGCGCGGCGCGCCTGCGGGCCTACCCCTGGCCGGGGAACGTGCGCGAGCTGCGTAACGTGGTCGAGAAGGCGGTGATCCTCGCCGACGACGAGGTGATCCCGCCCGAGCTCCTGCCCGAGCCGTCGGCGAGCGCGCCGCCGCGGGCCGCCGACCCCGGCCGCGACCCCGCCCCGCGCGGTGAGCCGGCCCGCGCCGCCGAGCCGGCGCCGCTCGGCGATGCGAGCTTCGCCGAGGCCAAGGCGCGCATGATCGCGGAGTGGGAGCTCGGCTACCTCGAGGGCCTGCTGCGCGCGACCGAGGGCAACGTCTCGGCCGCGGCGCGCCTCGCGCAGCTCGACAAGACCAACCTGCGCCGCAAGCTGAAGAAGTACGGGCTGAGCGGCGCGGCGCTCAGGGACGAGGACTGAGCGAGCGAGTACGACGCGCAGAGGGCGCCGGTCCTCGGCGCCCTCTGCCCTCGACTCCTTGCCCGGCT
>CAZMSZ010000398.1:0-6831 GCA_964569055.1 uncultured Planctomycetota bacterium | reverse complement strand
CCGCCCGGGCCCCCCGCCGCACGGCCCACCGCCCCCGGGCCCGCCGCCCCCGCCGCAGGGGCGCCGGCCCCCCGCCGGCGGGCCCCCGTCGCACGTGCGACAACCCCCAGCCCGGTGGCCCCCGTCGCACGTGCGACAGCCCCAGTCCGGTGGCCCCCCGTCGCACGTGCGACAGCCCCCAACCCAGCCCGGCGGGCCCCCGTCGCACGTGCGACAGCCCCGCGCCCCCAGGCGCGTGCGGTGCCCGATCAGTCCCCGGCGACCCAGGCCGCGGCGAACGTGCGGGGGAGGCGCAGGTCGGCGTAGCAAGCTGGCGCCGCCGCCGCCACGGCGCGCCCGCGCAGGGCGCGGACCAGCAGGCGGGCCAGGCGCGCGGTGAGGGGGCCCAGGGAGTCGGGATCCCCGTCGGCTAGCCGCGCCAGGAGCGCGTCGGCCTCGGGGCCCCCCTGGTGGTAGAGCGCCGCGAGCAGGGCGCAGGCTGCGCGGCGCTCCGGGGCCAGCTCCTCCACCCGCCACGCGGCGGGGTCCTGGTCGTCGAGCCAGATCAGCGCCGCCTGGTGCGCCTCGACCAGGCGCCGGAGCCGCTCGGCGGACAGGCCGTGGAACGGCCCGCGCCCCGCATGCCGCTCGATCGCCTCGAGATCCAGGAACACGGTCGGGCCCTCCCGACGACCGAGCGGACGAACGGGGGCCCGGCCCGACTTGAGCGCCGCGTAGTGGGCGAAGGAGGGGATCGTGACCCCGCGGTGGGTGACCCGCCGGTAGCGCGCGGTGAGGTCGAACACCGGCTGCCTGAGGCCCGTGGCGCGCTCGTCGCCGTGCGCCACGCAGATCCCCGGGTCGTCGCCGATCGGCAGGAACACGTAGCCGCCGCGGATCAGGACGGTCCGCGCGGCGTCGGCCCAGGCGGCCAGGCTCGCGCCCGCCGCGTCCGGTCGCTCGCCCGCGGCGGTCAGGGCCTCGGTCAGCCGCGTCCGGGCGCCGGCGAGCTCGGCCGGCGCGGGCGCGCCGGTCACGCCGGCCGCGGCCAGGCGCTGGTCGTAGTGGAGGCGGACCACGCGTCCGAGCGCCTCCGCCACCTGCTCCGCGTGCGCCAGCTCCTCGGGCGTGGGCGCGGACGCGCAGCCGGCGGCGAGGACGAGGAGCGCGAGCCAGGGGCGGAGCACGAGGCGTCCTCGCTCAGAACGCCGAGAACACGACGCCGAGGAAGCTGTTGATCGGGGCCTGCTCGCGCAGGTCCTCGACGCTCTCGCGCAGCTCCTTCAGCAGGCTCTTGGTCTCGCGGTAGATCGCGTCGTCGTTGAGGAGCGCCGCGATCGTGCCTTCGCCCTGGTTGATCCGGTGGAGCGTGTCCGCCACCTCGCCGGTGACGCGGTCGGCCGTGTCGACCAGGCCCTCGATCTTGCCCACGGCGCGCTGGGTGGTCTCGAGCACCGCGTTCACCTTGCCCACGCTCGCGCGCGCCTCCTCGTTCAGGGCGTCGAGCTTGGCGAGCGAGCCGCGCACGTCGCGGATCAGGGCGGTCGACTCCTCCACCAGGGCCGGGTCCTTGAGCAGGCGCCCGAGCGAGCCCTGCCCCCGGTCGACCTCCTCGATCACCTTGCGCAGGTCGCTCGTCGCCGTGCGGATGTCGTCGGCGAACGCCTCGTCGCGGAGCGCGAGCGCCAGCGCGCCCTCGCCCTCGCGCACGTCGCGCGCGATCGCGCGCGCGTCGCTCACCAGCCCGCTCGTCTCGCGCGCCAGCGCCTCGTCGTTGACGAGGCGCCCGAGGAGGCCCTCGCCGCGGTCCACCTTGAGCGCGATCGAGTCGATCGTGTCGAGCGTGCGCTGGGCGGTCGTGATGAAGCTGCTGACCTGGGCCACCACCCCGTCCACCTTGCGCTCGATCTCCCCCACCTTGGCGAACAGCGCCGGCTTGGTCGTGGACTCGAGCGCCTGGTTGGGCTTGACCGGCTCGGGCTGGGTCCCCGGCTCGAGCTCGACCGTGGTCGCGCCGAGGAGCGGCGGCTCCACGACCGAGGCGACCGCGTCGGCCCGCACCCGCGAGACGAAGCGGGGGGCGATCGAGCAGGTCACCTTGACCTTGCTGTCGGCGGTCAGCTCGATGTCGTCGACCGAGCCGACCTGGATCCCGCGCACCAGCACGGGCGCGCCCGGCTGCAGCCCGCTCCCGTGCGGCACGACGAACTGGACCCGCCGCACGTCGAGCAGCCCCTTCTCGCGCGTGCGCTGGAAGAACACGTACACGCCGATCAGGATCGCGGTCGCCACGAAGAAGCCGACGGCCAGCTCGTTCTTCACGATGGTCGTGCGCATCAGCGCCCCTCCGCCTCGTCGTCGTCGTCCTCGAGCTCGAGGTCGCGCACGTCCTGGCTGGTCAGGTTGATCGTCTCGAGCCCCTCGTCGGGCGGCAGCGCGCCGCGCTCGAGCGGCGCGTTGCGCCCGTCCGTGGGGCGGTGGACGTTGCGCGGGGCCGGCTCGGGCGCCTCGTCGACGGTGCCGTCGATGTAGAGCGTCTCGCCCAGCGCGCGGTCGTAGCGCCGCCGCGCCGAGGCCGGCCGGGGCGCGGCGGCGGGCGGCGGCGAGTCGGAGCCGAAGGCGGGCATGTCGTCGCTCGCGGAGCCGCCCGAGCTGAGGAGCGCGAAGTCGTCCTCGCTCGACTCCACGATCAGGATCCGCTCGCTGTCACCCTTGCGGTGCGGCCGGATCTCGGCGGCCTCGAAGGCCGCGCGCACCCGCCCGTCGGCGTAGAGGTCGCGGCGGAACCCGTGCGCGATCAAGCGCCCCGCCTCGAGCACGGCCACCCGCTCGGCCACCTGGAAGATCGCGGGGTCGAGCTCGGAGACCAGCAGCCAGGCGACGCCCTGCCCCTGGTTCAGCTCCAGCACCAGCTCGAACAGCCGGCGCCAGTCGGGCATCTCGAGGCCCTCGAAGAACCGGTCGACCAGCACGAGGTCGGGGTCGCGCGCCAGGGCGCGCGCCAGCGCCGCCAGGCGCCGGCTGCGCGGGCTGACCTGCCAGGGGTAGGCGCGCAGGTCCTCGGTGTAGCCGCACAGCGCGAGCAGCCGCTCCACGATCTTGTTCAGCTCGCGCGACCACAGCCCGCGGTGGTAGCGCAGCGGCAGGGCCACGTTCTCCCAGATCGTGCGGTTGACGAGCAGCGCCCCGCCCTCGAGCGCGACCGCGCAGCGGGCGCGGAACCGCTGATCTCGCGCGTAGCTCATGCGGTTGACGTCCTCGCCCTCGAACAGCACCCGGCCGGCGCGCGGCTCGACCAGGCCCGCCGCCGCCTTGAGGAGCGTGGTCTTGCCGGCCGAGACGTCGAGCGACACCAGCGCGGCCACCTCGCCGCGGGCCACGTCGAACGTGACCTCGCGGATCACGTCCTCGGTGGCGCGGTACCCGGCGGTCACGCCTTCGAGCTGCAGCAGCGGCTGTCCGAGCGGCTTGGGCATCAGGTGGTGATCGAGATCAGGCTGTTGAGGACCAGCACGATCGCCATGCTGTTGACGACCGCGCGCGTGGTGGCCTGCGGGATCTCGCGCGGCGAGGCCTGGACGGAGCAGCCCTCGCGGATCGCGACGAGCACGACGCTCGCCCCGAACAGCGCCGCCTTGAACAGCGCGACCAGGAAGTCGCGGTAGCTCGGGACGTTGATCAGCGCCTCCAGCGCGAACGGGAGCGAGCCGATCGCCTTGCTCACGGCGTAGCCGGCGCCGAGCGCGATCGTGAGCCCGTAGATCACCAGCACGCAGGCCGCGACGACCCCGGCGATCAGGCGCGGCAGCACGATCACGTGCTCGAGCGGCAGGCCCATGGCGCGCAACGCGTCGATCTCGCCCGAGAGCTTCATGCCGGCGAGCTCCACGCAGATCGCGGTGCCCGAGCGGCCGAGCAGGACCATGGCCACGAACAGGGGGACCACGTCGCTGACGATGATCAGCGCCGCCACGCTCGCCTTGAGCTCGACGGTGGGCAGGTAGGTGTTGGCGTGGGTGATGATCAGCGTCCCCATGGCGAGCGAGGCCAGGCTCACCAGCGGGAGCGCGTGGACCCCGGTGAACAGCAGCTGGGTGACGGTGACCTCGAGCACCAGCCGCAGCCCGCGGGTCCGCACGTAGAACAGCACGACCAGCGCCCCGTACAGGAGGGCGAACACCTCGGCGAGGTCGCGGACCAGGCCGAGGGTCCGAGCGCCGAGCCACTGCACCGGGACGAGCAAGGCGTTCATGGCGCTAGAACTCCAGCGCCCACAGCAGGCGGGTGGTGGAGGTCCCGTCGGCGCGGGTCGTGCGCCCGACCAGCCCGCCGAGGATGTCCCAGCGCTCCTCCTCGGGCCCGCTCCGGGCGCTGAACAGGCCGAGCAGCACGTCGAGCCGGGTGCGCCCGTCGGCCTCGCGGCGGTAGCGGAACAGGCGCCACAGCGGGCCGAGGATCGCGTCGAAGTTGAAGGTCGGGTCCTCGAACCACAGCGGCGCGGGGAACGCGACCTCGAACGTGCCGTCGCGCCGCTCCTCGTAGCGCAGCAGGGGCCACACGTTGACCTGCACGTCCTCGCCGGGCGGCGCGCCGTCCAGCCCCTGCTTGTAGCGGCGGTGGTGCCCCCAGAAGAAGGGGAGGACCCACAGCCTGCGGTCCACGTACTCCTCGGTCTCGATCGTCTCGTAGCGCTCGATCGGCCAGAGGAAGAAGTGGCGCCGGTAGCTCCCCCGCTCGCGGAACCCGAACAGCGGCCACAGGTCGAACCGCGACTGCTCCGGCCCGCTCCCGAAGATCAAGAACGGGAACGGGAGCCGGTACTCCTGGTAGCCGGTGCGCTTGTCCTCCCACCAGCGGAAGAACGGCCACAGGATCGTGGTGTCGTCCATCCACTCGCTGCGGGTGAAGCCGAAGAACGGGAACACCACCAGCGAGCGGAACGGGTTGCGGCTGTTGGTGTTCTCGGCCGCCCAGCTGATCAGCGGCCACAGCACCGTGGTGCGGTTGAACACCAGCTCGCCGTCGGGCCGGCGCTTCTCGAGGTGGCCGTAGAACGGCAGGAACCGGAACCCGGACACGCCGCCGCCGTAGGTGAGCGAGATCAGCGGGAACAAGATGTGGTGCGACTCGGTCTCGCCGCGGCGCGTCCAGCCGTAGAGCGGGAACAGCACGCCGAGGGCCTCGTCCTTGCCGAGCAGCCCCTTGAGCGTGCCCCCGAACGGGAACACGTACAGGTAGCTCCCCTCGACGGGGTGGTGCCCGGTGGCGAGCAGCGGGAACACCAGGGTGTCGTCGTCCTGGAACCCGTCGGGGTCGGTGCGCACGATCCGCTGGTAGATGGGGTACATCCGCAGCAGCTTCTCGTCGCGCTCCTGCTGCATGTACCCGAGCGGGAACAGGAGGTGCCCCTCGGCGCGCTGGGTCTCGGCGTCGGCGCGGGCCTGGAACAGGGGGCGGAGGCCGATGTCGAAGTCCCACTCCACCCGGCGCTGCGCCTCGCGCTGCGGGGCCGGGTCGAGGTCCTGCTCGTAGAGCGGCGGGATCGCGAAGCTGGTGCAGCCCGCCAGCAGGAGCAGCGGCGCGAGCAGCAGCAGCAGCCCGGCCAGCCCGCCGCAGCCGCCCCCGCGGGGAGGCGCCCAGTCGGCCAAGGCGAGCGCCCCGCGCAGCAGGAGGACCTCGCCCGGCGTGACCCCGCGCCGCTCGGCCTCGTCGTAGACCGAGCGGGCGTCGGCCGCGCTCAACCGGCCGCTCGCGACGAGCGCCTCGACCCGCTCCTGGTGGCGCCGCGGCCCCTCGGACGGCTCGGGCAGGTCCTGCACGAACAGGCACAGGACCGTCCCCAGCTCGATCCGCGCCTCGGGGGGGAGCGGGAGGGCCTCGCCCGGCCCCACCGGCTTGCCCTCGACCTTGGTGCCGTTCTTGCTGCCGAGGTCCTCGACCACCGGGATCCCGTCGCGCCAGGTGAGCCGGCAGTGCTCGGCCGAGATGTTGCGGTGGTCGAGCGCGAGGTCGCAGCGCGGGTCGCGCCCGATCACGGTCGAGAGCCGGCAGAGCGGGTGGAGCCGCACGCGCTGCTCGATCGGCTCGTCGGGGTCCCCGCTCTCGCTCATGGGGATGAACGAGACCAGCCGCGCGCGCGAGGCCCGCAGGGAGACGTCGTGGTAGTGGCGGCCGTCGACCTTCGGCGCGCGCGCGCTGGTGATCGTGGCGTCGACCTCGGCGCTCTCGTCGCTCGGCCGGGCCGACGAGCCGCCGGGCCCATCGAAGCGGAGCGCGTCGCGCCAGGCCTCGGCGATCCAGCGGGCGACCGGACGCCCGGCGACGTCGGCGTCGCCGAGCTCGAGGCGCGGGAGCGACACCTCGGGGCGCGCCGGGAACGGCGCCTGGAGCGCCGCGGGGACCGCGTCGGCGGCGAAGCCGGAGAAGAACCACAGCCCGAGGCGCGCCCGGTCGAACAGCTCGATCCCCACGTGGAACCGGCGCCCGTCCTCGCGCGCCGTCACGAAGCACAGCCAGTAGGGGCGCGCCGGCGAGGCCCCGGGGTCGCGGTAGCACAGCCAGCGCACGGGCTGGTCGGGGCGGTCGAGCGCCGCCACGGCCTCCACCACGGCCGCGAAGGCCCGGGACGGGTAGGCGATCAGCCGGCGAATGACCTCGACCCGCGGCTCCTGGCTGGGGTCCTGCCCCTGCCCGAGCTGCTGCGCCTGATGGGGCACATGGCGCCACGCCCCCGCCGCAGTCCGACCCAGCAGCCAGCTCCACGGGTCCTGCAAGGCGTAGCCCCCACGTCAGCGCGCGCTCCGGGCGCGCGGCGGGGCACTATACCGAACGGGGGGGCGGGGGCCGCCGCAC
>CAZMSZ010000397.1:0-6832 GCA_964569055.1 uncultured Planctomycetota bacterium | reverse complement strand
ACAGCGGGGGGGACTCTGGGGGGCGGAGCCCCCCCAGAAACCACGCAGGTGGCAATTTGCGAGCAGCGCGACCAAGCACAGCTCGCCCTGTGGAGGAATACACGACCACGCCTCGCAACGAACGAGCACGAGCACGACCACGGCCACGACCACGAGCACGGGTCACGAGCACGGGAACGGGAACGGCCACGGCCACGACCGCTGGGCGCCGAGACGGCAGCCGCCTCGGCTCAAGCTGCCGCGCCCCCGTTGCGCCCTCGGGCGCGAGGCCCTACCGTCCGGAAGTGCACGACAAGGCGGAGAAGCGCTTCCTCAAGGCGGTGCGCAGCAGCGGGTTGGTCGCGGCGGCGGACCTCGACCGCGCGCTCGAGGTGCAGGCGCTCGGGCGGCGTCACGGCCGCCGGCTCGCGATCGACCGGGTGCTGCTCAAGCTCGAGCTGCTGAGCCGCGAGCAGATCCTCGGGCTGTGGCGCGCGCTGCGCTACTACCTGTGGCGCAAGGAGGACAAGCTCTACGTCAAGGTCGCGGTGCAGTCGAGCATCCTCCCCGAGGAGGCGGCCGCGGGCTGCCTCAAGGAGCAGAAGCGGGCCTACAAGCGCGCGGGGGAGCTGGTCCGCGTCAACGCGATCGCCCGGCAGCGCGGCTACCTGACCGCCAAGGAGGACGCGGCGCTGGTGCACGCGCTCCGGCGCAAGAACCCGACCCTCACGCTCGCCCCCGTGGACGACGCCGCCGCGGCCGAGCCGTACGAGCCCCGCTCGCCCGGCGCCGCGACCGAGCAGGCGGGCGACGAGTGGCGCGCCGAGGCCCGGCGCCGCGACCTCGACGAGCTCAAGGCCCAGCTCTCGGCCGCGTCCTCCGCCGAGCTGCGCGGCGTGTCGGACGAGGACCTCGACGCCCTGTGGGACGAGGCCGACCTCAGCGACGTCGAGCTCGACTCGCAGGCCGTCGAGATCGCCCGCTCGCCCCTGCTCGACGAGTCGGACGAGGACGACGACCTGCTGCTGATGTGAGCGGCGGTCGGCCGCTCAGGCCTTCTCTTCGCCCTTCTCCGCCACGATCGGCGCGACCTTGGTCTCCTGCGCCGCGTCGGCGTAGCGCTCGTCGGTCAGGCCCTCGCCGCGCTTGACGACGAAGTGCTTGCGGGCGAGCTCGAGGAACTTTTGGACCTCGGCCTCGAGGGCGGCCTCGTCCTTCTCGCCGCGGGCGATCGTCCACTCGCCGACGAGCGCCTTGCCCTGCTTGCCGGTGCCCTTGCCGTTGTAGCGAAGCAGCACGTCCTTGCGCCGGTCCTGGCGGCTCACGTGCAGCTCGAGCACCTGCACGCCGCGGGCCTGCTTGAGGAACTGCTGGAACTTCACGTTGTTGATCGCGCTCATCACCTGCCCTTCTGCAGCCGGATCGCGAGGTCGGAGCTGAAGGTGTCGTCCGCCGAGAGGCGCGCGACGACGGCGCTCACGTCGTACTCGGTCCGCCGCCAGAACATCTCGTTCTTCTTGATCTCGAGCCAGCACGCCCGCGGGTCACCGTCCCGCGGCTGGCCCACCGAACCAACGTTGATCAGGGCCTTGCTGCCCTTGCGGTAGTGATAGTACCCGCCCTGGTCCTGCGCCGCGGACCACTGCAGCGGCTCCTCGGTAATCACCCCGGGGACGTGGGTGTGCGCGAAGAAGCACACCTTCTCGATCGCGGCGAAGGCGGCGCGCAGCTTGCGCGGGTCGCGGGTCACGTCGTGGGGGAACAGGTACTCGAAGCAGCTGCGCGGCGAGCCGTGGACGAAGCTGATCCCGGCGCTCACGAACGAGTCCTGCGCCTCGCGCAGGAACTTCATGCGCGCGGGGTCGCTCTCGACCAGGCTGCGCGTCCAGTCGAGCACGCGCGCCGTCTTGGGGATGAAGCCCTCGCTCCCGTCGGTGACCCCCTGGTCGTGGTCCCCGCGGATCGTGATGAAGCAGTGCTCGCGCACGAGGTCGATGCACTCGACCGGGTCGGGGCCGTAGCCGACCACGTCGCCCAGGCACACGATCCGCTGGATCCCGCGGGCGCGGATCTCCTCCAGGCAGGCGCGGAGCGCCGGCGCGTTGCCGTGGATGCAGCCGACGATCGCGTAGTGCACGCCCTGCCCTCGGCGGCCCAGGATAGCCGACGCGGCGAGGGTCCAGGAGGCCGACGGGACCGGATCGGCTCAGCCCGGCGAGGGGGCCCCCACGGCGTAGACGAAGTGGTAGGCGAGGTGGAACGGCAGCAGCCGCTTCCACAGCTTCCCCTTGTCCCAGCGGCGCACCTCGAGCACCTCGAGCCCGGCCTCCTCGAGCAGGTCCTGCCACTCGGCCGCGGTGGCGAACCGGTCGAGCGGCTGGTGGTGGTCGGGGCCGCGCCCGGTGCGCACGACCTTCCAGATGTCGCCCGAGTAGTAGGCGTTGGGCAGCATGACCACGCCGCGCCCGCCGGGCGCGAGCACCCGGCGCAGCTCGCGGGCCCCCGCCGCGGGGTCGAGGAAGTGCTCGAGGTTGCCCAGGCACACCAGCCGCTCGAACGCGCCGTCCGCGAACGGGAGCCGCTCCCCCTGCGCGACCGCCAGCGCGGCGAGGCCCCGGGCGCGGGCCTTGGCCAGCGCGGCGTCGGCGAGGTCGACCCCCACCACGCGCAGGTCCTGCGCCTGGGCCGAGCGGGCGAACGGGGCCGCCCCGCAGCCGACGTCGAGCACGCGCGCCCCGGGCTCGGCGGCGAGGAGCGCGCGCACCAGCCGGTAGAGCCCCTCGCGCTCGCCGTACTCGGCCCGCGAGTAGATCGCGTTGTAGGCGGCGCGCAGCCCGGCGAGGTCCGCCACCTTGCGGCGCTCGATCACGCGACGTCGTCCACGGGCAGCACCTCGTGCTCGCCCTCCCACCACAGATAGTAGGCGCGGTTGGTGGCCTCGCTCCCGGGCTGCTCCTCGGCGTAGCGCGCGGCCTTGGCCACGAGCTCCTCGCGGCTGAGCCAGGCCAGGCAGTAGTGGTGCAGGTACACGCCGCGCAGCTTCTTCATGCGGCGCACCACCTCCTTGGGGAAGGTGGGGTGCACGGGGCGCACGTCCTCGAGGTAGCGGTGCTGGGGGAGGTTCTTGAACAGCCGCGGCACCGGGCAGGGGTAGTGCTTGGCGCTCTTCACGTAGCGCGGCGGGTCCTCCGACACGAGCCACAGCATGGGCACCCGGTAGAACGTGGCGCGCCCGGCGCACAGCCGCGGGAGCGCGCGCGCGAGCGCGGGCCCGACCCGCTCGTCGGTGTCGAGGTGCAGGATCCACGACCCGCTCGCGGCCGCGAACGAGGCGTTCTTCTGGCGGCCGAAGTGGCCGTCCCAGGGGCGCTCGACGTAGCGCACCTTGGGGTGGGCGCGGCACACGGCCGCGGTGTCGTCGCGGCTGCCGCCGTCGACCACCACGATCTCGCGCGCGAAGCCCTCGACGTTGGCGAGCAGCCCCTCGAGCTCGCGCGCGCGGTCCTGCGCGATCACGGTGACCGAGAGGTCGAGCGGCGGCGGGTCGCGACGGCGGAACCAGCTCATGGGAAGCGCGGCGGCAACAGGCGCCAGCGGAGGCGGTGGAGCGGGAAGCGCGCCGCGCGCCCGGCGCGCACCAGGCGGCGGAGCAGCTCGCGCTCGCCGCGAGCATACGCCCGCGCGAACCGGAGCGGGTCGCGCGCCTGCACCGAGCGCGGCTCCGCCGCGGCGAGCTTGCGCCACGAGCGGAGCAGCCGGAGCAGGTTGCGCACGCGCACCCGCTCGGAGGCGGGGCCCGCGGCGAGGCGGCAGCGGTCGAGGTCGAGGACCAGCGCCGAGCCGTCGGGGCGCAGCAGCACGTTCTTGAGGTTGAGGTCCACGTGGTCGACGCCCGCGTCGTGGAGGCGGCGCACCGCGCGGCCGGCCGCGGCGAGCGCGCGCGCGCGTGCGCGCGGCCCCTCGCCGGCACGCAGCGCGGCGAGGAGGTCGCGGGCGCCCACCACCTCGCGGGTCACCAGGCCGTGGGTGTAGCCGACCCCGTCGCGGCGCGTCACGGCCGCGAGCACCTCGAGCACGCTCGCGCCGCGCGCGCCGGCCTCCGCGCACAGGCGGAGCTCGGCCAGGGCCCGCCCCGCGTCGAGCGAGCGCCGTCGCACCAGCAGGCCGACCAGCCCGCCGCGCACCAGCGGCCGCACGATCGCGGCGCCCGCCGCGCCCAGCTCGACCCGGCCCAGGCTGCCGCGGCCCGCGTGCCCGCTCGGGGCGCGGCGGGCGAGGCCCTCGGGGTCGTCCACGCCGGCCGCGAGCAGCGCCTCGATCAGGTCGCTGCGCGCGACGACCACCGCGTCGTCGACCGCGCGCCGCTCGAACCCGGGGGGGAGGTCGTCCACGGCGAAGATCTTAACCCGCGGTCGGTCTTGGTTTGGCAACCCGCTGTCAGACAATGGGTTGGCGATATCTAACGCGGCGCGGCATTTGGCTGTTGACGCAGTGCGCCACGTGCTCTACCCTGACCTCCGTCGCAGCAACAGGAGAGCGTCATGAGCGAGCCCACCACCCGAGTTCGAGACCGCCGAGACCGAGACTGAGACCGAGACCGAGACCGAGACCGAGACCGAGACCGAGACCGAGACCGAGACCGCCCCCACGACCGAGGAGGCCGGGCGCCTGGCCCGCGCGATCGAGGACGTGCGCGCCGCTGGCGCCAAGCTCGAGGCCCACTGGGCCGAGGCGCTGACCCGCGCCCGCGGCCTGCTGGACCGCGCCGAGCCGGCCCCGCTCACGCGCCTGCAGGAGCAGGCCCGCGGCCTCCTCCGCGCCGCCCCGGTGGTCCGCGCCCAGCAGCGCGGGGCCGGCCTGCTGCTGAGCGTGGTGTCCCGCGTCCGCTCGGGCGCCGAGCGGGTGGAGGAGAACCTCCGCGCGGTGCAGGTCGAGGTCGTCCAGGACGAGCCGGCCGAGGCCGCGGCCTAGCGCCTCGGAGGTCGTCGCTTCGGCGACAGCCTCCCTGCCCCTGCGTTTGCCCGGCATTCTTCGCCCTCGTCCGAGGCGGAGCGGTCGCAAGCGACAGCCCCAATCTTCCCGAGTCCGATCCTGCTCCGGGGCTCGCTGGCCGAAGGCCGGCGAGCCCTGCGGCCGTACGGGCGCGTCGCGCGCGCGGCCGGTTCGTGCGGGCGGTGCTACGCTGCCAGGGGAGCCCGATGAGCGACGCGGCCTGGCGGCGATGGGAGCGGATCTGGGAGGCCGACCCGGGCGACGCGGCGGCGCTCGAGCGCGCCATCGCCGGGCGGCGCCGGGCGGGGCTCCGCGTGCCGGCGCGCATGCTCGACCACCAGGTGTTCCCGGCGCGGACCTTCAACCTGCCGATCCCGCTGCGCGTGTACGCCCAGCTCCCCGACGGGCGCGCCGTCGAGCTGGGGCGCACCCCCGCGGCGGGGGCGGGCGTGTCGATCCCGCCGCACCGCTGCTGGTGGGTCCAACCCGAGCCGCGCCTCCCGATCGGGGCGTCCGCCTTCGACGGGGTGGGCGAGGTCAGCACCATGCTCGCGATCCACGGGGTCCCGGGCCTGGTCGCCAAGCGCATGCAGGTGACCGACGGGGTGGTGGAGCGGATCGCGCGCTGCTCGGCGCTGCGGCGGCTCGAGCTGAGCGAGTGCAGCCAGCTCACCGAGGAGGGCGCGCGCCACCTCGCGCGCCTGCCGCTCGCGCGCCTGGCCCTGTTCGACTGCGGCGAGCTGGCCGAGGAGGGCCTCGCCCCGCTCGGCGGGCTGGGCCTGTTGCGCCTGAGCCTCACCGGCGCCCGGCGGATCGGCGCGGCGGGCGTCGCGCACCTCGCGCGCCTGAGCGAGCTCGAGGGGCTGCACCTCTCCGACGCGCCGCTCGACGACGCCGCGCTCGCGCCCCTGGCCGCGCTGCGGGCGCTGCGCCGCTGTCGGCTCGAGAGCTGCCGGATCGCCGGGCCGGGCCTCGAGCACCTCGCGCCGGAGCTGCGCGCCCTCAGCCTCACCTGGTGCTGGCCGCTGCGCGACGCCGCCCTGGCGGTGATCGCGCGGTTCGAGCAGCTCGAACGGCTCGAGCTGCGCGGCTGCCAGCTCCTGACCGACGCGGGCCTGCGCTCCCTCGGCGCCGCGCGCCGGCTGCGGGTGGTCGACCTCGGCCCCTCGCTGCGCCTGACCGACGCCGGCGTGAGCGCGCTCGCCGCGCTGCCCGCCCTCGAGCGCCTGAGCCTGGCCTTCTGCTCGCGCGTGGGGGACGGCGCGCTCGTCGCCCTGGCGGAGGCGGGGACGCTGCGCAGCTTGAACCTGACCGACTGCAAGCGGGTCACCGCGGCCGGCCTCCGCTCGCTGACTCGGCTGTCGGGGCTCGAGGCGCTGGTGCTCGCCCACTGCGACGGCGTGACCGACGCCAGCCTGGCCGACCTCGCCGACCTCCCGGCGCTGCGCGACCTCGACCTCTCGTGGTGCGGCGGGATCGGCGACCTCGGCCTGCACCACCTCGCCACGCTCGAGACGCTCGAGGAGCTCGACCTCTCGTGGTGCGGCGGGGTCAGCGACGCGGGCCTCGAGCCGCTGCGCGCCCTGCCGCGGCTGCGGCGCGTGCGGCTGGAGGGCTGCGAGGGCGTGTCCTTCGCGGCCTGCGAGCGGTTCGGCAAGGCGCGCCCCGACTGCGTGGTCGTGCGCTGAGGCGCTGCTCGAGCACTGGCGCGACGACCTGCGCGCGCGCTCTGAGCGAGGGGTCGAACCAAAAGAGGCGGGGGCGGCCGGTGGGCCCCCCCCCGCCGGATAACGCCGGCGGGGTCGGGCGCAGTCGGGCGAGTCCGGGCCCTGGCACGCCCAGGTCGCCTCGCGCCAGCAGT
>CAZMSZ010000396.1:1211-6842 GCA_964569055.1 uncultured Planctomycetota bacterium | reverse complement strand
GTCACCATGTTGAGCGCGTGGGCGATCAGCTTGCGCAGCGTGTAGCCGGAGCGGCCTTGCGCGCGGGGCTCGTGACGGACGGTCACCGCGGCGAAGCGGGTCGTGCTCCAGGTCAGCAGGACGTCGATCGAGACGAAGTTGCCGCGGAACTCGGCGAACCCCTCCCGGAGCGCCGTTCGGAAGGCGCGGAACGCGCTGATCCGACCGGCGACCGCGGCGCCCATGGCGTGCTGGAGCACGAGCTTGGTCAGGCGCGAGGCGAGGTTGCGACCCAGCCCGTGGGTCATGCGTTCGGGGGTGCCGTAGACGACGTCCAGCTCCGGTCCGAGCGCGTCGAGCAGCGTGGGGACCTCCTCCGGCGGGTTCTGGAGGTCGTCGTCCAGGGTGACCGTGAGCGCGAAGCGGGCGCGTCGGATCCCGCACAGCAGCGCGTTGTGCTGGCCGTAGTTCCGGGACAGCCGGACGCCGCGCACCGGGAGGTCGTCTCGCGCGGCGAGCCGCTCGATCTCGGTCCAGCTCCCGTCGCGGCTCCCGTCGTCGACGAGCAGCAGCTCGAACGGCGCGCCTCGCGGGCGCAGCGCGGCCGCGAGCCGCTCGCACAGGGGGCGGAGCGTCGCCTCGCCGTGGAACACCGGGATCACGACCGACACGCCCGACGGCAGCTCGGTGCCGTCGGAGCGCCGGGGAGGCGAGGTCGGGGGGGGCTCGGCGGCGGCGCTCACGTGCGGCGAAAGATCAGGAGCTTCTGCACGCCGTAGTCTCCGCAGGTGGGGAGGGAGGCGCACCAGCGGTTCCACTCCATGTCCGGATCGGCCACGTCGACCTCGATGGGAGCGACCCGGGCCATGAGCGGCTTGAGCAGGCGCGTCGCGACGTAGTAGGTGCTCGCGAAGTCGTTCACCTCGACCAGCTCGAGGGCGGGCTTGGCGGCCTGCGCGATCGAATCGAGGTCGAGGTAGCGGTTGAACGCGGGCACCGGGATCGGCGCCAGGCCCCACTCGGCACGCAAGGCGTTGAGCCGGCTCCAGCCTTGCACGGTCGCCTCGGACAACAGCAGGGTCCCGCCCGGGCGCAGCACGCGCGCGCACTCCTGGAGCGCGCGCGCCTGCGCCTCGGCGCTCGGGAGGTTGATCACCACCCGGATCACCGTGACGGCGTCGTACTCGGCCGAGGGCTCCTGCAGCGCCGTGATGTCGCCGACGTCGAAGCTGATCCGCGCCCGCAACGGCGGCGGGAGCCCGTCGAGGCGGGACCGCGCCAGCTCGATCATGCGGGGGACGTAGTCGAGGCCGCGGATCTGGACCTCGCGCCGCGTCGCCAGCTCGACCGTGGAGTAGCCGTTGGCGCAGCCGACGTCGAGCACGCGCTGGCCGTCGGCGAGACGCCGCGCCAGCTCGCCGATCTCGAGCTCGATCACGCGCCGATCCGACCAAGACGCCGCGGGGGAGAGCTCGTGCCGCGCGGCCTGCTCGGACCAGTAGCGGAAGATCCCCTCGCGATCGAGCTTCTCCGTCACCCGGCGCCTCCCAGGCGTCTGAGGCGACAGTCTATCGCGACACCCCCAGAGCCGGACCGGCGGGCAGCGTCGTACCCGGCGTCACCGCACACGCCCGGACAGGTCTATCCTGGGCGCCATGAGCGCGGCGATCCGGATCCCGTTCAACCGCCCCGGGCTGGCCGGGCCCGAGCTCGAGTGGGTCCGTGACGCGATCCTGGGCGGGCACACCTCGGGCGATGGCCCGTTCACGCGCCGCTGCCGCGCGCTGCTGGAGGAGCTGCTCGAGGGGCCGCGCGTGCTGCTCACGACCTCGTGCACGCACGCGCTCGAGCTCGCCGCCGTCCTGCTCGACCTCGCGCCCGGCGACGAGGTGGTCGTGCCCTCGTTCACGTTCGTCTCGACGGCCAACGCCTTCGCGCTCCACGGCGCGCGGGTGGTGTTCGCCGACGTGCGCGAGGACACGCTGTGCCTCGACGAGGAGCGGCTCGCCGAGCGGTTGACGCCGCGGACGCGGGCCGTGGTCCCCGTTCACTACGCGGGCGTCGGCTGCGCCATGGACGCGCTCGGCGCGCTGGCGGCGGCGCGCGGGATCGACGTCGTCGAGGACGACGCGCACGGCCTGCTCGGCCGCTACCAGGGCCGCCCGCTCGGCAGCTTCGGCCGGTTCGCGACCCTGAGCTTCCACGAGACCAAGAACTTCCACTGCGGCGAGGGCGGCGCGCTCCTGCTCAACGACCCGGCCGACCTGAGCCGGGCGGAGGTCCTGCGGGAGAAGGGGACCGACCGCAGCAAGTTCTTCCGCGGGGAGGTCGACAAGTACACCTGGGTGGACGTCGGCTCGAGCTGGCTCCCCTCCGACATGCTCGCGGCGTTCCTGCTGGCGCAGCTCGAGGGGCGCGAGGCGATCCTCGCCAAGCGCCGCGCCGTGTGGGAGCGCTACCGCGACGGGCTGGCGGACTGGGCGGAGGAGGTCGGCGCGCGGCTCCCCGTGGTGCCGGCCGACTGCGAGCAGTCGTATCACATGTTCTACGTGCTGCTCCCCGACGCCGCGGCGCGCGACGCGCTCCTGCGGGAGCTGAGGGCCCAGGGGATCCTGGCGGTGTTCCACTACCTGCCGCTGCACCTCTCGCCCATGGGACGCCGCTTCGGTGGGCGGGAGGGAGACTGCCCGGTGACGGAGGACGTCAGCGGGCGCCTGCTGCGCCTCCCCTTCTACAACGACCTCGAGCCGCTCCGGCAAGACGAGGTCATCGCGGCGGTCCGCCGGTTTCGCCCCCGCTGAGCCCCACGAGCGGCGGCGCGCTCGGGCGCCGGTAGACCCAGGCGCGTGGCCCCTCCAGGCAGGGAACGAGCCCGCGGTCGCGCGCCCACTCCCGCAGCGAGCCGGGCCTCGCGACGCGGGCCTCCTCGGCGATCAGGTAGTCGACCGCCTCGTCGAGCGGGCCGCCCGGCGGGGTCATCACGCCCCGCACCACGAACGGCGTCAGGTAGAGCACCTCGCGGTCGGCGAGGTGCGCCGCGCAGGCGATAGGGGCGGACACCCCGCGCCCTGGCGGGATGGCGGCCACCAGGCGCGACCACTCGGCGCGATGAGCGGCCGCCGCCTGCGGCGCGCGCCAGGTGGGATGCTCGAGCAAGGGGCTCGCGAGGGCGTGCCCGGCGAGGGCGAGCGCGACGAGCGCTCCGGCCCACCCTGCCTGCTGCCCGCGCGGGCGGGCGGCGAGCGCCTCGAGCGCGGCGAGGCCCAGCGCGGTCACCACCAGCGCGTGGTAGTGATAGCGCACCGTGTGCGCCGTCGGGAGCGCCGCGAGGAGGTGGACCCCGAGCAGCGGCGCCGCGGCGAGTGCCCAGGCCGGGCGCAGCAGCGGGAGGAACGCGAACCCGCCCAGGAGCGCCAGCAGCAGCGCGCCGCGCGCGGGGGTGGCGAGGTAGCGCAGCGTGAACACGGGGCGCGTGAAGACCGTCGCGACGACCTCGCCGATGCTCGCGCCGAGCGGGCCGAAGAACGACTCGCTCGTGACCGCGCTCACGCTCCAGGCGCGCATCACGACCAGCCCGCCCACGAAGGCCGCGAGGCCGATCGCGCCGGCGGTCAGGGACCAACGCGCCGGTCGGCCGCGCAGGTAGGTGACGAGCCCGATCCCCGCCACGAGCAGGCCGCAGGTCTCCTTGCAGGCGGCCAACAGCACGCACGCCGCGACGAAGGGCCAGAACCGCTCCTCCTCCAGGAACACCGCGGCCCAGGGCAGGAACGCCGCCCCCAGCACCTCGGGGTGGTAGGCGAACAGGTTGGGGAACAGGACCAGCGGCGTGGCGAGGAACGCCGCCGTGGCGGCGAGGGCGGGGCCCGGCGCGACCCCGCGCAGGCGCGCGAACCGGAACAGCCCGGCGGCCCCAGCGGCCACCGCGCCGGTCTGGAGCAGGAGCAGCCCGGGGACGGCCGCGCCGAGCCAGGCCAGCGGCGTGAGCAGGAAGTGGGTCCAGTGGGCGTGGATCCCGAGGAAGTAGGCGTGGTTGATCGAGATCCAGGTCGACCCTCGCGCGAACTGGTGGAGCGCCTGGGCGTAGAGCGCGAGGTCGTAGGTGAGGTCGAGGAACGCGTAGTGCTGGTAGAGCGCGAGCCCGCCGATCGCCAGGACGTACAGCACGAGCAGCGCGGCGAGGCCGCGGCGGGCGGCGCGCTCGCTCACTTCGAGGTGCCGCTCGCCGCGGCGGCCGAGGCGCGCTCCTTGGGGATCGAGATCACGTCCTGGGTGGTGACCCCGCCCACCTCGCCCTGGGCCACGGCCTTGATCACCACCTGGTCGGGGTAGTCCTCCAGCACGATCCCGTGCAGGCTGGCGTCCACGTAGAACTTCACGTCGATCAGCCGGATCGGGGTGCGGACGGTGTCGTTGAGCTCGAGCAGCCCCGCCTCCTCGGTGGTGCGCGGGCCGAACTCGAGCCGCCAGATGTGGCCCTGCTGCGCCAGGTGGATCGTGAAGTCGTCCTTGAACCAGAACTGGATCCGCTCGCCGGGCTGCGCGCCCGGGAGGAAGAACTTCGCGCCCTCCACCCCGCGCTCGCGCCGGATCTCGACGAACAGCATGCCCTTGCCGTTGCTGCGGATCGAGGCGACCTGCTCGAAGATCGGCATCAGATAGGGGCGGCTGGTGGGCGGGAGGAGCAGCCCCAGCGTGTGGCGCAGGCCGTCGCCGGTGACCTTGATCTCGTCGAGCCCCTGCAGCAGCTCGCAGGTCAGGATCACGCCCGACTTCTCGGCGCCCGCCTCCTGCTCGACCTTGCGGTAATGGGCGGCGAGCTCCTCCTGCGACAGCAGGTCCTCGTCCTGCGCGGTGCGGCGGTAGTAGACGCTCGGCCCCTGCGCCTCGCGCCAGGCGTCCTCCAGCGCGACGGCGAACTCGAGCTCCTGGATCTCGCTCGGTCTCGCCGCGCTGAGCGTGATCAGGCCGACGAGGGACAGGGCGCCGATCACGCGGGTCGGCGTCCCGGCGAGCACCAGGCCGAGCACCGCCAGGAGCGCCCCCGCGGCGTAGGCCTGCAGCCAGACGTCCACCTCGTCGGGCCGCAGCAGCGCCCGCCCCGAGACCATCACCCCGACCACGCCGCCGAACGCGTTCAGCCCGAGCAGCCGGAGCGCGCCGCGCGCCAGCCGCCGCGCATCGCCTCCCTCCCCGTCCCCGAGCCGCACCCGCAGCTCGCTGGGCCCGATCGCGGCGATCAGCATCCCCGGCACCAGCGACACGAGCACGATCGCCGCCGCCGGCGCCAGCACCCAGGAGGGGTCCCGCTCGAGGATCCAGCGGCAAGCCACCGGCAGCAGGTAGGCCGCCAGCCAGGCGCACAGCCCCCCCGCCACCGCCAGCCGCGCCGCAGCCCGCTCCCGCTGCCGCCGACCGGCGGCCGAGGCCACCACGTCCCCCAGCCCCCACCCCAGCGCCAGCGCCAGGAGGAACGCCGCGAACACGGTCGCCCACAAGAACGCCCCCGACCCGAAGAACGGCGTCGCGAGCAGCCCGAGGTGGACGAAGGCGGCCGTCAGCACCCCCCCGCCCGCAAAGCACAACAGCCGCGGTCCCACGCCCCAAACATAGCCGCAACTGCAGCATCGCGCCGGTTCGGTCCGGGCGGCT
>CAZMSZ010000396.1:0-1111 GCA_964569055.1 uncultured Planctomycetota bacterium | reverse complement strand
CCAAGCTATCGCCCGGGCCGAACGTCCAAGCGGTCGCCTCGAACCAACCAATCGCCCGGCCCGAACGTCCAAGCGGTCCGCCACGAACCAAACTCGCCCGAGGCGAAACGTCCAAGCGTGGCAGTACCGTCCAGCCGGAGTTCGCGCTCACGCCAAGAACGAGCCGCCCTCCGACCACCCGCGAACTCCGCTAGAAGCAGGCTTCGGCCTCCGCTCGCGTCTCGGCGAAGCGGAAGATCGCGGACAGGCCGAGGAGGTCGAACACCTCCTTGACGTTCGCCGAGGGCTTGAGGAACACGATGTCCCCGTTGTTGTCCTTGGCGCGGCCGATGGCGCCCACGAACACGCCGGCGCCGGCGGACGAGATGTAGTCGAGCTTCTCGAGCTTCACGATCAGCTTGTAGCAGCCCTGCCGGAACACCGACGAGACGACGTTCTCCATCTCCTCGAAGGTGTGGGCGTCGAGGAAGCCCTCGGCCTCGATGTAGCAGACGCCGTTGGGGAGCTTCTCCTGGTGCAGCTTCAGGTCAGGCACGTTCTCTTCGCTCCTTCTCGCGGCTGATGGGGCACGACCTTATACCCGGTCCCCGGCGACCAGGCGAGCGCGCCGCGTCAGCCGCGCTCCTCCGCCGGGCCCTCGGCGGCCGGCGGCAGCTTCTTCATCATGACGAGCTCGTTCACGAAGTCGGGCCCGTGCTGGTTGTAGGTGACCTCGTCCATGATCCGGCGCATCAAGAACAGCCCGAGGCCGCCCTTGAGCCCGTCCCGGATGTGCTTCTGGATGTCGAGCTGCGAGTTGAGCCGCTCGCCCGGGTCGAACGGCACGCCCCGGTCGCGGATCCGCACCGTCAGCCGCTCGGCGTCGACGTCGAACAGGATCCGCACCGTGCCGGTGCCGCCCTGGTAGGCGTGCTCGACCACGTTCGCGAGCGCCTCGTCGACGGCCACGATGATCTTGTTGCGCGTCTCGCGGTCGAACGCGGTCGCCTCGAGCACCTCCGAGACCTCGCGCCGGACCTGGCTGAGGTTCTTGCTCTCGTTGAGGATCTCGATGTCGCGCTGCACGCTCACGCCTGGGCGCCCCCCCCGCTCGACACGCTCAGCGTGGTGA
>CAZMSZ010000395.1:0-6862 GCA_964569055.1 uncultured Planctomycetota bacterium | reverse complement strand
TCCGCCGCTGTTAGCTCGGATATGGAGCGACGAAGTCGCGCAATATCCGGGCTAGGCGGCGGCCGCCGCCTCGGCGGGGAGCTGGCGCTCGCTCAGCTGCTTCCAGAACTCGCGCGGCATGTCGTGCGCGATCTTGAGCGCGCCGTTGCAGCCGGCGTACACCGGCTCCTCGACCTGCATCACGCGGCCGCTGCCGAGGTGCTTGGTCATGTGCTCCTCGAGCACGCCGCCCAGCCCGATGATCTGCGAGCCGCCGCCGCCGAGGATCACGTTCTCGCGCAGCTTCTCCTGGAAGTCGGGGTCGAACGAGGCGATCAGCTGGCGGATGATCTTGGTGATCGGCGGGATCAGCTTCCGGCAGGCGTCGCGCAGGTCCTGGGTCACGTCGTACACGGTCGGCTTGCCGTCGACCACGAACTCGACCATGACCGGCTGGCCGGCGTCGCTGACGAAGGCGTACTTGTTCTTGACCTCGCGCACCTTGTGGATCGTGAAGTCCGCCTCGGGCGCCTTCTTGCGGAACGCCTCCAGGATCTGGTCGTCGAGCCAGTCGCCGGCGGTGGTGATCGTGATCTGGTCCTCGGCCGCCGGCATGGTGCCGTGCATGCGGCACAGGTCGATGGTGCCGGCGCCGATGTCGACGACCAGCGTGTCGTCCAGCCGGTCGAGCCCGTACGCCACCGCGAACGGCTCGCTGCACACCATCACCGCGTCGAGCGCGTCACGCGCCGCGTCGATCACCGTCGTCTTGTTGTGGATCGAGGCCTCGGCCGGCATGCCGATCACGCCGTAGACCAGCTGGTCGGGACGGGGCTGCGCCAGACCCACCGCGTACTTCACCAGCTCCTTGGCGGCCTGCAGGTTCTTGTCGAGCTGCTCGCGGGGCGCGTCCTCCTCGCGTGTGAACTTGATCGCCCCCTTCTCGAACGGGCGCAGCAGCTCGACCGACAGGCGCTTCTCGAGCGCCTCCTTGCCGAACACCACCCGCTTCCCCAGGAGCTTCATGGAGACCATGTCCTTGGGGTAGCCGACGTAGCTCCAGTCCTTGGCGCGGATCCCGTTGGAGCCCGCCACGGCGATCCGGGACGTGCCGAGGTCGATGCCCACGTAGAGCACCTCGTCGTCCTTCGAGCCCACCGGCATGTTCTTCGTGTACGCACGCTCGCTCACTCGTCGCTCCTAGCTACCGCTCAGCTGATCCGTCCGCCCGCAGCGCCGCCGCGCGGAGGCCCTCGCCTCCGCCCCCGGCTCACCGCCCGAGTACCTGCCCGTCCGGCGCCCGCCCGCTCCCCCACGCCCAGGCGAGGTCGGCCTCCTCCACGGCGCGCCGCCGCTGAATGAGGCGGTGCGTCCGCTCGCGCAGCTGCTCTTGCAGCCGCACCGCGCGTCGTTCGAGCTGCGAGGCCCGCTCGCCGCGCTGCCGCTCGTGCTCGCGGCGGTGCCGCTCGCGCTCCGCCTCCATGACCGCGGCCGTGGCCCGGCTCATGGCGCGCCCCAGCGCGTCGAGCCCCTGCTGCCAGCCCAGCGGGTCGCCGCTGGGGGGGACCAGCTCGCCGGACGCCACCAGCCGCCCGATCTCCGCCCGCACACGCGCGCTGAGCGCGTCCACGGCCTCGGCGCCGAAGTGCAGCCGCGCGGGCGCGGGCTCGTCGGCCTGCAGCTCCTCGAGCTGGCGGGTGGTCCGCTCGAGCAACACCTGCAGCCGCGCGACCTCGCGCTCGAGCCGGTGCTCCTCGAGCGCGTCGCGAGTGTGGCGCTCGAGCCGCTGCAGCCGCGCGACCTCGCCCCGCAGCCGCTCCAGCTCCCGCTCGAGCCCCTGTCGCTCGCTGACCGTCATGCCGCTCGCCTCCTGCCCCGGCCTCCCCCACGCCACGCAAGCGGGTGGCCAGAGCCTCGTGTTCCTGGTTCGCTCAACCGAGCCCGCCCTGCAGCGCCATGTTCTCGTCGAACACCTGCTGCAGCAGCGCGGCCTTCTTGGCGCGGAGCGGGTCGTCATCCGAGAGCCCGCCGCACTCCTGGACCCCCGAGAGGGTGCGCGCCCGCCCGAGCCCGTCGCCGGCGGCGAGCTGCGCCATCAGCCCGGCGATTTGCCGCTCGAGGCGCGAGATCTCACCCCCTCCGCCGCCGCCGTTGATCCGGCCGTTCCCGAGGTTGGCCAGCCGGCTGTCCAGCAACCGGCGCAGCACCAGCTCCAGCCGGTCCTCCAGGCGCGAGATCGTGGCGGGCGAGAGGTCGAACACCCCGCAGCTCACCGGCGCGGGCGCGCCGGCGGCGTGGACGTGCGGGCTCGGCGCGGCCGCCGCGGCGGGGGCCGGCGCGACGATCGGGGCCGCGGGCGCGGCCGGCGCGGCCGGCGCGGGGGCGACCGGCGCCGCGTTGACGGTGACCGCCGTCGCCGCGTCGCCGTCGGTCACCACGAAGCCGAGGTTCCTCCCGCCTGCGGCGGCGACCTGCTGGATCGCCGCGTTGACGGGTCCGCGCGGCGAGCGGTGCAGCCGCACGACCTGCAGCGCCCCGTCCACGTGCGGCGAGATCAGGCTGGCGTCGGCCGTCGGGGCCGCGGGCGGGCCGAGCACGATCACCTGGTCCCAGCGGCGGCGCAGCTCGCGCAGGATCTCGCCGAGCTCGGGGCTCGCGAGGCGCTCGGCGGCGTCGGGCCGCGCGGGGCCGGCCAGGAGCAGGCCCACGTTGTGGAGGCCCACCAGGCCGCCCGACGTGACGAGGTCGACGGCGGAGCTCCCGTCCGTCAGCGCCGCGCCCAGCCCCGGGCGGCCTGGCTCGAGGTGGAGGCGGCGCGCCAGCAGCGGTCGGCGCAGCCTGGCCTCGACCAGGACGACCCGCGTCCCGCGCCGCGCGAGCGCCGCGGCGAGGTGGATCGCCACCGCCGGGGCGCCGGCGCCCTCGTGCCCCTCGGTGACCAGGATCGAGCCGCGCTCGCCGAGCGTTCGCGCCAGGCTGCCGCGCACGAGCGCGAGGTCGTCCATGAACGCCTCGCTCGGCCCACCCCACCGCGAGGGGGGCGAGCCGGTGCGGCCGAGGATCGGCAGGCCGAACGGGACCAGCTCGCCGGCGTCGGCGACCGTGTCCTCGAACCGGTCCCACATCACGACCGCCGCCAGCCCGGCGCCGATCGCGAACAGGAGGAACCCGATCGCGGCCAGCGGGGTCACGCGCGGCACGGGCGCGAGCGGGACGTCCGCGGGGTTGATCACCTCCGCGCCCGAGATCGGGCCGCCGGCCTGGAGCTCGCGGATCCGCGAGCGCGCCTCCTCGAGCTCGCGCTCGTACCAGTCCACCTCGGCCAACAGGGCCCCGTGCTGGTCCTCGAGCGCCGCGAGCTCCGCCAGCTCGTCGCGCGTCCGCTCCATCAGGCCGGCCACGTGCTCGCGCCAGCGACGGAGCGCGTCGACCTGCTCGCCGGCGGCCGTCAGCTCGGCCTCGGCGTCCTGACGGAGCTCCTCGCGCAGGAACCGCGCCTCGCCCACCAGCTGGTCGCGCAGCGCCACGTACTCGGGGAGCTGCTCCAGGCGCCGCGCGTCGATCGAGCCTTGCATGTGCATCAGCTGGGCGCGCAGCTCGGTGACCCGCAGGATCCGCTCCTGCGGCGCCGACGCCGCGTTGCGCGCCAGGCCCAGCAGCTCCCCCGGGGTGCGGGCGCGCTGGACCCGCTGCAGGCGCCGCCGCACCGACTCGGCGCGCCCCTCGGCCTGCGCGAGGTCGAGGTCGACCCCGGTCAGGCGCGCGCGCGCCTCCTGCAGGCTGCCGAGGAGCTGGGTGCGCCGGTCGGCCACGTCCCCCGCGCGCCCGTACAGGTCGTCGCGGGCGGTGCGCGCCTCCTGCAGCTCGCGCTGCAGCTTGGTCGCGACCGCGCGCAGCCGCTCCAGCTCCACGGCGCGCGAGCCGAGGAACTCGTTGGTGAAGTCGACCTGGGCGGCCATCAGCGCGTTCACCCGCCGCGCCACGTCGCGCGGGTCGAGCCCGCGCCCGAGGATCTGGACCAGGTACGTCTCGGGCAGGGGCTTCACCTCCAGCCCGTCGATGAAGTACATCCGCTGCTCGAGGCGCCCGTAGCCCGAGGCCAGCTCGACCCCCATGTGCTCGAGCGCGCCGTCGATCACCTGGTCGCTCATGAGCAGCCCGCGGTGCGTCTCGAAGAACTCGTGCGCCGCGCGCCGGTCGCCCGAGTCCATGTTGCGGTCGGCGTACATGCCGAGCTGCACCAGACCGCCGGCGTAGTAGAGCGGCGGGCGCGACGCGGCCAGCGCCGCCAGCCCGGCCACCGCGAGGCACGCGGCCCCCGCGGGGACCCACCAGCGGCGGCGCAGCACGGCCAGCAGGTGGACGCCGCTCTTGCGGATCGCCTGCGGGTCGTCCAGCGGATCGGGACCGACCTGAGCGCCACCCCAGCTCACCACGCGACCTCCGGGACGAGCAGGATGTCCCCGGGTCGCAGGCGCAGCGCGTCCTCGCCCGGGGCGCCATCGAGGATCGAGTCGACGGGGACCGGGATCCGCTGCCGGCCGCTGGGTCCGCGGCGCAGGATCGTCACGTCGTCCCAGTCGGCGGTGGGGGTGAACCAGCCGGCCTCGGAGATGGCCTGGATCGCGGACAGCCCGCCCTCGGGCAGCGTGAGCGAGCCGTTGCGGGCCACCCCCTTGCCCACGACGTACACCCGCTCGCGCACGGGGACGAACACCACGTCGCCCGGCCGCAGCCCCTCGTCGAGGGTCGCGGGCCGCTCCTCGGTCCCGCGCAGCAGCAGCACCCCGCCGCGGTCCGCGCCCGGCGTCCAGCCGCCGGCGCGCTCGATCAGCGAGCCGACGGACTCTCCCGGGAGCAGGGCGTGACGACCCGGTGTCAGCACCTCGCCGTGGAGGTGCACGTCGGCCAGCCGCGGCACGATCAGGTGGTCGCCGGGCCGGAGCCAGGCGTCGCGGCCGGCGAGGTGGGCCGAGACGAGCTCGCCGTAGGCGAAGTGGTAGGCCACGCGGACGTGCTCGCCCTTGGGCCCTTGGGTGGTGCGCACGAGCGCCAGCCGGCCCGCGTCCGCGTCGGCCGCGATCCCGCCGGCCTTGCCGATCAGCTCGTGCAGCGACAGCGACCGGTGGTCGGGCAGCACGACCTCGCTGGTCGTCAGCGAGGAGACGGTCGGGCCGCCGTCGGGCGCGGCCCCCCCGGCGTGAGCGCCGACCCGGCCCGTGACCTGCACGGTGGCCGGCGCGCGCTCGATCAGGCGCACGATCACACCCGGCCGGCGCTGGAGCAGGTCCTTCTGCAGGGCCTCCGCCACCGCCGCCGACAGCTCGTCGAGGGTCAGCCCCTCGGCGGCCACGCGCCCGAGGGGCGGCACCTCCAGGCCGCCGCGCGGGTCGACCACCCGCTCGCCGCCCAGGCTGGGCTGCGAGACCACCTGCACCTCGACCCGGTCGCCGGGGCGGAGGCGCGGCGGCCCGGCCTGGTCAGCGGCCAGGAGCGCCGAGAGCCGCAGCTGCGGCGTGGCGCTCGAGACCCGCGCCACCAGGGCGTCGAGGTGCGGCGTCGCGCCGGGCGCGCCGCGGCGCGCGAGGCTGCGCGCGTGCTCGAGGCGGCGATCGGTCGCCATCTCGAGCTCGGCGCGGTCGACGCCTTCGAGGTCGAGCGGCGGGGCGGCGCACCCGACGCCCCCGAGCAGCGCGATCACCAGCAGGATCGGACGACGCATGCGAGCGCTCCTCCAGCAGCGGGCGCGGACGGAGCAACGGCGGTGCCGCCCGCGGGCGGCCCCCGACCGAAGCCGCGCAGCGACCGTGGCGGAGCCGCAGCGGACCGCGGCGCGCGCGAACACCCCCGCTGGCGCGCGTCGGCCGCGTCCCGCGGCGCGCGCCCTCACGCGAGCGACGGCGACCGACCGTCGCGCGCGGTGCGCCGGCTTCCCCCGGGGGAGCGGAGGGTTTCGCGGCAGGAAGGGGGCACCAACCGGCCGCGCGCCGGGCCGCGTGGCGGCCTTCCTGCTCTCCCGCCCCAAAACGCCGCGAGCCCGGCCGCGCCGCAGCGCCGCCGGGCTCGTTCGTTCCGCCCTGCCTGCCTACGTGACGGCCTGCGAGCCGGCGGCCCGCAACGTCGCGGACTCGCCCAGCCGGAACTTGGCGATCCGATAGCGGATCTGATCGCGCGTCAGCCCGAGCAGCTCGGCGGCGCGGGTCTGGTTGCCGCGGGCGCGCTCGAGCGCCTGGATCACCAGCTCGCGCTCGAGGTCGCGCAGGTTGACCCCCTCGGGCGGGAGCGCGAAGCTGCGCGACTCGGTCCGCTCCTGGACCAGGCCGCGGAAGTCGTCCACGTCGAGCCGCTCGCCCTCGCACAGGAGCACGCCGCGCTCGATCGTGTTCTTGAGCTCGCGCACGTTCCCCGGCCACGGGTAGGACTCGAGCAGCCGCACCGCCGCGGGCGTGAGGCCCTTCACGCTCCGCTTGAACTCGCGGTTGAACGTGTCGGTGAAGTAGTGGACCAGGAGCTCGATGTCGCCGGACCGCTCGCGCAGCGACGGGAGCCGGACGTGGAGCACCGCCAGGCGGTAGTACAGGTCGGAGCGGAAGCTGCCGTCCTTGATCGCCTCCTTGAGGTCGCGGTGCGTGGCGGCGAGCACCCGCACGTCGGGCCGGATGTCGATCGCCCCGCCCACCCGCCGGAAGGCGCGCTCCTCCAGGAAGCGCAGCAGCTTGGCCTGGAGCGAGGGCGCCATCTCGGCCACCTCGTCGAGGAACACCGTCCCGCCGTCCGCCTGCTCGAGCAGCCCCTTCTTCTGGGTCTTGGCGTCGGTGAACGCCCCGCGCTCGTGGCCGAACAGCTCGCTCTCGAGCAGCGCCTCGGGCAGCGCCGAGCAGGT
>CAZMSZ010000394.1:0-6863 GCA_964569055.1 uncultured Planctomycetota bacterium | reverse complement strand
CTTGGCGCTCTTGGCGGTCAATTCTTCCGGTCAGGGAGCTGTGCTCGCGCGCGACAGCTTCCCTCGGCTGTAGTGGAGTGAGCTTCCAGAACTTGGCGAGAGCGCCGCGCCCGCCGAAGCGGCGCTGCTCTTTGGCGAGAAGGCGCTTCGTAGGGTGAGACGGGCTTCGGGCCGAGTGCGCGCAGGCGCCGCGTGGCCCACTTGTTCTGGGTTTCCGGACGCCTTCTTACGCGAAGAACGCGGCCAGCAGGCGTCCGACCTCCTCGGGGCGGTCCTCCTGCAGGAAGTGGCCGCAGTCCTCCAGGAGCGTGACCTCGGTCTGGGGCAGGTCGGCCGCGACCCGCCGCATGGTGCGCGCGACGTCGGGGAGGTAGCGGTCGCGGGCGCCGTAGATCACGCGCACCGGGCCGCCGTAGCCGCGCACCCAGGTCGCCACCTGCTCCAGCCCGGAGACGTCGAGGTCGAGGATCGAGGCCATGAGGGCGTGGCGATCCGCCGGGTCGGCGAACGGGGCCTGGATCCCGCTCACCGCGTCGGGTCGCAGTCGGCGCCGATCGCCGACCCCGTACTCGAGCGCCTTCTTCAGGCCCCACGGGCTCGTCATTAGCCCGCCCGCCAGCGGGAGGCGTGGGGCGAGCAGGAACGCGCGCACCGCCAGCGAGAGCTCGGGGTAGACCAGCGTGTTGAGCAGCGCCAGCCGCTCGATCCGGTCGGCCGGCTGCTGCGCGGCCCAGTGCAGGCCGACCGGGCCGCCGAGGTCGTGGACCACCAGCCCCACGCGGTCGACGCCCTGCGCGGCGAGGAGCCCCGAGATGCAGCGCTCGAACAGGCCGAAGTCGTAGCGCACGTCGCGCGGCTTGCCCGAGCGGCCGAACCCCGGCAGGTCGATCGCGATCACGCGGCGGCGCGCCGCGAGCGGCGGCGCGACGTTGCGCCACAAGGAGCCCGACGTCGGCCAGCCGTGCACCAGCAGCACCGGCGGTCCGGTCGGCTCCTCGCGCGGCTCGGTCACGTAGGCGTGGACGCGGAGCCCGTCCACGTCGACCTCGACGCTGCGCGCCTCGTTCGTCAACCCGGCACCTCCGAGAGATCGAACCCGTCCCAGCGCGCGCTCATGCGTCGCAACAGCCACAGACCCTCCCCGATCATGAGCGCGGCCGCAAGCACGGCCGCCGGGATCGCGAAGGCCAGCCAGCCGTTCGTCGCCCAGCCGAGGAGCGCGTACGCCGCGCCGACCGGGAGCACCGCGGCGCCGACGGTCGCCAGCAGCAACGCGACCACGATCAGCGTGCCCGCGCCGCTGCGCCCGAGCGACCGCTGGATGTTGCTGGTCGTCGGCGTCCAGGTCGGCAGCGCGAGCACCTGCACCGCCTCGGCGGCGAGGCTCAGGAACATGAACCCAGCGAACAGGAACCAGGCGGCGAGGGCCGCGACCCCGCGGGTGCTCCAGGGGATCGGGTGCCAGGTCCCGCCCGGGCCGCTGGTCCAGCCCGAGCAGGCCCCGGCGGCGAACACCAGGCCGACCGCCCAGGCCGCGCAGATCAGCAGCCACGGCCCGAGCGTGACGCCCGTCAACAGGTCCCGACCCGAGAGCGGGAGCGCTCGCAGCGTCGCGAGCTGCCGCAGCTCGCTCGTGAGCCCCAGCCTGTCGCGCAGGAACGGGACGGCAGCCCACACGCACGCGGCGACCAGCGCGGCCATCGCGACGAACGGCGGGGCCGACGTCCCCGCCAGCGCCTCGCCGAGGAGGACGCCTGCGAGGAGCGCGCCCAGGAGCCAGCGGGCGAGCCGCCGCGGCGAGCGCGCCCGGCCGCTCGCGATCAGCTGCTTCCACACCAGCGCCCACACGGGGCTGCCGAGCGGCGCCAGCGGCCAGGGGACCTCGAGCCGACGCTCCGACGGCGGCGACCGCCGGGGCGCCCCCACGATCATGTGCTTGAAGGCGTCGAACTCGGCGGTCCAGCTCACCTCGAGCCGCGCCGCCAGGTCCAGCGAGGCTTCCTCCAAAGGCGCCGGGTCCCGCAGGACGAACGCCAACAGCGCGAGGTCGATCCCGAGCAGCGCCGCGGCCGAGGTGCCGCAGGCCAGGTCGTCGCCGCGCAGCAGCGCGTCGAACGGCGCGCGCGCCGCGAACACGGGCCATGCGACCGGCGTCGCGGCCCAGACGTGGAACCAGCCCGCCAGGGCCGCGCGCCGGTCGGGCGCGAACAGGGCCGGGACGGCGGTGAGGTGGCTCGCCAGCGGCACGCCGATCAACAGGAGCCCGGGGAGCCGCGGGATCAGGCCGGTCGGGCTCGCGCCGCGCGCCGCCGCGCTCGCCCCGAGCTGCCGGGCGGCGAGGGCGGCCAGGCTCACGCACCCCAACGCCAGGTAGGCCAGGAGCAGGGCCCACGCGATGGCGGAGCCGCGCAGGACGACGAGCCCGAGCAGCGCCGCGACGCCCGCGCCGATCGCCACGCTGGGCTGCTGCCGGAGGAGGAGGAACGCGAGCACGCCGCGCCGACTCACGGGCGCGCCGAGCAGGAACGAGAGCTCGGCCCTCGAGAGCCCGATCCCGAGCTCGCGCACCTGGACGCCCATGCAGCCGAACACCACGCCCAGGAACGTGCAGGCGGCCAGCCACGTCGCGCCGGGGTCGAGGGTCAACGGCGGCCGGAGCAGCGCGAACACGACCCACGCGTCGAGGGCCCCGCCGAGCACGAGCAGCGCGAGCAACACGGCGACGAGGTCGCGCGGCCGGTGCGCGCGCGCGACCAGCCGGCGCAGCCGATTGCGGGCGCCGGCGCGCACGAAGAAGGCCGTGGCCGCGACCGCCGCGCCGAGGCCGGCGCGCGCCTCGCTCACCGCGGCAGCTCGGAGGGGTCGAACGCGTCCCAGCGCTTGCTCACCCAGCGCAGGAGCAGCAGCGCCTCTCCCACCTGGAGCGCCGCCGCCAGCGCGGCCGCGGGTACGAGCAGCCCGATCCAGGCGCCGGTCCTCCACCCCAGGAGGGCGTAACCGCCGCCCACCACGAGCAGGACGGGGCCGAGCGTCGAGGCCATGAAGGCGAGGTGCACCAGGGAGCCGGTGCAGCCCCGGCCCATGGCGCCCAACCCGAGCTTGGGCGAGACCTGCGCCCAGCCGGGGAACAGCACCACCGCGGCCGCCTGGACGGCCATGCTCAGGAACACGAACGCGGCGACCAGGAGCCAGGCGGTGAGCGCAACGGCGGCGCGGGTGCTCCCCGGGATCGGGGTCCAGACCCAATCCGTGATGGCCGCCCAGCCCGAGCAGGCGCCGGCCGCGAGGATCAGCGTGGTGGCCGCGTACGAGCCCAGCAGCAGCGCGGGCGCGATCGTCGCGCCGAGCAGCAGGTCGTAGCCGGAGAGCGGGAGGGCGCGCAGCGTCGCGACGTGCCCCAGCTCGCAGCGAAGGCCCAGCTGGCGGCTGGACACGACGATCACCGCGCCGAAGAGCCCGACGTAGAGCACGACGCTCGCCACGAGCGGCGGGCCCGGCGTGTGGGCGAGCGCCTGCCCCAGGGCGGGGCCGGCGATCAGCGCGAGCAGGGGCGCCACGAGCAGCCGCCTCGGCGTGTTGCGCCGCCCGCTCGCGACGAGCTGCTTCCAGAGCAGCGCCCAGGCCGGTCGGCCGGACGGCGCCAGCGCCCAGGGCGGCGGCTCGAGCGCGCCTCCCTTGCGGCGCGCGCGCTCCTGCTCGCGCTGGTGCTGGCGCTGGAACGCCTCGAGCCCCTCCGTCCGCAGCAGGTCGAGGCGCCCGGCCAGCCGCAGCGAGGCCTCCTCGAACGGAGCCGGGCGCCACAGCACCAGCGCCAGCAGCGCGAGGTCGATCGCGAGCAGGGCCGCCGCGACCCGCGCGCAGGCGGCGCCGTCGCCGCTCGCGAGCGCCGCGAACGGCGCGTGGGCGGCGAGGTACGGCCAGGCCGCCGGGCTCTCGATCCAGCCGGCGTACCACAGCGGGAGCGCGGTCAGCCAGTCGGGGGCGAGCGCGGCCGGCAGGGCGGAGCTGACGCTGCCGATCAGGGTGCCGAGCAGCAGCCAGCCGGGGAGGCGCGGCACCAGGCCGTCGACGCTCCCGCCGCGCGCCAGGGCGCGCGCCGCGAGCTGCTTCGCCGCCAGTCCGGCGAGGTTCAGCCCGTTGAACACGAGATACGCGACCAGCAGGGCCCAGGCGATCGCCGGCCCGGGCGGCAGCACCATGAGGCCGGCCAGCGTGGCCAGGCCGGAGATGAGCGCGACCCCGGGCTGCTGCGCGAGGAGCAGGAAGCCGAGCACGCCCCGCCGGCTGACCGGCGCCCCGAGCAAGAACTCCAGCTCGGGTCGCGCCAGACCGAGCCCCAGCTCGCGTCGCGCGGTCGCGAGGATCAGGAGCAGCATGAACAGGAGCAGGCCCGCGCCGGCCCAGGCGGCGGCCTCCAGCTTGGCGGGTAGGCGCCTCGCGCCGAGCAGCGCGAACGCCACCCACGCGTTGACGAGGCCGCCCAGCACCAACACCCCGAGCAGCAGCGCGAGCAGGTCGCGCGGCCGCTGGGCGCGAGACACGATCTTGCGCACTCGGTTGCGGGCGCGGGTCCGCTGGTAGAACAGGGCGGCCCGGATCACGCGCCGGCGTCCGCCGCCGGCCCAGGCGCGTCGTCGGTTCCAGCCGTCGGCGCGCGCCCGATCGCGGCCAGGTAGAGGTCCTCGAGGTCGGCCTCGGGCCCGAGCTGCGGGAACGCGGCCCGGACCTGCACGAGCGTCCCGCTCAGCACCTCGCGCCCGTCGTGCACGATCAGCACCCGGTCGCACAGGCTGGCGATCAGGTCGAGCTGGTGCGAGCTGACGATCAGGGCGGCGCCCGCCTCCGCGCGGCGGCGGAGGGCCTCGCGCATCACCCGGATCCCCACCGGGTCGAGGCCCGAGAGCGGCTCGTCGCAGACCAAGGCCACCGGGTCGTGCAGCAGCGCCAGGCAGATCGCCACCTTCTGCCGCATGCCGCGGCTGAGCTCGTCGGGGAGCGCCGCGCGCTTGTCGCTCAGCTCGAGCTCCTCGAGCAGCCGGTCGGCGCGGGCCCGCCAGTCGGCGAGCCCGTGCACGCGCGCCGCGAACTGCAGGTGCTCCTCGACGGTGAGGTAGTCGAACAGCTGGGCGGTGTCGGGGATGAAGGCCAGCTTCCGCTTGGCCTCGACCGCGTCGGCCAGGAGGTCGATCCCGGCGATCCGGATCGCGCCCTCGCTCGGCGGGAGGATCCCCGCCACGCACTGGAGGCAGGTCGTCTTGCCGGCGCCGTTCTGTCCGACCAGCCCGAGCACCTCGCCGGCCGCCACCTCGAACGTGAGGTCGAGCAGCGCGCAGGTCTCGCCGTAGAAGCGGGTCAGGCCCTGGACCGAGATCATGCCGGCAGGATAGCCGCCGCGGCGCCGTGGCGCCTCGGGGTCCCCGGCTCAGGGGCAGTCGTTCCCGCGGATCGGCGAGAGCGAGAGGTACACCCACGCCTCCGCCGGGAACAGCAGGACGTCGAGCGCGAACACCAGCGGGGTCACGACGAGCTTGGCGGCGGTCACGACGACCCTGGCCAGGGCCGGCCTCGCCTCGCTCGCCCCCTCGGGCGCGGTCGCGGCGGAGCCGTCCTTCCACACCCGGCGCGTGAGGTAGCAGCCGGGCTGGAGCAGGAGCGCCAGCGACAGCGCGAGGGCGAGGATGGCGCGCGTCACCGCGATCCGATGGCGCGCTCCGCGTTGGGGAGCCACCGCGCCGGCCCGCCTTCGAGGTAGCCGGTGCGCCCGAGCTGGGCGCCGTCGGCCGTGAGGAACACCACCGTCGGGTAGCCGGTCACCTCGTAGCGCTTGGCGAGCGCCTCGTTGGCCTGCTTCACGGCGGCCGGCATGGGCTTGCGCCGCGGGAAGTCGAGCTCGAGCAGCACCACGTGCGTGGGCGCCCAGGCCTTGAACTCGGTTGTGTCGAGCACCTCGGCCTGGAGCTTCTTGCACCAGCCGCACCAGTCGCTGCCGGTGAAGAAGGCCAGGATCGGCTTGCGGGTGCGGCGCGCCTCGGACTGCGCGTCGGCCAGGCGCGTGTGCCAGGTGCCCGACGTGCGCGGGCCCGAGGGCAGCTTGCCCCGCGGGGCCGGCCGCCGTTCGGCCCGGGAGCTCGCCGGGGCGCGCTCGGCGGACTCGGTTCGGGCTCGCTCCTGCAGCCGCTCGATCCGCTCCTCCTCGGTCTCGCCCTCGCGGAGCGGCTCGTCCTCGAACACGGTGGGGTCGGTCTCGGCGATGGCGACGCCACCCGCCACCTCGTCGAACAGCCCCAGCGGCGCCGCGTCGGCGGGCTCGTCGGGCGCGGCCGGCTCCTCGGCCGGTGCCTCGTTCGTCCGGCCCGTCGGCGCACGCTCCAGGGCCGCGGGCGCCGGCGGCTCGGCGGCCGGTGTCGCCACCTCGGCTGGCGGCCGGGCAGGCGGCGGATCGACGCGCGCCACGTCGGGTCGTGACTGCGCGGGGCAGCCCGCGGCGGCAACGAGCAGGACGAGCGCGAGGAGGGAGCGGCGCATGGGGCCTCCTTGAATCGACGAACCCACCGTAGCACCGGAGGGCGGGAGGGGCAGCTACCTCCTGACCACCTCGGAGTCGGAGTCGGAGTCGGAGTCGGATCGGGAGGCTGTCGCATTGCGGACCGCCTCGGCTAGCGAAGCTGAGTACGAAGCGCAGAGGGCGCGGGGATCGCAGAGAATCTCTGCGTCCTCGGCGCCCTCTGCGCTTCATTCCTAACTGGACGTCGTACGCGACAAGCTCTGGTATCCGGGTTTGGAGTCGGCGTCGGAATCGGAATCCGAGTCGGACTCGGACTCGGACTCGGACTCGGATTCGGATTCGGATTCGGATTCGGATT
>CAZMSZ010000393.1:0-6871 GCA_964569055.1 uncultured Planctomycetota bacterium | reverse complement strand
CGCGCGGCCGCCGCGCCCGCACCCCGAGCGCGAGCCGCGCGAGCTTGCGGCCGTTGCGAGCGAGCTTCGTGAGGCGGTCGGCCATGGGCGCGCGATCCGGACCCGGCGGGTCCGATTCCGGCGAGGAGTATAACAGGGGCCCGGAGCGCTCACTCCGGGCGCAGGCCAGGGTGCTCGAAGCCAACGCGCTGCGCGGGAGCGACGATCTCGCGGCCGCTGCCGCCGCCCATCGCGAGGCGCTGCGCCTTGCCTGCTTCCCTCATGTCCGGCTCGGGTGGAGCAGCCCTCGTTTGGCGAGAGTTCATGCCGGCCAGCCCTACCTACTGTCGCGCTGCCCTCTCCTAAGCCTGCTCGAGCTCGCGCAGCCAGCCGAGCAGGCGGGCGCGGGCCCAGGCGGGGGCGTCGGCGCGCAGGAGGCCGAAGTGGCCGAGGCGGGCGCCGTGCTCGCGCGGGTCGAGCACGTCGCGGCGGACGCCGGCGTGGCGGTATTGACGCAGCAGCGCGGCGACCGCGGGGAGCGGCGCGTAGTCGTCGTCGGTGATCGAGACGCCGATCAGGGGGCCGGCGTAGGCGAACGGCGCCGAGGGGTCGCCGTTCCAGCGGGTGAAGCGGCGCTCGCGTCCCCAGCGGACCCACTGCACGATCACGTCGCGCGGCACCGGGCTGCCGAAGAAGACGCGCCAGCCCGGGAGCTCGCCCGCGGCGCGGGCGATCCGCGGCAGGACGGTGTAGGCGGCCTCGAGGCGCATTCGGCCCGTGCCGCGATACAGCGCCGGGATCCCGTGTGTGCTGCCGATCAACAGCGCGCCGTCCACCTCGTCGAGGCCGGCGTGTCCGAGCAGCATGCCGCCTATGCTGTGGGCCAGCACGAGCACCCGGCGCGGCGCCCACACCGTGCGGGCGGCCCGCAGGGCCGCCCGGGCGTCCTCGCCCCAGTCGTCGAGGTTGGAGCGCGGGTCGCCCGCGTGGAGCGAGCGCCCCACGCCGCGGTAGTCGAAGGTCAGCACCCCGTAGCCCTGCGCGGCCAGCCAGGCCGCCGTCCCGGCCAGGTAGCGGGCCGGCGCGGCGAGCGCGCTCAGCGCCACGACCACGGTCTCGGGCTCGCACCCGCCGGGCGGGCGGAACACGTGACCGTGGAGCGCGAGTCCGCAGGCCGTGGGGAAGGTCAGCGGCTCGCCTGGCCCCTGATCCCCGCTCGTGACGGGGTCGAGCCGCGCCGAGGCGCGCCGCTCCGCGGGCGACTGGTTGGTCACTGGGCGCCCCCCAGAGTCCCCCCGGCTCTCGCTGGAACGGCGCGCCGCTGCGCTGCTGCTTGGCACAACGGCGCCTTGTACGGCGGGAGGGGCTTCGGGCCCCGTGCCCGTTTTTGCTGTCGCTGGTACGCGCCCGGACTCCCCAGGCGCGCCGCCCTCCGCCTCTTCGGTGGGGCTCACAGCGCCGGTCGGGTCAGACCAGCGCCGCGTCGCCGCGCGGCGAGGGCGCGACCGGGACCTTGCGGGCGTCCGCCCACAGGTGCTCGAGCCCGTAGTAGTCGCGCGCCTCGGGCGTGAACACGTGCAGGACCACGTCGCCGAAGTCGCCGCACACCCAGTCGGGCGAGCCCTCCACGTGCCAGGGCGAGACGCCGCGCTCCTTGACGTGCGCCAGCGCCTCGTCGCCGAGCAGCTTGGCGTGCTTCGCGCTGCGCCCGGTGGCGATCACGAAGCAGTCGATCAGGCTGTGGCGGGCCGACACGTCGAGGATCACCACGTCTTCCGCCTTCTTCTCGTCCATGAGCCGTGCCAGCCGTTGGGCCAGGTCGAGCGCGGAAGCCGTCGCCATGCGGGGGTCTCTCGGGTGGGGTCCTGGGGTCTCGTTCGCGTCGATCGTCGTCGTGCTCGGGCCGAGCGGCCCGATCCTCCCCTTTGATACCATCTCGCGCCTCGCTCCCCCAGGCACGACGTCACCGCCGGGGCCCGGCTGTCCCGCACTAGCTTCCGGAGCCCTCCGACCCTACGCTTGGACGCCGTGAGCGGCGCACGCCTGGTGCTGGAGGGGAGCGGGCGATCCTGTCCGCTGACCCGGTCCCCCGTGGTCGTGGGCCGCCTGCAGAGCTGCGGGATCACGCTCGAGGGCGAGGCGCAGTCCTCGCGCAAGCACTACGAGGTCGTCCCCGCGGGCACCCGCTGGGTGGTGCGCGACCTCGGCAGCCGCAACGGGACCGCCCTCAACGGGACGCGCCTGACGCGCGAAGTGGCGCTCCGCGACGGCGACGCGATCACCGTCGGGGCCTCGGTGGTCCGCTACGAGGCGCCGCGCCTCACCCTCGCCCCCGGCGGACGGCTCGGCGGGTGCACCCTGGGCGAGCCGCTCGGCCGCGGCGAGTACGGCGCGCAGTTCGCCGCCCGCCAGGGGAGCCTCGACCGCGAGGTCGTGGTCGAGGCGGTCGACCCCGACCTCGCCGGCGACCCCGAGGTGCGCTCGCGCTACGAGCGGCGGGCGCGCGTGGCCGGCGCGCTCGATCACCCGCGGCTGCGCGCGGTGTTCGACCGCGGCGAGGACCAGGGGACCCTGTACACGGTGTTCGAGGCCTGCGCCGGCGAGCCGCTGGCGCGCCGGCTCGAGCGGGTCGCGCTCGACGTCCCCACCAGCCTGGGCGTGCTCGAGGGGGTGGCGCGCGCGCTGGCGCACGTGCACGGGCGCGGCGAGCGGCACGGGGCGCTCCACCCCGGCTGCGTGTGGGTCGCGAGCGGGCCCGAGGGCGTCTCCGTCAAGCTCGCGGGCCTCGGCGAGAGCGAGGGCCGCCTCGACCCCTACCGTCAGGACGCCGCGCTGCAGGCCGCCTACGCCTCGCCCGAGGAGGCGGCCGGGCGCGCGGGCGGGCCGGAGGCGGACCTCTACGCGCTGGGCCTGATCGCCTACCGCCTGCTCGCCGGGCGCGAGCCCTACACGGGCAAGCCGGCCGCGGTCCTGCGCGCGCACGCCGCGCCCGACCCGATCGCGCCGCCCGCGGCCGCCGAGCCCGCCCTCGCGGCGCTGCTCACGAGCCTGCTCGCCAAGGAGCCGGGCGCGCGTCCCACGGCGGGGGACGCCGCCGAGCGCCTGGCGGCGCTGCGCGGGGCCGGGGGGGCCGCCAAGCCCGCCGCGGCGCGCGCTCGCAGCTCCTCGTCGGGCCGCCAGCGCCGTGGCTCGTCGTCGGGGCGCCAGCGCCGCGGCTCGTCCTCGGGGCGCCTGGCCGCAGGCGGCGCGCCCGAGCGCGCCGGCGCGCTGGCGCGGCGCGCCTCCTCCGGTAGCTTCTCCGTGGGCCCGCCCGAGCCGGCGGGGACGCTCGTCCTGCGCCTGGCCCTGCTCGGCGCGGGCTATCTGCTGATCGCGCTCGCGGCGAGCCTCGGTGCGCGCGTGACGTTGCGCCTGCTGACGGGCTGAGGCGAGGCATGGAAGGCGCGACCCCACAGCGGCTGCGCGAGCTGCTCCAGGGCTGGGAGGGCGTCCTCCGCCCGGCCGGCCCGACGCTCGTCGAGCTGGCCCTCTCGTTCTGCGTCCGCGAGGGGCGGCTGGACCCGGTCCCCTCGCGGCTGGTCGGCGCCCTGGCCGACGCGCTCGCCGCCCCGCGGCCCACGGCGGACCCGCTCCCGAGCGAGGCGCCCGGCGAGGCGCTCCTCGCGCAGGTCGCCGCGTTCGGGCTCGACGGCGAGGCCACCCGGGTCGTCCTGCGCTGCCTGTTCCTGATCGGGGTCGCGCGCGGCTCGCTCACGCCCGAGCAGCGGCGCGCGCTGGCGGGCCTGGCGCGCGCCGCCGGGATCGCGCCGGCCGAGCTGACCGAGATCGCCCAGCGGATCCTGGCCGACGCGGGGCGCTCCTCCGACGAGGCGCGCGCGCTGCCCGGCGGCCGCTACGCGCTGATCAGCGACATTCACGCCAACCTCGCCGCGCTCGAGGTGGTGCTCGCCGACATCGACGCCCAGGGGATCCGCCGGATCGGCTGCCTGGGTGACGTGGTGGGCTACGGCCCCGACCCCGTCGAGTGCACCGACCTCGTGCGCGCGCGCTGCGCGTTCACCCTGATGGGCAACCACGACGTCGCGCTGTTCGACGGGGCGGAGGGGTTCAACCCGGCGGCCCGCGGCGCGATCGAGTGGACCCGCGGGCTGCTCGAGGGCTCCGACGGCGGCGCGGAGCGGCTGGCGTTCCTGCGCGGGCTGCCGCTCGAGCGGGCGGAGGGCGACACGCTGTTCGTGCACGGCTCGCCGCGCGACCCGTGGCGGGAGTACATCTTCCCGAGCGAGGCCAGCAGCCCCAAGGCGCGCAAGAAGTTCGTGGAGATCTTCGCGCGCTTCCGCGACTTCCTGTTCGTGGGCCACACCCACATTCCCTGCGTGATCACCCACGAGGGCTACGTCGCGACCTCGCAGGAGCTGAACAACACCTGGCGCCGCCCCGAGGGGATCCGCGCGATCGTGAACGTGGGGTCGGTCGGCCAGCCGCGCGACCGCGACCCGCGCCCCTGTTACGTGGTGGTGGACGGCGACACGATCCACTGGCGCCGCCTGCGCTACCCGGCCGAGCGCACCGTGCTGCGGATCGAGCGCAGCGGCGTGCTCGACCGCAGCCTCGGCAAGCGCCTGCTGCGCGGGCTGTGAGGAGCGCCCGGTGAGCGAGCTCGTCCCCTGCGCGGGCTGCGGTCGCCACGTCCGGCAGGGCGAGCCCTCCTGCCCGTTCTGCGCGGCGCCGACCGGCGACGCGCCCGAGCCGGCGCTCCCCGACGACATGGTGATGGCGCTAACCTACGGCCCGCCGCCTTGGGCCGACGGGCCCCCGGGGCCGTCCCTGCTCGAGCCCGCCAAGGAGCCCGGGGGCTCGCGCTGGCGAGCGGTCGCGGCGGTCGCGCTCGGCCTGCTGCTGCTGATCGCCGCCGCGTACGCCCTCCTGGCCTGACCCCGGACGCGGGCGGGGGGGACGACGGTCCTCGGTGTTACAGTCCCGGGGAATGGCGAAGAAGGCGACGAGGAAGGCGACCTCTGGAGCGGCGCCCGCCAAGAAGAAGGCGCCCGCCAAGAAGAAGGCGCCCGCCAAGAAGAAGGCGCCCGCGAAGAAGAAGGCGCCCGCCAAGAAGAAGGCGGCAGGCGCGGCCGCCGCGAAGAAGAAGGCGCCAGCGAAGAAGAAGGCCGCCAAGAAGCCCGCCGCCAAGAAGAAGGCCGCGAAGAAGAAGGCCGCGAAGAAGACCGTCCTGTTCGTGCCCCGCCCCGAGGAGCGCGCCCCCGAGCGCGACCTCGAGCGCGAGCGCGACGTGACGGCCTGGACCTGCGCGGGCGGCGGCCCCACCCGCGCGGCGAGCCTGCGCCAGCGGCTGTCGGCTCCCCTCGAGCTGGTGTGGCGCGCCGCGCTCGACGGCCCCGCGCTGTGCGCGCCGGTGGTGGCCCACGACGGGGTCGTGTACGTGCCCGACAGCGAGGGCGCGCTGTATGCGCTGGACGCGGCGAGCGGCGCCCGGCAGGCCGTGCTGCGCACCGCCTGGATCGGGGAGGGCAGCCCGCTGTGGCCGCTGGTCGAGCAGGGGCTGGTGCCGCGCGACCGCGTGCCGGTGAGCGGCGCCCCGGCGATCGCCGGCTGGCAGCTCCTGTTCGGCGACGAGGAGGGCGTGTTCTACGGCGTCCGCCGCGGCGAGCACGACACGATCTGGTGCAAGGGGATCGCGCTCAGCGGCGCGGCCCGCGCGCATCGCACCTACCAGGCGCCGCTGGTCGCGGCCGGCGTGGTCTACACCGCGGACGCGGAGGGGAACCTGCACGCCGCCGACCCCCGCAGCGGCGCCAGCCACTTCACCCTCTACCTGCGCGGCCGCCCGGCCGCGCCCCCCGCGCTCTCCCCGCGCCACGGCCCGCCGCGCCTGGTCGCGACGGTGCACCCCGTGTTCGGCGGCGAGCCCGCCGCGCTCCACGCCGTCGAGCCCTTCACCGGTGAGCGCTGCTGGCGGCGCGACCTGCCCGCCCTCCCTCGCCTGGGCCTGCTCACCCACCGCGGACAGGTGGTCATCGGCGGCGACTTCGGGCTGTTGGCCTTCGCGCTCGAGGACGGCGCTCCGCGCTGGCAGATCTCCTCCGAGGAGCTCGGCGGCCCCGTGCTGGCCCCGCTCGCCACCGACCGCGACCGCGTGTTCGCCGCCGCGGGCGAGGGGATCGCGGCCGTCGGCCTCCGCCGCGGCGAGCTCGAGTGGCGGCGCCCGACCGGCGTGCAGCACCCGGTCACGGGCCTGGCCTGCGCCGGCAACACCGTATGGGCCGCCGCCGGCCGCACGCTCCTCGCGCTCGAGTCCGAGTCGGGCAAGGTGACCGGCCGCCTGCGCCTCCCGGGCACCGCGGTGGAGGGCCCGAGCGTGGCGCTCGGCAAGCTGTTCCTCGCCGCCCGCCAGGCGAAGGGCGGCGAGGTCCTCTGCTACGCCCCGACCTAGAAGGCGAGCATCACCAGCTTCACGATCGCCGCGATCACCCCGGCGATCCCGGCGAACACCGCCAGCACGCTCACGACCCCGCCGCGCACGTCCGACTTGAGCGCCAGTCCGGCCCCGAGCAGCCCCAGCCCGATCGCCACGACGGCCAGGATCGTCCCGAGCACCACCCCCGCCGGGAACGAGGCCACCGCCGCCACGATCGCCAGGATCGAGGGAATGCTGAACGAGGCCTCCTGCTTCACCGGCGGCCCGATCCGCTCCCGAGTGCGCGTGCGGACCGGCTCGTCCATGAGGCGCGTCGCCATGAGTCTCCTCCCGGCGGCCCGAGCCGCCGCCCAGGAGCGAGCAATCACCGGCCCCGTGCGGCTCCTACGCGCCTAGCGCGAGCCAGCGACACGCCTGACCGCGCGCTCCGACACGCCCGACCCGGCCACGGGCTCGAGC
>CAZMSZ010000392.1:0-6905 GCA_964569055.1 uncultured Planctomycetota bacterium | reverse complement strand
AACCAACGATCTCGCCCGCGCCGAACGTCCAAGCGGGCGGCCCAACCAACGATCTCGCCCGCGCCGAACGTCCAAGCGGGCGGCCCAACCAACGATCTCGCCCGCGCCGAACGTCCAAGCGACTCGCCTCGAACCAACCATCTCGCCCGCGCCGAACGTCCAAGCGACTCGCCTCAACCCCGAACCTTCACGCCAGGAGGGGAAGTCGATCCGAGCCACCGCCCCATCTGAATTCCTCGGCGCCCCAGTCAAGAACGCGGCGTCCACACCAAACCAGCCGAGGAATTCAGCGCCGAGGAATTCAGCGGCGCTCCAGCCGGCCGATCAGGCCGAGCGAGCTGGCGAGGCGTTGATCGAGCTCGGCCGCGCGGCTCACGATCGCGGCCGCCGCGTCCACTCGCGCGGCCAGCTCGGGGCGGCCGGCCAGGGCCTCGCTCGCGAGGGTCAGCAGCTCGAGCTCGTCGGCGTAGGTCTCGAGCCGGTTGCGCGACACGTCGCGCAGGCCGGCGCGCAGCGCGCGCGCCGCGACGCTCCGGCCGAGGCGGGCGAGCGCGTCGTCGCGCGCGCCCCAGGGGTCACCGGGCGCGCCGGGCGCGCGACCGGCGCGGAGCCAGCGGCGCTCGTCGGCGTCGAGCCCGGCGAGGTAGCCGCGCCCGCGCCGCTCGGCGCCGTAGGCCGCCTGCATCAGCGCGCGCACGCGCTCCTCGTAGCTCGCGACGGCGGCCGCGGTCTCCTCTTCGAGCGCGGCCTCGGCGCCGGCCGCGCGCGCGGCCGCGTAGGCCTCCACGCTCCCGTAGCGGGCCTCGAGGCGGGCCCGCAGCGCGGGCTGCGCGGCGACGCGCGTCACGAGCGCCGCGCGCTCGTCGGCGATCTGCTTCGCCTCGCGTCCGAGCTCCTGCAGCCGCGCGAACAGCCGCGCCTCTTCGGCGAGGAGCGGGGCGTAGAGGTGCTCGCGGTAGCGCGTCCAGGCCTGGCCGTGGGCGGCCAGCGCGGCGTCGACCTCGTCCTCGCTCCGCGCGCGGGCGAGGGTCCCGAACAGCGCCTCGGCCGCGGTCGCCACCTCCTCGCGCGCGCGCCGCGCGTCGAGGTGCGCGCGCACGCGCTGCTCGATGTCGTCGGCGAGGTACAGGATCACCGCGGTCTCGGCGACGGTGTACAGCCAGCCGGCGGGCCCGCTCAGCTTGCCCAGTCGGACCCCGAGCGCGGACAGCCCGGCGCCGCCCGCGCGCAGCTCGCTCACCCAGCGCAGGCCGCTCAGGCCGGCCCGCACGGCGGTCGAGGACAGGCCGAGCGCGCCGAGCGAGATCGCGAACGCCTCGCCCGAGAACGTGCCGCGCGCCAGCTCGGGCAGCGCCAGCCCGGCCGCCAGCGTGACCTGCGTGCGCAACAGGCTGCTCACGAACCGCGGACGGATCACGCGCTCGAGGTAGCGCGCGTAGGCCAGCTCGCCCGCGCGGGCGCCGGCGGCGAACAGGCCGTAGTGCACGAAGAAGTCGGTCGAGAGCAGCCCCTCGAAGAACTCGTCGATCCGCCCGGCGTCGCCGGTGCGCACCACCACCGCGAGCTCCTTGAGGAACAGCGCCAGCGTGAAGTGGAGCAGCCCCGCGCCCTCGGCGGCCGCGCGGCTGCGCGCCAGCTCGCCCCAGCGCAGCGTCCCGTCCGCCCGGCGGAAGCGCTCCAGCCCGCGCGCCTGCGCGGCGAGCTCCCCCTCGTAGCGCCGGACCAGCCGCTCGACCTCGGCCTCGACCGCGCGGGCGAGGTCGGGCGAGCGCGCCCGCAGGCTCTCGACGACGGTCTCGCGCGTGCGCTGCAGGTAGCCCAGCCGCCCCTCGAGCTCCCAGCCCGCCATGTCGCGCACGTTGTCGAGCCGGTCGAACGTCTTGACGAGGTGGGAGCCGCGGGGCGCCTCGGCGAACCGAGCGTAGTAGGCGCGGTCGCGCGCCGCCTTGTCGCCGCCGAACCGCTCGAGCGGGTCGAGGGTCAGGTCGCGGACGTGAGCGGCCACGCGCTCGCCGAAGCGGGCCCGCAGGTCCTCGTGGGTGAAGCGCGTGTCCTCGACCACGTCGTGGAGCAGCGCCGCCGCCACGACCTCGCCGCTCACCCGCCCCGCGCGGGCGTCGCTCGAGCCCAGCACCGCGTCGGCCACCCGGAAGGCGTGCAGCGCCGCCGGCCGACCGCCGTCGCGGAGCTGACCGGCGTGCGCCTCACGCGCGAACGCGGCGGCCCGCTCCACCAGCGCCGCGTCCGCCGGCGTGAGCAGCGCCCGGGCCCGGGCGATCGTCTCGGCGGCGGCCGCCGCGACCTCGTCCTGCGCGCGCGCCGCGCCGAGCGGCGCGAACGCGAGCAGCGCGGTCAAGGCGAGGGCGCGAGCGCGCCGCCGGATGGCGCGCGCAGGGGCCGCGCGCCGCTCGTCCGGGCCAGCCGCCTCGCTCGCGAGCGCGCTCATGCTCAGCGGCCGAGCTCCTCGACCCGGTCCAGGAGACCCTCGTGCTCCTCGGGGGCGCCCGGCGCGGCCCCGGCGTCGACCACCAGCCCGTCGCCGTGCACCAGGGCGTCGTCCATGGCGCGCGTCCGCTCGATCCGGCGGAGCAGGTCGCGCAGCGGCGCGCCGAGCTCGCCCGCCTCGTCGCCCAGGGCGCCCAAGGCGGCGCGCACCACCGCGGCCTCGTCGTCGTAGGCCTGCAGCCGGTTGCGCGAGGCGTCGCCGAGCGCGTCGGACAGGCGGGAGCGCACGCGGCCGCGCCCCAGCTCGGCGAAGGGGTCGGTCCGCGCGCCGTACGGGTCGCCCGGCGCGCCCGCCCGGCCGCCGCGCAGCGCCCAGCCGAGCTCGCCGGCGCTCAGCGCGTCCAGGAGCGGTTCGTCGCGGCGCCCCTCCTCGTAGACCTCGCGCAGGTGCTCCTCGCGCGCCCGGTTGTACGACTCGCTCGCCAGCTCGACCTGCCGGGCCAGCTCGGCCTCGTCCTCGCGCACGAGGTGCTCGGCGTAGCCATCGAGCGAGCCGTAGCGGGACTCGACGCTGCGGCGCAGCGCGGGGTGCTCCGCGAGCCGCTCCAGCGCCGCGGCGCGGCGGTCGTCGGCGAGCTTGGCCTCGCGCGCCGCGCGCTCGAGGCGCCCGGCGAAGATCACCTCGTCCTGCTGGAGCGGCGCGTAGAGGTAGTCGCGGTAGGCGGTCCAGGCGGCGTGGTAGCCCTCGGCCGCCGCCTCGAGCGTGTCGGCGTCGTGGTCGGGGTCGCCGCGCGCGCGCGTTACCGCCTCGCCCGCCTCGCGCAGCGCGGCGCGCGCGGCGCGCTCGTCCAAGAACGCGTTCACGCGCGCGGCCACCTCGTCGGAGAGGTACAGCACCACCGCCAGCTCCGCCGCCGTGTAGAACCAGCCGCCCAGGCGCGCCAGGCGCCCGCCCGCCAGCCCCAGCCGCGCGAGGGTGCCGGCGTCGCGCGCCCGCTTGAGGTCGTAGACCCAGCGGATCGAGGCCACGCCCGCCTTGACCGCGGCCGAGGACAGGCCGAGCGAGCCGAGCGAGATCGCGAACGCCCGCCCGTCGAACGTGCCCTCGGCCAGCTGCGGGAGCGCGAGGCCGGCGGCCAGGACCACGTTGGTCTTGAGGATCGAGCCCACGAAGCGCGGCCGCACGAACCGCTCGAGGTAGCGCACGTAGGCGACCTCGCCCGCGCGGGCCCCGAGCACGAACAGGCCGTACTGCTTGTAGAAGTCGGTCGTGAGCAGCCCGTCGAAGAACTCCTCGATCCGGGCGCGGTCGCCCGTCTGGGCCACCACGGCCAGCTCCTTGAGGAACAGCGCCAGGCCGAAGTGGGCCAGGCCGGCGCCCTCGCGCAGCGCGCCGTCCCGCGTCAGCCGCCGCCACTCGAGCGTCCCGTCCGCGCGGCGGTAGGAGGCGAGCCGGTCGGGCTCGCCGCGGGCGGCGGCCGCGAGCGCCTCGGCGCGGCCGCGCTCGGTGCCGTAGCGCGTGAAGTCGCGGATCCGCTCCAGCAGCGAGCGCTCGGCCGGCGCGCCCTCGCGGGTGAACGCCTCCAGCGTGCGGCGGACGTCGGCCTCGCTCAGCTCGCCGGCGATCCCGGCGCGGTTCACCACCCCGAGCCCTTCACGGTCGGCGGCCCGCTCGGCGCGGATCCCGTAGGCGTGAGCCAGCTCGTGGCCGAGCACCAGCGCCAGCGCCTTGCGCCGGAACGGCGCGCGCTCCGCCTCGGGGAGCGCCTCGGCCCGCGCGTCGATCGCGTTGAGCAGGCCCGTGCTGACGCGGACCGTGTTCCCCTCGGCGAGGTAGCGCGCGTCGATCTCCGCGACCTCGGCCAGGGTGAGCGTGCTCCGGCCCGCCCGCTCCGCGCCCGCCCGCAGGTCGGCCCGCTCGGCCTCGCCGCTCGCCGCCGCGCTCAGCTCGAGCGCGCGCTCGGCCGCGGCGCCGCGCACCGCCTCGAACACGCGGTCGAGCTCGGCCCGGTCCCAGAACGGGCTGCGCGCCTCGCTGGTGCCCGCGCGCCGCGGCCCGAACCCTTCGCCCTCGCCGCTGGCCGCGCGCGCCGCCACGCGCGCCTCCCACTCGGCCGCCCGGTCGTTGCCGGTCTCGGCCCGCCAGCGCGCGGTGCGTTCGGTGATCTCCTCCGGCTTGAACAGCGAGGTCTCGTACCACTCGAACAGCTTGGCGCGCCGCGTGCCGTCGACGTAGGTCTCGTTGACGAAGTCGTGCAGGATCCGCCGGATCCGGGTGGCCACCTTGAGCGGCTCGTAGCTCGCCTCGCCCGGGCGGCCGAACTCGCCGGCGTGGACCCGCTCGGCGAGGCGGACCAGCCGCCGCAGGTACTCCGCCTTCTGCTGCTCCACCTGCGCCTGCACGCCCTCGGGGAGGGCCGGGTCGTACTCCAGCGGCAGGAACAGCCAGTTGAACGCCGAGGGCAGGAGCATCTTCTTGCCCGCGTCGGTGTCGGCCGTGGCGAGCCGGCGCACGGCCGCGTTCAGGTCGGCCTCGCTCAGGCTGGTGCTGATCCCGAACCGCTCGCGCGCCGCGGCCACCTCCGACTCGAGGTAGCGCAGCTCGCGCTCCTCCCAGGAGCCGGCGCCGTGCCAGCCGAAGGTGCGGAACTTGATCTGGCCGTCGCTGTGGTGGCTGCGGATCGGGTGCTCGGGGGCGAAGGCGTAGGGGCCGGTCACGCCCTCGCCGAACGTGCGCCCGGCGAGCTCCATGAACCGCCCGATCCGCTTGGTGTCGGTCATGAGCCCGCGGAACTCGATGTCGATCGACGTGCCGCCGCCCTCGCGCGGCAGGCGCGAGACGCGGATCCCGCGTCGCTCGATGATGTCCTTCTGCGGGCTGGGGGTCTCCGAGGCGAACGCGCGCAGGGCCTTGTTCAGCTCCTCCACGTTGATCGGCTGGTTGTCCATGGCCTTGAGCACGAAGTCGGTGCGCGAGCTGTAGTGGGCGCGGCGCAGCCAGATCGCCCAGGACGTGCGGCGCAGCCACTCGGTCATGGCCTCGGCGCCCTCGGCCGTCACCGTGTCGGGGAAGCGCAGGTGGGTGTGGAACGCGATCGTCTCGCGCACGTCCGCCTTGAGCCGCTCCATGGCCTCGAGCGCGGCGCGCGGGCTGTCGTACGGGTTACTCCGCACCTCGATGTGCGGGATGTTCATGTGGCCGTACCACGAGACCGACCGGTCGAGGAACGGGTAGCGCTGGGTGTCGACCTCGAAGTTGGTCGAGTGGTGCCCGCCGGCGTAGTGCTCGAAGAAGAACGAGGTCCGCTCGGCGATCGACAGCTCGCCCCAGCGCGCCACGACCTCGGCCGCCTCGGGGCTCCACGAGTAGCTCGCGACCGGCTGGACGTAGCGCATGAGCGAGTGCGCGCGCGTGCGGCCCTCGGGCCCGTCGCCGTGGGTGGTGGTCTTGAGCTCGAAGCCCACCGTCATGTGGCCGTCGCCGATCGGGATCGACTCGGGCACGGGCTGCGCATGGGCGCTCGAGGCGGCCAGGAGCAGGCCGACGAGCAGCGCGGGCGAGGACCGGCGCATGGGAACCTCCGAGGCTGAAGCGGGGACGCGGCGACCTTACATCGCGCCGGAGGTTCGGATCAAAGGATTTATGAGGGGAGCATACTCGGCGTGTGGGCCCGAATCGTGCACCCCGGCGGGGGTCGAGCGCCGCGCCGCGCCGCTCCTGGGGTGGTTATCCTGCGGCGGAGGCGCACATGGTCGACCTCGGCCGGTTCAGCGTGGTGCGCGAGCTCGGCCGCGGCGGCATGGGCGTGGTGTACGAGGTCCGCGACCCCGCGCTCCCGGGGCGCGCCCTGGCGCTCAAGCTGCTGCAGGGCGGCGTCGACCCGAGCGCCGTCGCGCGCTTCGCGCGCGAGGCCCAGGCGCTGGCCCGGGTGCACCACCGCGGGGTCGTCCCGGTGCACAGCCTCGATCGCACACCCGCCGGCGAACCGTACCTGCTGACCGACTTGGTGCCCGGGCGCGACCTCGCGGCGGTGGTGGCGACGAGCGGACGACCCGCGCCGCGCGAGGCCGCGGCCCTGGTGCGCGACCTCGCCGACGCGGTCGCGGCCGCGCACGCGGTCGGCGTGGTCCACCGCGACCTCAAGCCGTCCAACGTGCTGATCCGCGCCGACGGCTCGCCCGTGCTGATCGACTTCGGTCTGGCTCACGTCGCCGAGGGGAGCCGGCTGACCGAGACCGGCACCGTCCTGGGCACGCCGGCCTACATGGCGCCCGAGCAAGCCTCGGGCGGCGGCGTCGACGAGCGTACCGACGTGTACGGCCTGGGCGCGCTCCTCTATTGGTTGCTGGCGGGGCGGGCCCCGTTCGCCGGCGCCCCGCTGGCGGTGCTGCACGCGGTGGTCCGCCGCGACCCCGACTGGCCGCGCGCGATCGAACCCTCCCTGCCGGCCGGCCTCGAC
>CAZMSZ010000391.1:0-6922 GCA_964569055.1 uncultured Planctomycetota bacterium | reverse complement strand
CTCCTAGCGCAAGGACTGGCGCCTCACCCGAGCCCCGCCCCTTGCATTCTTCGGCGCGAACAACCACACCGGGTCTCACTCCGAGAAACCAGCCGAAGAATGCAGCCATTTGGCGCGCGCCTCGGCGAGCTGCTCGGCCGCGGCGCGGTCCTCGCGCCAGGCGCGCTCGAGGTCGTCGTCCTCGCCCTCGCCCGGCTCGGGCTCGACGCCGCCGAAGCGGTCGAGGAGCTCGGCCAGCTCCGCGGCCAGGCTCAGGAGCGCGTCGGTGTGGCCGCGGCTGCGGGCGATCTCGGGGGTGAGGGCCTTGCGGGTGCGCTGCAGCTGCGACTGCGTCTGGTTGGCGGTGTTGTCCGCCTGCTCGCTCAGGCGACGGGCCTCCTCGGCGAACAGCACGAAGGCCGGGTCCTCGGCGCGGGCCGCGGCGAGGTCGGCGTTGAGCGCGAGCTGCTTGGCGCGGCGGGCGATCTCGTCGGCGTCGTCGACCAGCCCGGCCATCTCGGTCAGCCGGTGGAGCTGCGACTCGAGCCGCCGCGTCCCCTCGCGCGCGACCCCGGCCTCGTCGAGCAGCGCGTGGTGCGTGCGCCACAGGCGCGAGGACGTGGCCCGGGCCAGCTCGGCGATCGTGCCGTCGCGGACCTCGATCGCGGCGGCGAGCCGGCGCACCGCCTCGAGGTCCTCCACGGTCAGGCCCTCGGGGCGGCTGGCCGCCGCGCGGACGCCGGCCGCGAACTCGGCCGCGGCGCCCCGCGCGCGGGCCAGCGCGGTGGCCGCGGCGTCGGCCGCCAGCGCGGCCCGCTCCACCTCCTCCACGGCGCGGTCGAGCGAGGTCGTGCCCTGGCGGATCGCGCTGCGGGCGAGCGCCGCGTCACGGCCGAGCGCGCCCGCGAGGTCGCTGACCTCGGCGGCGCCGCGCGCCCCGCGGTCGGAGAGCGTGCGGATCTCGTGGGCCACCTTCTCGAGGCCGCGGTCGTCCTCGCCCAATCGCGCCGCCTCGACCTGGAAGTTGAGCGCGAGCAGGTCGGTGCGCACGGCCGAGTCGCCGCTGGCGCGGGCGACCTCCTCGATCCGGCGGGCCTGCTCGTCCGCGGGGTCGAGCCGCCCGCGCACCTCCTCGAGCTGACGGCGCGCGCGCTCCACCGCCTTGCGCGCCCCGCGCAGCACGCGCTCCATGCGGCCGCCCAGCCGGGTCGCCTCGGCGTTGAGCCCGTCCACCTCGAGTCCCCAGCGCAGCAGCTCGTCGCCGATCGCGGCGTCGTTCACGCGCCTCCCTCCTCGCGGGCCGCGGCGCCCGCCTCGCCCAGGATCGCATCGAGCGGCTCGAGCGGGCGACCGTCGACCAGCGGCTCCCCCTCGAGCAGGATCAGGCCGTCGGGCGTGAGCGCGCGCGCGCCGGCTCGGCGCCCGGCCGCGCCGAGGTCGCGCGCGCGCTCGGGGTCGAGCGGCTCGACGTCCTCGATCGCCTCCACGGCCAGCGCCACCGGCTCGGCCGACTCGATCAGGATCACGCCCTCGCTCGCGAGCGGCGGCCCCGCGCGCAGCCCCAGGCGCCGCGCCAGGTCGACCACCGGGACCACCTGCCCCGCGACCTCCGCGACCCCGCGCACGTAGGTCGGCGCCCAGGGGAGCCGAGCCCAACGGTTCGGGCGATCGATCGCGCGCACGGCGGCCACGTCGATCCCGAACAGCCGCCCTCCGGCGCGCACGCGCAGCAGCTGCACCGGCTCCACGTCAGGACCCTCCCGCGGCCGCGCGGCTGCGCTGCTGGTAGAGGCGCCAGGCGTCGATCACCAGCAGCAGGCGCCCGTCGCCGAACAGCGCCGCGCCGTCGACGCCGGGGTGCGCGAAGCGGTTTCCGAACGGGCGCACGACGACGAGGTCGCGCCGCAGCACGTCGTCGACCACCAGGCGCAGCTCGTGCTCGACGCGCTCGCCGCGCGTGACGAGCGGCGCGATCCGGACCGCGAACCGATCGCGCATGCGCCGCTCGCGCTCGTGCGGCTCGGCCGCGCGGCGCCGCTCCAGGGTCTCGGGCTGGCCCACCAGCTCCGCCAGGCGCACCCAGCCCGGCCCGCCGGCGCCCGTCACCTCCTCGACGGCGCGCACGCTCGCGAGCGGCAGCGCGTAGTGCTCCGCGCCGGCGCGCACCAGGAGCACGCGCGCGGTGGCCACGGCCGGCGGGACCATCACCTGGGCCAGCGTCCCCTGCCCCGGGGTGGAGCGGAACAGGAGCCGTCCGCGCAGCGAGCGCACGCGCTCGAGCACGCTCGCCAGGCCGACCCCGCGGCCCGCATCGTCCGTCACGGCCTGCGCGGTCGACACGCCGGCCGCGAACGCCCGCTCGTGGTCGCCGTCGTCGCTGAGGACGAACAGCCCGTCGCTCCCGGGCCGGTCCACGAGCAGCCCCGGGTCCATGCCGCGTCCGTCGTCGGCGACCTCGATCGTGACGCCCGCCAGGCCCGCGCGCGCGGTGAGGCGCAGGGTGGCGATCTCGGGCTTCCCCTGCGCCGCCCGCGCCGAGCGGGGCTCGATCCCGTGGATCAGCGCGTTCTTGACCAGGTGGAGCACGGGCTCGACCAGCGCGTCGAGGGTCGCCTTGTCGAGCTCGGTCGCCGCCCCGTCGGCGATCACCTCCACCGCCACGCCCGGGTGGCGCGAGAGGTACTCGCGGATCGTCATGCGGGCCAGCGCGAACAGCCCGCGCACCGTCACCAGGCGGGCGCGCAGCACCGCCTCCTGCGTGCCGCGCGCCAGGTGGTCGAGCGCGCGGTCGTGCTCGGAGGCGAGCCGGGCCAGCCGGTGCAGCCCCAGGCGCGCCCCGGGCGGCGCCTGCTCCGCCAGCTTGCGCGCCAGGGAGGCCAGCTTCTTGGCGCGGGTCTTGGCCGAGATCAGCTCCTCGGCCCGGCGCGCCAGCCGGTCGAGGCGTCGGCGGGGCACCTTGACGAACCCTTGCTCCTCGCGGCCGCGCCGGCGCAGCGGGGCGAGGCCGAGCGTGCCGCGCAGGAAGCGGCTGCCCGAGTGGCCGGGGCGGGCGTCGAGGATCGCCTGCCCGGCCGACAGGCGGTCGAGCGTGGCGAGGAGGTCGCCCGCGAGGTCGACGTCGGGCCAGGGGAGCTCGAGCGGCACCGAGAGCCGCTCCTCGTCGGGGCGGCGGGTGGAGTTGGCGCGGAGCGCCTCGACCGCCGGGACCACGGCCCGCTCGAGCGGCCGGTCGACCGCGTCGACGCGGCGCTGCATGGCGAGCTCCTGCAGCACCCGCTGCGCGGCCGACATCGCGGCTGCGGGCGGGGAGCGCTCGAACAGGAACGCGGCCAGCTCGAGCGCCAGCAGGCTGAGGGTGGGCTGGCCCACCAGGCCCACGGCCGCGCCCCACAGCTCCCACTGGCGCGCCAGCGCCAGCCGACCGCGGTGGTCGTCGACCCCGACCTGCAGCGCCTGCAGCCCCTCCTCGAGCTGAGCGACGAGGTCGTCGGCCCGCTTGAGCAGCCGGCGCAGCAGCGCGCGCCGCGCGACCGGGGTCCCGCGCGGGCGGTCCCCCCGCGTGACCTCGCGCAGCGCCGCGGCGGCCCGCCGCGCGGCCGACGGCGCCTCGGGGCTGTCGGTCACCAGCCCGCGCGCCGCGTCGATCGCCGACAGGAGCTGACCGCGCCGGACCGCGTCGTCGCCGGTGTAGCCCACCAGCGCCGCCTCCAGGCTGCGCGCCAGGTCGCGCAGGGCGTGCGACTCGGTGCTGACCGCCAGGCCCTTGAGGGTGTGAGCGAGGCGCAGCGCCTCGACCACGCCCTCCTCGGTGCCCGAGCCGACGAGCACGTCCAGCCGATCGGTGATCCCCTCGGCCTCCTGCCGGAACAGCTCCTGCAGGTCCTCGCTCTCGTCCGCGCCCGGGGGCCCTTCGTCGGTCACTTCGGTCTTGGGGCCTCGCTCCCCGCGAGATGGCCGACCTCGGCCGCGGGCTCGCGCTCGGTCGCGCCGCTGAACATCCACAGGCCGGACCCGAGCGCTGCCACGAGCGCCGCGAGCCACACCGCGACCGCCGCCACGTGGACCTTGCGCGAGACCCGCCCCCGCCAGTGGAGCGCCCCGCTCAGGAGCGGCAGCACGAGCAGCCCGGCGGTGGCGTAGGCGATCGGCATGTGGACGGCGTGCGCGCCCTCGTCGAACTCGAACCGGCGACCGAGCGTCTCGGCGGCCAGCAGGGTCGCGAGCAGGCACACCAGCATCACCCCGACCGACGTCACGTGCGCGCGCACCCGATGCCGGCGGGCGTACGCGATCGCGGCGGCGAGCGCGACCACGGTCGCGCCGAGCGCGGCGAAGAAGGCGATCGTGAGCTGCGCGGCGGTCACGGACCCCGAGTGTACGGGAGCGGGGGCGTTCTGGCGATGCAGCCGGAGGCGGCGCCTACCGTTGACCGCTGAGGGTGCGGGCGCATTTCTGAGCGTCTCGTGCCCGCGCCCGTGCCCCTGCCCGTTCCCTTGGCCCGCGCACGTGAACGGGCCGCGTTGACGGGCACGGGCACGACGCGCGCCGCGAACGCTGACCGCCAACCGCTGCGCCTACTCCTTGCTGCGCTGGATGAACCGCCCGTCGCGCGTGTCGACCCGGACGCGCTCGCCGACCTCGAGGTACGGCGGGACCTGGATCACCAGCCCCGTCTCGAGCGTGGCGGGCTTGGTGGTGCTCCCCGAGCCGGCGGTCTTGACCGGGGGCGCGGTGTCGGTCACCAGCAGGTCGACGTGGGCCGGCGGGTCGATCCCGATCACCTTCTCCTCGTGCCGGAGCGCGGTCACCTCGAGGTTGTCGGTCAGGTACCCCACCAGGTCGCCGAGGTCCTCCTCGCTCAGGAAGAACTGCTCGTAGCTCTCCTGGTCCATGAAGTGGTAGCCGTCCCCGTCCTTGAAGAGGTACTGGCAGGGCCGCTGGTCCATGTTCGGGGCGCCCACCTTGTCGCCGCCGCGGAAGCTGACGTCCTGCACCAGCCCGGTCTTGGGGTTCTTGAGCCGCGTCTTGACGATCAGCGCGGCGCCGCGGGAGGAGGGCGCCTGGCGGTTGACGTCGACGACGAGCCAGGGCTCGCCCTCGTGCTCGATCCAGATGCCGCGCTTGAAGTCGCTGGTGCTGATCACGGGGAACCTGCGGGTGGGGTGAAGGGCGGGAGTCTACCAGCGGCTTCGCGCTCGGACAGCGACGGCTTCCGCCGCCGCGGCGTGCGGACGCGGCCCGGCCCGCGGCGACCGCGGCGGCCGCCCGCAGAGTCCCGGCGGGCCAGCGCGGCCGCCCGCGACGTCCCGCGCGCGCTGCAAGGCTCGCGCCCCCGCGGCGCCGCGTCGCGGCACGAGCGTCGCGTGGCGCGCCGACGTCGCGTGATCGGCGGACCCGGACGTCCACCGCCGCGGCGTGCGGCGCCGGCGCGCAGCGCGCGGGCCGCTCACTCCGACCCGGAGCGCACCATGACCGCCGCCACGATCCACGAGGCCGCGCCGCGCGCGCGGGCGCGCGACCCCGAGGTGCAGAGGCGCTACGAGGCGCACGAGCGCAAGGTGGCCCGGATCGCGGCGCACCTGCGGGGGCGCACCAGCACGGCGCCCGTGTCGCTGCGCAAGCGGGCGGTCGCGCACCAGGTCCCCAAGGCGGGCGACCTCAGGCGCAAGGACGAGAAGGTCGACATCTCCGACCTCGACCAGATCCTCGAGATCGACCCGCTGCGCCGCCGCTGCGTGGCCGAGCCTGGGGTGACGTTCGTGGACCTCGTGGACGCCACGCTCCGGCACGGGCTGGTGCCGAGGTGCGTGCCCGAGCTCAAGACGATCACGATCGGCGGCGCGGTGGCCGGCTGCTCGATCGAGTCGATGTCGTTCCGGTTCGGCGGCTTCCACGACTCGTGCCGCGAGTACGAGGTGATCACCGGGACGGGCGAGGTGCTGACCTGCACGCCCGAGGGCGAGCACGCGCTGGTCTTCCAGATGATGCACGGCGCGTTCGGGACGCTCGGCCTGCTCACCCGGCTCGAGTTCGAGCTGATCCCGGCCAAGCCGTTCGTGCGGATGCGCTACGAGAAGTACGCCGCGCTCGCCGACTACCAGGCCGCGATCCTGCGCCGGTTCGAGGCGCAGGACGTCGACTTCATGGACGGGATCATCCACACCCCCGGCGAGTGGGTGCTGAGCCTGGGCGAGTTCGTCGACGAGGCGCCCTACACCACCAACTACGACTGGCTGCGCGTCTACTACCAGAGCACGCGCCGGCGCGAGGAGGACTTCCTCACCACGCCCGACTACTTCTTCCGCTACGACCGCGGGGTGACCAACGTCCACCCGCGCAGCTTCCTGGGGCGGCTCCTGTTCGGCAAGCTGACCGGCTCGTCGCTGGTGCTGCGCGCGGCCGAGAAGCTGCACTTCCTGCTCCCGCGCGAGAAGCCGAACATCATCCTCGACGTGTTCCTGCCGTTCTCGAAGCTGCCCGAGTTCATGGCCTGGTACCAGGAGGTGTTCCGCTACTTCCCCCTGTGGTGCGTCCCCTACAAGCGCGTGCGCCGCTACGAGTGGATCGCCGACGAGCTGTTCGACCGAAACCCCGACGAGCTGTGGTGCGACATCGCGATCTACGGCATGAAGCAGCGCGGCGAGCTGAACTACCACCGGCTGATGGAGGAGAAGCTGCAGGAGCTGGGCGGGATCAAGACGCTGATCTCGCACAACTACTACGGCGAGGACGAGTTCTGGCGGAGCTGGAACCGGCGCAACTACCAGGCGGTCAAGGCGCGCACCGACCCGAACGACGTGTTCCGCGACCTGTACACGAAGATGTGCAGGGCGGCGATGGGGATCGCGGCGTAGTGAGGCCGTGCTCGTGCTCGGCCTCGTGCTCGTGCTCGCGAGGCGTGGTCGTGTATGCCCCCACAGCGTGAGCTGCGCTTGGCCGGGCT
>CAZMSZ010000390.1:0-6935 GCA_964569055.1 uncultured Planctomycetota bacterium | reverse complement strand
GGCGGCATGCAAAGCGACAGCCTGTCGTGCCCGTGCCTGGCCGCGCTTCTCCCGTTCACCACGAGGTGGTCGCGCAAGCGACAGCCTCCCGAGAAGCTGTCGCGTACCACTGCCACGCCTCGGACGAAGTTGAAGAATGCCGAGCACGAGCACGAGCACGAGCACGAGCACGAACGGGCACGAGCACGAACGGGCACGGGCACGGGCACGGGCACGAGCACGAACGGGCACGGGCACGGGCACGGGCACGGGCACGAACGGGCACGGGCACGGGCACGGGCACGGGCCCGAAGGCTGTCGCAGTTGCGACGGCGCCCGGGCGCGTCGAGCTCGCCTCGGCCCTCAGCGCTGCGCGAGGTCCCACTTGGAGCGGGACGGGGTCTCGAGGAACGCCGCCTCGTCGCGCGAGCGGGCGCGCTGGTCGGCCTCGATGCCCTCGTAGAACAGGACGAAGCTGAGCTGCGCGCCCGGCTCGCCGTGCTCCTCGGCGAATCGGCGGGCCAGCTCGGTGGGCGGGAGGGTCATGCGCCCCGCCACTCGGACCGGGTCGATCCGCAGGCCGAGCGGCGGGCCCGGCCCGTCCGCCCGCGGCCGGTAGCAGCGCCACACCAGCTCCGAGCACACCAGGGCGTGGTCGGTGGCGAAGTCGAAGTCGAAGTCGTAGGGGCGCCCGAGGTAGCCGAACGCGTCGGCCACCGCCCGGGCCTTGACCCACGCCGGCAGCTCGGGGCGCAGACCGGCCAGGTAGTCGCCGCAGGCGTGCTCCATGCTGTTCTGGAGCACGCCCTCGCCCACGGCCTCGATGATCACCAGCGGCCCGCCGCCCGCCGCGGCGCGCTCGGCCCAGGCGTGCGGGTAGGTGCGGGCGAGGTAGCTCGTGAACGGCTCGCGGCGGCCGCCGACGCGCTCCACCCAGGCCAGCACCTCGGGGTCGTCGTCGAACGCCGCGGCGAGCTGCGCGTCGCTGCCCACGTAGAGCATGGCGTGTGGCCAGAAGCCGGGGAGGCCCACGTTCGAGAGATACCAGTTCTTGCGCCCCAGGAGCACGTCGCCCGGCGCGAGCTGCGCGGCCGCGGCGTCGAGCTGCTCGGGGCGGATCAGGTAGGAGCCCACGGGCCGCAGCAGGCGCACGTCGGCGATCCAGTTGGCGACCCGGCTCTGGAGCGGGTAGGTGGCGTGCTTGAGCCCGCGCCGCAGCGGGGCGAGGTCGGCGGACACGGTCGAGGCCGCGACCGTGGTCGCGCGCCGGCGCGCGATCAGGGCCTGGAGGGTGCGCACCTCGTCCCACAGCCAGCCGTAGCCGTTGGCCCGCGCCTGGTCGTCGGCCGCGTGGGTGGTGGCGAGCCACTGCAGGTAGCCGCCGCCCGCCACCACGCGCGAGAGGTCGCTCAGGCCGCCCAGCTCCTCGCGCACGAACGCGACCGAGTCGGGCCCCAGCCCGTGCTCGGGGCGCGGCAGGTCGAGGAACTTGACCGCGTTGGCGTTCCGCTCCAGGAGCTCGCTCAGCGCGACCGCGTGCTCGAACAGCGTCAGCTCGGCGGCGAACGTGAGCAGGTAGCTGCGCACGTGGCGGTCGCGCTCGCTGCGGGACAGGTCGAAGTAGAGGTAGTCCTCGTAGAAGGCGCGGATCCGGTCGAGCGCCAGGGCGGCGTGCAGCGAGCTCAGCCAGGCCTCGAGCAGCGCGCGCTCCTCGTCGGCCGACAGCACCGGCGCCGGGCCCTCGCCCGCGCGGTGGAACGCGGGGAGCGCCTCGATCTGGCGACGCACCTCCGCCAGGCCCGCCGCCAGCTCGCGGTACTGCCGCGAGTCGAGGGCGAACGCCCGGCGGAAGGCCGCCTCGTCCATGGAGGTCAGCGGACTGGGCCGCCCCAGCAGGCGCACCCCGACCTGCGCCGCCGCGGCGAGCACGATCAGCGCCGCGAAGGCCGCGATCCGCCGGCGCCCACGCGGAGAGCCGACGGCCGGCCCCAGCAGGTAGGAGCCCGCGATCATGGCGAGCAGCGCCACGATCCACACCCCGAGCAGGCCGCCCAGCATGTCGGGCGCCCACAGCACCCCGCGATCGGCCAGCCAGTAGCCCCCCGCCGCCCCCAGCCCGAGCGGGAGCGTGAGCGCGCCGCCCGCGAACAGCCCGCGCCCGACCCGACGCCGGAGGCGGTCACGCCGAACGTCCGCGCCGGGCGGCGTCACGGGCGCCCCCGGCTCGGCCGGGTGTTCGTCGGCGGGAGCCGAGGTCGGCGGCGCGTCGTCGCTCATGCCGTGCAGGCTATCGCGCCGGCCGCCGCGCCGCGACGGGCTCGAGGCTGGCCAGCAGGAGCTGTCGCGCCGAGCCCAGGCCAGCGCCAAGGCGTGTCGCCTCGAGCGACAGCCATTCTGGCATTCGGATTGTTATTCTCTGTTGATATTCCGTGTTGTCTTCGCTTCAAAACGCGTCGACATCATCCCCCTGCCGCAACAGATCGGGATCTTCCTCCTCCTTGCGGCGGATCCACTCCGCGATCCACTCGTCGATCGAGCGGTGCTGCTCCTTGCCGCCGGCGGACTCGCCGTAGAACTCGTCCATGAGGTCCTCCTCGAGCTCGCCCTTGTACTTGGCGAAGCGCGGGGGGAGGTTGAGCATCATGGCGCCCATCTCGTTGTCGTACTGCATGTAGCGGCCCTGCGGCCCCTCGCCGATCGGGCCGGGCTTGGGCTTGGGGGCGCCCTCGCGCGCCGCGCCCTGGTTGCCGCCGCCCTCGATCCCGAACACCTCGCTCATGGGGTCCTCCTGCCGCGCCGCTCGGCGCCGTCTCCAAGCGTACCAGCCGCGCCGCCGGCCGGCACGGGCGCAGGGCGCACGCCCGCTCGGCGACAGCGCCAGCGGGCACTGGGCCCGAAGCCCCTCTCGCACTACAGAGCGCTTTCTCGCCAAGGAGCAGCGCCGCTTCGGGCGACGCGGCGCCGACACCGACACCTGGTTCCTCACACCGAACCAGCCGCGTCGCCGCGGCGGCGCGCCGTTTCAGCGACAGCGGGGGGACTCTGGGGGGCGGAGCCCCCCAGAAACCAAGCAGGGCGCACGCCGCCTCGAGGCCGAGCCCCGGGCGGGCGCGCGGGCGGGGCCGGCTGTCCCGTAGAATCCGGCCCGTCCGGGCGGCGCGCGCCCGGGGCTCGCGTGGGGGTGCCTCGCCGTGAAGTCGCTGTTCCGCGCCGCGCTGTTCGCCGCGGGCGCCGTGCTGGCGCTCGCCCCGGCGGCGCGGGCCGACAACTTCGAGGAGTTCGGGTTCGGGGCGCGCGCGCAGGCCATGGGCGGGGCGTTCACGGCGCTCGCCAGCGACATGACCGCCGCCCACTACAACCCCGGCGGCTTGATCTTCTCGCGGCACATCAACCTGACGGCCGGCTTCTCCTACGGCCACTACATGCTTTCGTTCGACTCGGAGGCCGGCGGCCCGCGCGACGGCGCGGCCGAGCGGATCCCGCCGCTGTCGGCCTTCACGGTGGGCGTCTCCTCGACGATCCCGTTCGACGTGCCGGACCGGTTCGCGTTCGGGCTGGGCGTGTTCCTGCCGACCCGCGGGCTGGTCGACCTGCAGGCCACCACCGACGGCTCGGAGCCCGACTTCTTCCGCTACGGCGAGCGCCACGACCGCCTCCACCTCGTCGCGGCCGGCGCGGTCAAGGCGACCGACTGGCTGAGCTTCGGGCTGGGGGCCTCGGTGTTCGTGGACGGCTCGGGCTCGACCGACGCCAGCCTCGACGACGTGGAGTTCGGGCTGCGCCTCGAGCCGGACGCCGGGCTGATCGCCGGCGTGCTGCTCATGCCGGCCGACTGGATCTCCTTCGGCGTGACCTACCGCAGCGAGATCTCGTTCAAGCTCGAGTTCCCCGTCAACGTGCAGGGCGCGGCGCTGCTCGACCTCGAGACGATCACGTTCTTCACCCCGCACCAGGTCGTGGTCGGGACCGCGGTCAACGTGGGCGAGTCGCTCCTGTTCACGTTCGACCTCGGCTGGTACCACTGGTCCCGCTACGACAGCCCGTTCCTGGTCGTCTCCGGCGGGGGCACGGTGCTCACCGAGCGCGTCCGCATGCGCGACGTGGTCAGCCCCAAGCTGGGCGTCGAGGCGGTCGCGGCCGACTGGCTCGTGCTGCGCGGCGGCTACGCGTTCCGCACCAGCCCCGTCCCCGACCAGGACGGCGAGCCCACGGCGCTCGTCGACGGCCCCAAGCACACCTTCACGCTCGGCTGCGGGCTGTCGTTCGGCAAGCAACCGCAGGCCGTGAGCGAGGCGGCTCGCCCCGAGGAGGCCGCCCCGGCGGAGACGATCGAGCAGGCGCTCGGCGACGCCAGCTTCGACGTGGACCTGTTCATGCAGATCCACTGGCACCCCACGATCAGCGCCGACCAGAGCGGCCTGGGCGAGTGGGAGGCGGGCGGCGTGATCCTGAACCTCGGGTTCAACGTCACGACGCGCTTCTAACCAACGCTCACGCCCCCGTCTCCCTCCCGCCGCAACCGCGGCGCGTCCTCGCCGAAGCGGCCCGTGCGCAGGAACGCGCCCACGTGCTCGCGCGTGTCGCGCGCGACCATGATCACGGTGTGGAAGTGGGGGAGCACGATCCAGTCGCGCGCCTCGGGGAGGTAGGTCTCCGCTACGCGGACCACCCCGTCGCTCACCTCGCCGCGGTGCCAGGGGCCGAAGCTGCGCCCGGCGATCACGCCTACCTCCCAGCCCTGCAGGCTGGGGAGCGGCGCGGCCTGCCCGCCCGTGCCGAGGTCGTGCAGCGCGCGCACCTTGGCGAGGAGCGGCACCTTGCGCACGGCGTCCGCCAGCCAGGCGCCCTGGTTGGGCGGCGCGAGCTGGATCAGCCGACCTGGGGTCAGGTCGCGCGCTGCTTCGCTCCCGAGGTAGGCCCGCGCCACGATCCCGCCCATGCTGTGGGTCACGAAGTGGACCGGGCGCCCCGCGAACGGCGCCAGCCGCTCCGCGAGGGCGGCCGTGACCTGCTCCACCCCGTAGGCGAGCCCGGCCGGGCCGAAGTAGCCCAGGTTGATCGGCGCGTAGCCCAGGCGCTCCACGTGCCGCGCGACCGGCCGCATGGCGAGCCGGGTGCGGCCCAGGCCGTGGAGCAGGACCACCGGCTCACGCTCGCCCCGCGGCTCGCTCGTCGACGCGCTCACGCGGGCTCCCCGGGCGCGACCGCCTCGCCCTCGAGCACGGTCAGCCGCGCGACCGCCCAGCGGTCGAGGGCGACGCCGGCCCCGAGGAGCGCCAGATTGCCGAGCACGACGGTCGCCCCCCTCGAGAGGAGCAGGCCGCCGATCGCGAAGGTCAGCCCGAACAGGGTGGCGTTCCCGGCCACGAACCGCGCGACCAGCAGCAGCCCCGGCCCGCGGGCGCCCGCCATGCGGAACGGCCCCCAGGCCCCCGCCGGGCGGACCTTGGCCACGAACGCCGCGAGGTGCTCGCGCGCGGCCGGGCCGGGCGGCGTGAGCAGCGAGACCACCATCGCCACCGCGACGGTGACCGCCGTGATCGCGAGCGTCGCGGGTGCGAAGGGGAGCCCGAGCACCTCCTTGAACACCCAGGCGCTGAGCGGGGCCGCGACCATGGCCCCCACCTCGCCCCAGGCGGTGAGGCGCCACCAGAACCAGCGCAGCAGGTAGACCGCGCCCAGGCCGCTCGAGACCAGGAGCACGCCCCGCAGGAAGTTGGTGACCTGCAGCGCGTTCAGCTGCGAGCCCGCCGCGCCGGTGGCGCTCGGGGCGCTCGGGGCGCCGGCGGTGGCCTGGTAGTAGAAGAACAGGAGCACCATGCCGAGCGTGGGCACGGCGCACAGCCGCGCGGCGAGCACGTAGAACCGCTCGCTGCGCCCGGGCAGCAGGTAGGGCTTGAGCGCGTCGTTGATCAGGTAGCTCGCTCCCCAGTTGAGCTGGGTGTCGATCGTCGACATGAAGGCCGCGAGCAGCGAGGCGAACACCACCCCGCGCCAGCCGGCGTCGAGCTGCATCATGAGGAGCGGATAGACCCGTTCGGGGTCGGTCGCCGGATCGGGGAACAGGATCAGCCCGGCCAGCCCCACCAGGATCCAGGGCCACGAGCGCAGCGCCACGAACGTGATCGTGGCGAACCAGGTGGCGCGCTCGCTCTCGCGCTCGTCGCGGCAGCTCGCCATGCGCTGCACGTACTTCCCGCCGCCGTCCGCGTTGACGTAGGTCCACCACGACACGCCCAGGAAGATCGCCAGGCCCGTGGCCGCCCGGGACCAGGCCTCGGGGCCCGCCGCCTCGCCCGGCAGCATGAAGGCCAGCTTGGGCTCGACGGCGGGGTGCGCGACCAGGGCGCTCAGGCCGCCGACCTCGTTCACCGCGAACACGGCCATCACGACCGCCCCCAGCATGGCGAGCACGAACTGCGCCACGTCGGTGAGCACCACGCCGGTGAAGCCCGACAGCACCGAGTAGGTGACCGTGACGGCGACCACCCCGCCGATCAGGAGCACGCCGTTCCCCGTGGGCCAGCGGCTCTCCGGGTCGACGAAGCTCGGCTCCACCACGCCGAGCACCTGGATCAAGGCCGCGATCACCGCCGCCATGCCGAGCGGGTTGAACAGCAGCCCGAAGAACAGCGCCCGCCCCACGCGCAGCACGTCGGCCGCCCGGCCGAAGTAGCGCATGCGGAGCAGCTCGAGGTCGGTCATGACCCCGGCCCGACGCCAGTAGCGCGCCATGACCACCGCGCCGAGGACGCCCGAGATCCCGTAGAACCACCACTCCCAGTTGCGGAACACCCCCTCGGTCCGGGTCAGCCGCGCCACGTACAGCGGCGTGTCGATCGAGAACGCCGAGGCCGCCATGGAGGCGCCCGCGATCCACCAGGGCAGGTTGCGGGCCGAGAGGAAGTAGTGCTCCACGTCGCGGTCGGAGTCGCGGCGCTGCGCCCAGAACCCGA
>CAZMSZ010000389.1:0-6999 GCA_964569055.1 uncultured Planctomycetota bacterium | reverse complement strand
AATCCGAATCCGAATCCGAATCCGAATCCGAATCCGAATCCGAATCCGAATCCGACTCCGACTCCGAATCCGACTCCGCGGCGCAGCGAGTGCGCCCGGCGCCCTCACCAGCCTTCGACCGGCCACTGCTCGAGGGCGCCTGGCGCGTGGCGCTCGACCAGCTCGGGGGTGATCGCGTTGGCGGCGATCACCTCGCGGAACAGCTCGGCGCTCTGGCGCGGCAGGCGCGGGAGGGCCGGGTCGCCGTGGTCGACGGCCACGATCCCGAACTTCTTGGCGAAGCCCTCGCGCCACTCGAAGTTGTCCATGAAGCTCCACAACATGTAGCCGCGCACGTCGACCCCGTCCTGGATCGCGCGCCACAGCTGCGCGAGGTGGGTCACGAGGTAGCGGCGGCGCTGGGCGTCGTCGTCGGCGGCGCAGCCGTTCTCGGTCACGTAGATCGGCTTGCGAAACCGCTCCCAGCACTCGCGCAGCGCCGCGTGGAAGCCGGGCGGGTAGACCTGCCAGCCCATCTGGGTGGTCTCGAGCCCGTCGGGCACGGCGAACTGGCCGGCCTTCACGTTGGAGAGCGTGTCGAGGCCGAGCCGCACGCTGACGCGGGTGTAGTAGTTGAGGCCGACGAAGTCGACGCTCCCCGCGAGGTCGGGCACGCGCTGGCCGCGCCCGAACGGGAGCGCCACCCGGCCGGTGAGCACGCTCTCCTCCCAGGCGCGGTAGCTGGTCTGCGCGAAGGCGCGCGCCAGCGGCCGCTCGACGAGCGAGCTCAGGCCCGTCGGGTGCCAGGGCTCGACGTACTGCACCGCGCCCGCGAACCCCGCCTGCGGCGGGCCGCCGCCCGGCGCGCGCGCCAGCTCGTGGATCAGCCGGTACGCGATCGCGTGGGCTCGCAGCAGGCGCCGGAACACCTTGGCGCAGGCCAGCGGGTCGACTCGGCACGGCGGGTGGTAGCCGATCAGGTAGCCCACCAGCGCCGGGACCATGGGCTCGTTGAGCGTGACCCACAGGTCGACCCGCGGCGCGACCTCGGGGATCACGTGGCGCAAGAAGCGCTCCCACGACTGCATGGCGTCGCGCCCCAGCCACCCGCCGCGATCCGCGAACCACGCCGGCAGCACCCAGTGGTTGAGCGTGAGGCACACCCTCAGCCCGCGCGCGCGCAGGTCGTCGAGGATCGCGAGGTAGTGGCTGAGCGCCGCGGCGTCGAACCTCCCCGGCGCCGGCTCGATCCGCGCCCACTCCAGGCCGAGCCGGAACCCGCCGTGGCCGTGCGCAGCCATCAGCGCGTGGTCCTCGGGGTAGCGGTTCCAGTAGTCGCAGGCCCGCCCGCTGCGCGAGCCGTCGGCGACCTTCCCCTCTTGCTCCCACGCCCACCAGTTGCTGTGGACGTTGTTCCCCTCGACCTGGTGCCCGGCCGTGGCGGTGCCCCACCAGAAGCCCTTGGGGAAGCGGAGCCCTCGCGCGTCGTTCACGGCAGCAGGCTAACCCGTGAGTCGAGCGATCGGACCGCGCTTGCACGACCTAACCCTCGCGGCTACCCTCCGGGTGTCGCCGTTCGGCGCCGCTTTTCGCCGGCCCAGGGGGTCCCGAGGGTGCCAGTGTCGCCACACGGAACCAGGCGGATCTCGTTCGCCTGCCTCGCGGCGGCGATCCTCTCGTGCGTGGCGCTGGGCGGGCCGGCCGGGGCGCAGCAGCAGGTCGAGCTGCCGAGCAGCGACGAGCCGGTGCTGCACGAGATCACGCCCGAGGCGCGGCGCGCGATCGAGGACGGGGTCGAGTGGCTGGCGCGGCAGCAGCGCGATCGGATCGGCGACTGGCCGAGCGCCGAGCCGCGCTATCGCATGTCGGTCACCGCGCTGGCGGGGCTGGCGCTCCTGGCCCACGGCGAGACGCCCGAGACGGGGCCCTACGCCAAGCACCTGCGCGCCTGCCTGGTGTGGATCCTCGACATGCAGGACCGCCAGGCCGGCGGTCGCTACGACGGGCTGCTCTACGACGGCGAGGACCCCACGGGGCAGGAGGAGCGGCCCATGCACGGCCACGGGTTCGCGCTGCTCCTGCTCGCCTCGGCGAGCGGACAGACGCGCGAGCCCGCGCTGCGCGAGCGGATGCAGCGGGGGATCCGCGCCGGGATCCGGCTGACCGAGCGCGCGATCTCGCGCGACGGCGGCTGGTACTACTACCCGGTGCCGGTCAGCGGAAGCAGCATGCAGGACGAGGGGTCGGTCACGATCACCCAAATGCAGGCGCTGCGCTCGGCCCGCAACGCGGGGTTCGCGGTCGACGCCAACGTGGTCCGCCGCGCGGCCGAGTACGTGCGCGACTCGCAGCTCCCGAGCGGCGGGGTGCGCTACACCAAGAACTGGGGCGACGCCTCGGCCGCGCTCACCGCCGCGGGGATCGCGGTGCTCCACGGGGCGGGGGAATACCACTCCGACGTGATCGAGAAGGGGTACGGCTACCTGCGCCAGCACCTCACCACCAGCCGCGACCAGAAGTTCTTCTTCTACACCCAGCTCTACGCGTCGCAGGCCATGTTCCAGCGGGGCGGGCCCGAGTGGGCCGCCTACCTGCCGCGGATCCGCCGCGAGCTGCTCGAGATGCGCAAGGGCTACCCCTACTGGGACCAGCCCGGCCTCGGGAAGACCTACGCCACCGCGATCGCCCTCCTGATCCTGCAGCTGCCGCTGCGTTACCTACCGATCCACCAGCGCTAGGGCAGCGCTAGGGAGCCTTCACGTCGTGCCCTCTCACTCGAGCTCCTCCGGCGCCCGCCCGCGGGACGACCAGCGCCCCTGGACGGCGCTGTACGAGACCGACCGCCTGATCAGCGCCAAGTCGTTCGACTACGCCCGCACCGCGCGGCGGCAGCTCGAGCTCGCGCTGCGGCTCGCCGGCGCCGAGGCCGGGTTCGTGGCCGCCCTCGAGCGCGGGCAGGACCTCGTGCTGCTCGCCTCACGCGGGGTCGACGAGACCGCCGTGCTCGAGGAGCCGCGCCTCAGCCCGCTCTACGAGGCGGCCCTGGCCGAGGGCGCGCCGGTGGTGCGCGAGGGCGTCCCGGCGGGGCCCTCGCTGCCGCGCCTCACCGGCGCCGCCACCGTGGCGGTGATCCCGCTGCGCCTCCAGCTCCGCCCCGAGCCGCCCGAGCCGGCGGGCCGCGAGCGGCGCCGTCACCCGAGCACGGCGCTGGCGCGGCCGCTGGGGCTGTTGTTCGTGGCCTGCCCGCCGGCGCCGGTCCTGACCGCGCAGCAGCTCGAGCTGCTCGAGCAGGTGGCGGACGCCACGAGCGAGATCCTGACCAACGCCCGCCTCTACCACCAGGCGACGCACGACGCGCTGACCGACCTCTACCGCCGCCCCGAGCTCGAGCAGCACCTCGCGGTCGAGACCACGATCGCGCGCCACTCCGACGCGCCGGTGGCGCTGATCATGCTCGACATCGACGACCTCGCCCGGGTCAACCGCGCCGCCGGTCGCGCGCGCGGGGACCGGGTGATCACGCGCGTGGCCCGGCTGATCCGCGCCAAGGTCCGCGACGAGGACGCGGTGTTCCGCTACGGCGGGGAGGAGTTCGCGGTCGTGCTGCCGGGGACCGACGTCGAGGGCGCGCTGGCCGCGGCGGAGAAGATCCGCGCCGCGGTCGAGGAGTACCCCGGCTTCGGCGCGGGGCTCGAGGTGCGCGTGTCGGCGGGGGTGGCGGTGTTCCCGCACCACGCCGAGAGCCCGGGCAAGCTGCTGCGCAAGGCCGACCAGACCCTGTTCATCGCCAAGCAGGAGGGGGGGAACCGCGCGCTCGCCTGGCACCGGCGGATCCCCAAGCACGCGCTCCGCTCCGACAAGCTGATCGGGATCCTGACCGGCAACCAGGTCAAGGACTACCGCAACGTCATGATGCTGCTCGACACGATCGTGGTCGTGAACAGCGTCCTGGAGCGGCGGGCGGTGCTCGCCACCCTGCTCGACCTCCTGATCCACCTCTCGGGCTGCGAGCGCGGCGTGCTCTACCTCGAGCGCGACGGCCAGCTCGCGGTGGAGCTGGCCCAGGACGGGGCGGGGGCGGCCGCCGACGCCGAGACGGTGTGCGAGCTGGCGCTCGAGCGCGTGCGCCGCCAGTCGATCCCGGTGTTCGTGCGCGCGGCCGACGACGACGAGGAGGACCACGACCTCGCCGAGGCGGCGCGCGCGCGCGGCCTGGAGCTGGTGCTGGTGCTGCCGCTGGTGGTCAAGGGCAAGCCGATCGGCTGCATGTACCTCGACACGCGCCGGGCCGACCCCGAGGTGGACGAGACCGACCTGATCTTCATGCAGGCGCTCACCCGCGAGCTCGGCAACGCGCTCGAGAAGGCGCGGCTCTACCAGGAGAACCTCGAGCAGAAGCAGGCGCTCGAGGAGCTGACCGCGCGGCTGGCGCAGAAGGTGCAGGCCCAGGCGAGCGAGCTGGCCGACCTCGAGCGGAACCTCTCGCAGCTCAAGCTCCGCTTCAACTACGACAAGATCGTGGGCAAGTCGGAGGCCATGCAGAAGGTGTTCAAGCTGCTCGACCGGATCACCGACACCGACGTCCCGGTGCTGATCCACGGCGAGACCGGCACCGGCAAGGAGCTGGTGGCGCGGGCGCTCCACGTCAACGGCCCGCGCTCGGCGGGGCCGTTCGTGTCGGTCAACTGCTCGGCGATCTCCGAGTCGCTGATGGAGAGCGAGCTGTTCGGCCACGTGCGCGGCGCGTTCACCGGCGCCGACCGCGACAAGCCGGGCCTGTTCGAGCAGGCCCACACCGGCACGATCTTCCTGGACGAGGTCCAGGACATGAGCCCCGCCATGCAGCGCGAGCTGCTGCGCGTGCTGCAGGAGGGCGAGGTCCGCCGGGTGGGCGGCAAGGAGATCATCCACGTCGACGTGCGCGTGATCTCCGCCACCAACAAGGACCTGCGCCAGCTCGTCAAGGACTCGGCCTTCCGGCAGGACCTGTTCTATCGGCTCAACGTCGTCTCGATCGAGCTGCCCCCGCTCAAGGACCGCAAGGAGGACATCCCGCTGCTGGTGCAGCGCCTGCTCGAGGACGCGACCTCGCAGGACGGGCGCCCGGTCAAGCTGGCCAAGGAGGCGCTGCGCGCGATCCTGCGCCACGACTGGCCGGGCAACGTGCGCGAGCTGCAGAACGCGATCGAGAAGGCGGTGCTCCTCATGGAGGGGGACACGATCGAGCCCGAGCACCTGCGCCTCGGCGGCGAGGGGCAGGTCGCGACCAGCGGCGTGTCACGCCTGTTCGAGCTCGACTACGAGGACGCCAAGCAGGCGTTCGCCCGCGAGTACCTCAAGTCGGTCCTGGCCCGCAACGGCGGGAACGTGACCCGGGCCGCGGCCGAGGCGCAGATCGTGCGCTCGAGCTTCCACAAGATGATGCGCAAGCACGGGCTCGCCGCCAAGGACTTCGGCAGCGCCCGGCAGGTGACGCGCGAGGACGGGTAGCGCCTAGGAGCGCTCAGGCCTACCAGCCGTCGTCCTCGTCGGTGTTCCACTCGTCCTCTTCCTCCTCCTCGGCGACGTCGTCCGAGGCGGAGTCCCCCTCGTCGGCGGCCGCGGGCTCCTCGCCTTCGAGCGGCTCGGGGGTCGGCGGCTCGCGCCAGGGCGAGTCGGGCCAGGGGCGCAGCAGCACCGCCTCGCGGTCGCGCTCGTAGTCGCGCCACGGGTCGTCGGAGCGGTCCGCGAGCGCCCGCTCGATCGCCTTGCGCCGGGCCCGCTCCGTGCGAATGGCCCGGTACAGCTCGGGCGGCAGCGCGCTCTCCTGCCGGAGCTTCTCCTGCTCGTCGAGGAACGCGGCGTAGTCCTCGGGGTCGCCCGAGAACTCGCGCGTGTCGAGGAGCGCCGCGTCGCGGCGCACCCGCACCCGGCGGTCGCTCGTCTGCAGGCACCCCGTGAGGGCGGTCAGGAGGAGCGGCAGCAGCAGCCGGAAGGCGAGCTGGTGGCGAGTGTTCATGGCGTCGGCTCCTCGCGCGCGGCGCCACCGTAACCGTCGGCTGGAGCGGAAGCAACGGCCGCGCGGCGGGCGCGCCGTCGCGTGCTCAACGCCCCTCGGCGCGCTGCTCCCCTTCGCCTCGCCCGAGGACCGCCGCCAGCCGCCGCAGGATCGCGTGCCAGGCCTTGGCGTCGCGCGGCTCGAGCTCGGCCCGTCCGAACAGGCGGGCGGCCGAGGCGCGGATCTCGCGCTCGAGGGCCTCGTACTCGGCCAGGGCCGCGAGGCCCTCCTGCGCCCGCGTCACGAGGAGGGCGCGCGCCCGCCCGTCCAGCGGCGTCCCCGCGGCCCTTCCCGCGGCCGGCGCCGTCGCGGCGGCCGTGTCGTAGAGCGCCAGCGCCACGGCGACCGCCAGGTTGAGCGAGCGGAGCGCCTCCTGGGTGGGGATCCGCGCCACCTGGTTCACCAGCGCCGCGTCGGCTGCGCTCAGGCCGTACCGCTCGCTCCCGAACACCAGCGCCAGCCGCTCCTGCGGCGCCGCGCCCCGCGCGGCCACGGCCTCGCGCACCTCGCGCCAGTCCGCGGTCGGCCGCTGCCCGCGATCGCGGGCGGTGAAGCCGACCGACCAGGTGCAGTCGGCGAGCGCCTCCTCCAGCGCATCGACCCGCGTGAACCGCCCCGCCGGATCGCTCACGCCGTGCGCGCTCTGAGCGAAGTCCGGGTGCTCGAACAGCGCGTGCGTCGGCTTGGCGACCAGGAACAGCTCGCAGGGGCCGAAGTTCGCGGCCGCCCGCGCGATCGCCCCCACGTTCCGCGGCCCCCCCGGCCGGACCAGGACGACGCGCCTCATGGGCGGGCCTGCGCTTGCGCGGCGGTGCGAGTCGGCACGGCGGCATGGTACGCGAGGCCGGAGTCGGAGTCGGAGTCGGAGTCGGAGTCGGAGTCGGAGTCGGAGTCGGAGTCGGATTCGGATTCGGAGTCGGATTCGGAATCGGAGTCCGAATCGGAATCGACCAGCCCCCGACTCCGGCTCCAGCCCAGAATCC
>CAZMSZ010000388.1:0-7015 GCA_964569055.1 uncultured Planctomycetota bacterium | reverse complement strand
CTACATTCCCCCCAGCACGCGCAGGCAGCTCTGCTCGCAGCGGCGGCACACCTCGGCGCAGATCCGGCAGTGCTCGTGCTTTTGGGCGTGGCGTTCGCACTCCTCCGCGCAGGCGCCCACCACCGCGATCACGGCCTCGAGGTGGGCGCGGAGGGTCTCGGGCTTGCGCCCGGTCTGGCGTAGCAGCACCTTGCCGACGCTCTCGCAGATGTCGACGCAGTCGAGGTTCAGGCGGACGCAGGTGCGCAGCTCGGCGATCTGCTCCTCGGAGAGGCAGGCGTCGGCGCAGGCGGTGCAGCTCTCGGCGCACTCGAAGCACGCGTCGGCGCACTGGGCGAACAGGTCGGCGTCGGCCTCGATCTGGCGCGGGTGGGTCTTGAGCATCTCGGCGGTCGTGGTCATGTGGGTCACTCCTGCTCGTTCGGGCGGGGCTCGGCCCCGAGGGCGTGACGCCACGAAGGCCGTGCCGCGGCCGCCCGCTGCGGCGGTTGGCCCGCGCGGGCCGGGCGGTCCGCGTCGTGCACCGCTCCGCGCGCGGCACGCCGCCGGGGGCCAACCTCTCGTCCGGTCGTGCTAGGGTTCTCCCGGTCCACGGCGCCAGCCATCGAGAGGAGCGAAGCGCCCGATGGGTGAAGCGATCGAGTCCCAGGCCTCCGGCCGTCCGCGCGTCCGCCACCGCCTGCGCGCGGCGGTGTGGGGGATCGGCCTCACAGCCCTGCTCGCCCTGTTGATCGTGGTGGGCTCGCGCGACCTGGCCCACTTCGACGCGGCGCTGGTCGGCTACACGTTCGCCACCCTGTTCGCGGTGTTCGGGATCACCTACCGCTACGTGATGTGGCTCCAGCGCCCGCCCACCCGAATGTACTGGTGGCGCGGCTGGCAGACCTTCCTCGACCCGCGCGCGCTGCCGAAGAACGTCGCGACGCTGGGGCGGCGGCTGGTGCTCGACATCGCCGCCAACCGGTTCATTCTGCGGCGCGACCGGCTGCGCGGGCTGGCGCACCTCGCGATCATGTGGGGCTGCGTGCTGGCGGCGGCGATCACGTTCCCGCTGGTGTGGGGCTGGGTCCACTTCGAGACCGCCCCGGGGCGCCTCGACACCTACCGCGCGTTCGTGTTCGGGGTGCCGACGGCCGAGTTCGGGGTGGAGTCGCTCCTGGCCTTCCTGGCGTTCCACGGGCTGGTGTGGAGCTCGTTCCTGGTCATGGCGGGGGTGATGCTCGCCTTCTGGCGCCGCCTGCGCGACCAGGGCGCCGCGGCCGTCCAGCAGTTCGGCGAGGACGTGCTGCCGCTGGTGCTGTTGTTCGCGGTCAGCGTGACCGGCCTCATGCTCACCGTGAGCTACACCTGGATGAAGGGCTACGCCTACCCGTTCCTGGCGATCCTGCACGCCGTGACCGTGATCGTGACCTTGCTCTGGCTCCCCTTCGGCAAGCTGTTCCACGTGTTCCAGCGCCCCGCCCAGCTCGGGGTCGCGTTCTACAAGGAGGCCGGCGCGAGCGGCGAGCAGGCCCACTGCCGGCGCTGCGGCGCGCCCTACGCGTCGGCGGTCATGGTCCGCGACCTGATCACCGTCGAGCGCGAGCTCGGCTTCCGCTACGAGCTCGCGGGCGAGGCGCACTACCAGGAGGTGTGCCCCGCCTGCCGGCGCGCGCTGTTCGGGCTCGCGCAGAGCGCGCTGTGGCAGGGGCCCGGCGCGCGGGCGGAGGGCTGAGCCGTGGCCAAGCTCCCGGTGGCCGAGCACGCCATGATCGAGGCCTTCGGGCCGCACCTCTCGGCCAAGGTCCGCGACGTGGGCCCGCTGCCGGCCGAGCGGCTGGTGAAGACCCACTGCTGCTTCTGCGGGCAGCAGTGCGGGATCCAGCTCAAGGTGCGCGACAACGAGGTGATCGGCTTCGAGCCGTGGATGGAGTTCCCCTTCAATCGCGGCATGCTCTGCCCCAAGGGGGTCAAGCGCTACCTGCAAGGCTCGCACCCCGACCGCCTCACCAGCGCGCTGCGCCGCGACCCGCAGCACCCAGCGGGCTTCAGCCCGATCCCCTACGAGGAGGCGATCGCCACCACCGCGCGCGAGCTGCGGCGGCTGCAGGAGGCGCACGGCCCCGCCGCGGTCGCGGTGCTCAGCGGCGCCAGCCTCACCACCGAGAAGGCCTACCTCATGGGCAAGTTCGCGCGGCGCTGCCTGCGGACGCCCTACATCGACTACAACGGCCGGCTGTGCATGGTCAGCGCCGGCGCCGGCAACAAGAAGGCGTTCGGGATCGACCGGGTCACCAGCCCCTGGGCCGACCTGCTCGGGGCCGAGGTGATCTGGGTCGCCGGCTCCAACGTCGCCGAGTGCGCGCCGATCACCACCAACTACCTGTGGCAGGCCCGCGAGCACGGGGCCAAGCTGATCGTGCAAGACCCGCGGATCACCCCGATCGCGCGCACGTGCGACCTGTACCTGCCGGTGAAGCCCGGGCGCGACGCGGCGCTGTTCGCGGGGGTGCTCCAGCTCATGATCGAGCGCGACTGGCTCGACCACGCGTTCATAGCCGAGCACACCGTGGGGTTCGAGCAGGTCGCGGAGTACTGCCGCGAGTGGACCCCCGCCCGCACGGCGGAGGTGACGGGCGTCCCCGAGCGCTCGCTCCGCCAGGCCGCCGAGCTGTGGGGCACCGCCCGCTCGAGCTTCCTCCTGCACGCGCGGGGGATCGAGCACCACTCCTGCGGGGTCGCCAACGTGCTCGGCTCGATCAACCTCGTGCTGGCCTCCGGCCGGATCGGGCGGGAGGGGAGCGGCTACGGCACGATCGTGGGGCAGGCCAACGGGCAGGGCGGGCGCGAGCACGGGCAGAAGTGCGACCAGCTCCCCGGCCTGCGCGACATCGCCAACCCGGAGCACCGCGAGCACGTGGCGCGGGTGTGGGGCATGGACCCCGCCGAGCTCCCCGGCCCCGGAGTCGACACCTACGAGCTGTTCCGCAAGATCGACGCGGGTGAGATCAAGGCCCTGGTCACGATCTGCTTCAACCCCAAGGTCTCGCTCCCCGACAGCGGGTTCGTGACCCGGGCGCTCGAGAAGCTCGAGCACTACGTGGCGATCGACTTCTTCCTCAACGACACCGCGCGCCACGCCGACATCGTCCTGCCCGGCAGCCTGCAGGAGGAGGACGAGGGGACCGTCACGCAGGTCGAGGGGCGGGTGCTCAAGATCAACAAGGCGGTCGACCCACCCGGCGACGCCCGCGAGGACTGGAAGATCATTCAGGACCTCGCCCGCGCGCTCGGGCGGCCCGAGGGGTTCACGTTCGAGGGGCCGCGCGCGATCTTCGAGGAGCTGCGGCGCGCGAGCGCGGGCGGGGTGGCCGACTACTCGGGGATCACCTGGGAGAAGGTCGAGCGGCAAATGGGCGTGTTCTGGCCCTGCTACGCGACCGACCCCCGCACGGGCGAGCCCACCCCCGACCACCCCGGCACGCCGCGCCTGTTCGAACCCGGCAGCTACAACCCGGTCGCCAAGGGCGCGGGGCCGTTCTACTTCCCCGACGGCAAGGCGCGCTTCAACGTGGCCGAGTACCGCACCCCGGCCGACGACGTGGACGAGGAGTTCCCGTACTTCCTCACCACCGGGCGGGTGATCAGCCAGTTCCTGTCGGGCACGCAGACCCGCCGGATCGGCCCGCTGGTCGCGCAGTACCCCGAGCCGCGCCTCGAGCTCCACCCGCGCCTGGCGGCCAAGCTCGGGATCGCCGACGGCGAGTGGGCCACCTGCGAGACCCGCCGCGGCGCGATCACGCTGCGCGCCCTGGTGGTGAGCACGATCCGCCCCGACACCCTGTTCGTCCCCTACCACTGGGCGGGCGAGAAGAGCGTCAACCGGCTCACCGTGGCGGCGCAGGACCCGGTCAGCAAGATCCCGCAGTACAAGGTCTGCGCCTGCCGCGCCCGCAAGGCCGACGGGCCGCCCGCCTACGCGGCCGCGCTCGAGCCGCAGCAGTAGAGGGGAGGAGTCGTGCCGGTCCCGCCGGGCCTGGAGATGTTCGTGGACCCCAGCCGGTGCATCGGCTGCCAGGCCTGCGTGCAGGCCTGCAGCGAGTGCGACACGCACAAGGGCGAGGCCATGATCCACGTGCAGTTCATCGAGCGCGGCCGCAGCGTGCAGACCGTGCCGGTGGTGTGCATGCACTGCGAGCAGCCGACCTGCGCCGAGGTCTGCCCGGCCGACGCGATCAAGCGCACGGGCGACGGCGTGGTCCAGAGCGCGCGCAAGCCGCGCTGCATAGCCTGCGGCAACTGCGTGGTCGCCTGCCCGTTCGGTGTGCCCGAGCTGTACATCGACCGCGAGATCATGATGAAGTGCGACATGTGCTACGACCGCAGCTCGGTCGGCAAGAGCCCCATGTGCACCACGGTCTGCCCCAGCCAGGCGCTGTTCTTCGGCACGCGCGAGGAGATCCGCGCGCTGCGCCCGCAGTCCATGCCGACCAACGAGTTCCGCTTCGGCGGCCAGACGATCACCACCCGGGTCAACGTCATGGTCCCGCGCCACCCCGGGCGGCCGCCGCGGATCGACGTGACCGAGGCCATGGAGGAGCGCCCGCCGGCGCGCGCGCTGCGGGTGGTGGCCGACGCGCCGGCCGCGGAGGCGCTCGCCGACCCGTTCGCCGAGGTGGAGGTGTGAGCATGGCGACCGAGGGTGGCGGCCCGCAGGGGCGCTTCACGGGGGAGGACCCGGCCGTGCGCGGCCGCCTGCCGCTGGCCGGCGAGGCGCCCGGGCCGGCGGCGCCGCGCGACCCGCTCGAGCTGACCCGGGCGCCCGATGGCCGGCCCATGGCGGAGCAGCCCGCCTGGCGGCAGGACTTCCCGATCGACTGGCCGCTCGACCACTACGTCTCGCGCCGCGACTTCGCCAAGTACCTGGTGCTGACCAGCGGCGCGTTCGTGGTCGGCCAGGGCTGGATCGCGGCCCAGAGCGTGCGCAAGCGCCAGACAGGCGCGCCTCCGCGCGTGCGGATCGCCGCCCTGGCGGACGTGCCGGTGGGCGGCTCGCTGGTGTTCGGCTACCCGAGCGAGCGGGAGCATTGCCTGCTGATCCGGCCCGAGGCCGACGTGCTGGTGGCTTACAGCCAGTCCTGCACCCACCTGGCCTGCGCCGTCGTGCCGCGCGTGGAGGAGGGCGTGATCCACTGCCCCTGCCACGCCGGCTTCTTCGACCTCAGGACCGGCCGGAACATCGCCGGCCCCCCGCCGCGCCCGCTCCCCGTGGTCCGGCTGGAGGTCGAGGACGGCGAGGTGTTCGCGGTCGGTCTCGAAGAGCGAACGGTCTGACGTGGCCACCCCCGAAGAGCGGCCGCGCGGCCTGACCCACGCCCAGCGCACGACGATCGTGTACGGCGTGCTGTGCTTCGTGCTGACCCTGGTCGTGCTGCAGCTGTGGCTGTTGACCGCCACCATGAACGCCTGGCTGGGCGGCGACCAGGCGATCGTGTGGCCGGCGTTCGCGGCCAGCGCCGGCTGTCTGCTGCTCAACGTCGGCCTGCTACGCTATCTGTAGGACGTGGCAGAACCGGCTCCCACCCCGCGCGGCCCCGACGCGGCCCTCCGCGAGCTGCACCCCGCCAGCTTCGCCCTGGTCATGGCGACGGGGATCGTCTCGGTCGCGCTCCACGTGCTCGAGCGCCCCGGGCCGGCGTACGCGCTGTTCTTGCTCAATATCGCGTTCTACGCGGCGGTATGGGCGCTGACCCTGGCCCGCGTGGTGCGCCACCGCGACCGCGTGCGCGCCGACCTGCTCAACCACGGGCGCACGTTCGGCTTCTTCAGCGCCGCGGCCGGGACCGGCGTCCTCGGCTCGCAGTGCCTGCTGATCGGCCACTCCTTCACCGCCGCCACGGCGCTGTGGGGGGCGACGGTCGGGCTGTGGGGCGTGCTGACCTATGGCGTGATCGGCCTGGCCACGGTCAAGTCGGTCAAGCCCACGCTCGCGGAGGGGATCAACGGCGGCTGGCTGTTGGCCGTGGTCGCGGCGCAGTCGGTGTCGGTGCTCGGCGCCCAGCTCGCGCCCGGGTTCGGCGCGCGCGCCCCGCACGCGCTCCTGTTCTGCCTGGTGACGTGGCTCGGCGCCGCCATGCTCTACGTCATGATCCTGGCGCTGATCTTCTACCGCTACGCGTTCTTCGCGCTGGAGCCCTCCGAGCTCGCGCCGCCCTACTGGATCAACATGGGCGCCGCGGCGATCTCGGCCCTGGCCGGCGCCACCCTGGTCACCGCCGCGCCCCACTCGCCGGTGATCGAGCAGGTGCTGCCGTTCGTGCGCGGCGTCACGCTCCTGTGGTGGGCGACCGCGACCTGGTGGATCCCCATGCTGCTGGTGCTCGGCGCCTGGCGCCACGTCTACCGCCGGTTCCCCCTCCGCTACGACCCGCTCTACTGGGGCGCCGTGTTCCCGCTCGGCATGTACACGGTGTGCACGGCCCGGTTGACCGACGCGGTCGACGCCCCGTTCCTGCTGGCGATCCCGCGGGTGTTCCTGTTCGTGGCGCTCGGCGCCTGGCTGCTCACGCTCGGCGGCATGGTCCACCGCCTGATCGCGATCGCGCGGAGGCAGGCTTAGAGCGTGGGGCCGGCCGGCCCCCGCGCCGGGGGTCAGCGGGCGTCGTGGAAGATCACGCCCAGGGTGAAGCGCTCGCCTCCCCGCAGCCGGCTCACCCCGTGCCGCACGTTCACCCGGTAGTAGCCGCGCGTCCCGCGCACCGGCCGGTGACGCACGGGGAACACCGCGCCCTGCCCCTGCCGCAGCGGCACGACCTCGACGCGCGACTGCATGCGCACCCGCTGCTCGGTGAGCGTCAGCTCGCCCCCGCTGAACTCGCGCTCGGGCTCGGAGAGGAGGATCGCCACCTGCAGCGGGAAGGCGTGCTCGCCGTAGAGGTCCTGGTGCAGGCAGTTGTAGTCGCCGGGCCCGTAGCGCAGCAGGAGCGGGGTCGGGTGGGTCTGCCCGGCCTCGTGGCAGCGCGCGCGGAACGCGGCG
>CAZMSZ010000387.1:0-7038 GCA_964569055.1 uncultured Planctomycetota bacterium | reverse complement strand
GCCGCGCTGATCGAGCTGACCCCGGGGAGCACCCCCGAGGCGCCGCTCGGCGTCGCGGCGCGCCTACCCGTCCCGGGCGGCGTCCCGGCCGTGGTCTACACCGGCATGACGCTGTTCGCGCTCGCCAACGCCCTGTTCTGGCCCGCGCTCCAGGCGCGGATCGGCGACTTCGAGCGCGACCCCGCCGCCCTCGGCCGCGCGATCCGGTTCTTCAACATCGGCTGGACCGCGGGCAAGGCGCTCGGCTTCCTCGCCGCGGGGGTGCTGTTCGAGCTCCACCCACCCGCCTGCCTGGCGGCGGGCGCGCTCAGCGCCACGGTCGTGCTGGCCGCGCTGGCCGTGGCGCCCGACGCCCCCCCCGCTCCGGACGTCGGCCCTCACCCAGGCCCGACGCCGCCGAGCGCCACGCCGCCCGAGCTCAAGCGCGCCTTCCTGATCGCCGCGCTCGTCACCAACTTCGGCCTGTGGGGGACGCTCGCCACGCTCAAGGCGCTCGCCCCCAAGCTCGGCACGGCGCTCGGCCTGAGCGAGCTCGAGACCGGCGCCCTGCTGTTCGCGGCCCTCGCCGCGCAAGGGGTCGGCTTCGTGGCGCTCGATCGGACCGAGCGCTGGGCCTACCGGCGAGGACCGCTGCTCGCGGCGACCCCGCTGGCGGCGACGGGCCTCGGGCTGCTCTACCTCGCGAGCGGGCTCCCGCTGGCGCTGGTCGGCGCGCTCCTGATCGGCTCGGCCCAGGCGGTGAGCTACGCCTCCTCGGTGTTCTACAGCCTCGACTACGAGGCCGGCCGACGCGGGCTGCGCACGGGGATCCACGAGGCGGTGCTCGGGGCGGGCGGCGCGCTGCCGATCCTCGGCGGCTGGCTCGCCGACCGCACCGGCGAGCTCGAGGCGCCGCTGCTGTTCATGTGCGCGCTGGGCGGCGCGGCGAGCGTCGTGGTCGTGGCGCTGCTGCGCCGGGCGGACGGGCGGGCTAGACTCCGAACATGACGCTCGAGGATGCCGACGTCCTCTTCGGGCGCCTCGCGCTCGGCCGCGGCGCCCTGACCCGCGCCGACGCGCTGGCGCTCGCGCGCGAGGTCGAGGCGGCGGCGAGCCACGGTCGTCGGGAGAGCCTCCCGGCGGCCGCCGTGCGGCTGGGCTACCTCGCGCCCCGCGCGGCCGACGAGCTGCGCGGCGCGCTGGAGGGCGGCGCGCTGGTGTGCCGCCCGGGCTGCGGGCGGCGGGTGCCGCTCGTCGGGCTGCGCGCGGCGGAAGCCCTGGCCTGCGTCGAGTGCGGCGGTGTGCTCTACCTGGCCCGCCCCGGCGACCTCGGGCCGGAGCGGACCGGCAAGGGGACGTTCCTCGAGCTGGCCGCGGCGCCGGCCTCGCTGGACCCGGCCGCCCCCCTGGCCGGAGCCGAGGCGCCGCGCGCCGCCGCGGACGACGGGGACGGCGGCCGCACGTTCCTCGAGCTCGACACGCCGGTGCCCCTGCCGCTCCCGCCGAGCTCGGGCGAAGGCGACGCGGAGCGCACGGTCGAGCTGGCCGACCCGCTCGCCGCCTCGCCGATCGCCGCCGCGCTGCCGGCCGGCGACGCGCTCGGCGAGACCTGGCGCTCCGAGCCGCCCCGCGAGCCCGAGTTCGCGCCGTTCTCGATCGGCGGCGAGCTCGAGATCCTCGCGCCGGTGGGACGCGGCGGCATGGGCGCGGTCTACCGCGCGCGCCGCGCCGACGGGGCCCTGGTGGCGGTCAAGGTGCTCAGCCACCTGACCGGCGCGCACTCCGAAGCGCTGGCCCGCTTCCGCCGCGAGGTCTCGCTCGCCCACGCCCTCGACCACCCGGGGATCGTGCGCGTGCACGAGGCGGGGGTGGTGCCCGACGGGGCCGAGGCGGGCAAGCCCTTCTTCACCATGGACTACGTGCAGGGGCGCGACCTGGCCCGCTGGCGCGAGGAGCAGCCGCGCGCGCACGGCGAGCAGGTCCGCTTGATCGCCGCCGTGTGCGACGCCATGGACTTCGCCCACGGGCGCGGCGTGGTGCACCGCGACCTCAAGCCGGCCAACGTGCTGGTGGCGCTGCAGGACGACGCGCCGCTGGTGTGCGACTTCGGCCTGGCGCGCTGGCGGGCGGCCACCCAGAACCTCACGCACACCGGCGAGATCCTCGGCACGCCCTCCTACATGCCGCCCGAGCAGGCGCTCGGCGACCAGCGCCGGATCGGCCCGCCGACCGACGTCTACGCGCTCGGGGCCCTGCTCTACTTCCTGCTGACCGGACGACCGCCGTTCACCGGGCCGAGCTCGTTCGCGATCATCGACAAGGTCGTCAACCAGCCCCCCGAGCCGCCCTCGGCGCACGGCGAGGCCGTCCCCGCGCAGCTCGAGGCGATCGTGCTCAAGGCCCTCGCCAAGGACCCGGTGGCCCGCTTCCACACCGCGGGCGAGCTGGCGCGGACCCTGCGCGCGACCGGGGCCGCGTGAGCCTGGCCCTGCTGCAGCTCTTGGCCGGGTTCGTGTTGCTCGCGACGGGCGCGGAGGGGCTGGTGCGCGGCGCCGCGGCGATCGCGCTGCGGTTCGGCGTGTCGGCGCTGGTGGTCGGCCTGACCGTGGTGGCGTTCGGCACCAGCGCGCCCGAGCTGGTCGTCTCGCTCAAGGCCGCCCTCGCGGGGAACCCGGGGATCGCGGTCGGCAACGTGGTGGGCTCGAACATCTTCAACATCGCCGTGATCCTCGGCGCGTCGGCGCTGCTGACCCCGATCGCCTGCCAGGTCGCGATCATTCGCCGCGAGGTCCCGCTCATGATCGCGGTCACCGCGGCGCTGGCCGTGCTCGCCTCGACCGGCGGGCCGGCGGGTGGGGCCGGCCATATCTCGCGGCTCGAAGGGCTGATCGCCCTGGGCCTGGGCGTGCTCTATACCTACGCGGTGTACCGGATCAGCAAGCGCGCGGCGCAGGACTCGCCCGAGCTCGAGGCCGAGTGCGCGGCCGAAGACGTGGGGGGCGAGCCGGCGGAGGAGGTCGCGAAGCCCCCGATCCTGCTCGACCTCGTGTTCGTGGCCGGCGGAGTGGTCCTGCTCGGGGTCGGGGCGGAGCTGCTCGTGGCGGGCTCGGTCACCGTCGCCCAGTGGGCGGGGCTCTCCGACACGGTGATCGGCCTGACCGTGATCAGCTGCGGCACCAGCCTCCCCGAGCTGGCGACCTCGGTGGTAGCGGCACTCCGCAAGGAGCCCGACATCGCCCTGGGGAACGTCGTCGGGTCCTGCATCTTCAACGTGCTGTGGATCCTGGGCGCGACCGCGAGCCTGGCGCCGCTCGACGTGGACCGGGTGATCCTGACGCGCGACCTGCCGGTCATGCTCGCGCTCTCGGCGCTGCTGCTGCCGATCGTGATGACCGGGCGGCTGATCAGCCGCCGCGAGGGCGCCGCGCTGGTGGCGATCTACGCGGGCTACCTGGCGCTGCTCCTGGCGTAGTCGCGCTGAGCGAGGGCTACTTACTCCTCGACCAGCTCCTCTTCCTCGATCAGCTCGTCGTCGAACACCTCGTCGCCCGTGAGCTCGGAGGGGTCGAACATGTACTCCGGCGGGCCCGAGTCCTCCTCGAGGCCGGCCCGGATCGCGAGCGCGAGGTGGATCATGCGGACCATGTGCTCGACCGAGCCGTCCTGGAGCACGACCACGTTCGTGGCGCGCCCCGCCAGGCGGTGGCGCGGCGGGCGGTTGCGCGGCTCGACGAACACCGCGATCACCGGGTCGTTGCTGGCGCCCTTGCGGATCTCCTCCACCAGCGCGCGGCAGTCGTAGAGGTCGGAGGCGGCGTCGAGGAGCGCGAGGTCGAACTCTTGCCCCTTGAGCATCTCGAGCGCCTCGCGCCGGCCGGGGACGGTCACGATCTCGTGCCCCTCGGCCGCGAACCGCGCCGAGAAGTCCCGCCGCCGCCCGCGCTGAGGCGCGATGTCCAACACCTTCACGGCGTCCTCCGGTGCGCTCCCGTCCTGGCGCAGCGCGCGATGGTAGCCCCGCCCCCCTGGCCGTCAAGGCCATCACGGCAGCCGCCCTGGCCATCACGAGATGCGCGCTGGACAACCGCGCAGCCAGGCTTTGTCGCTACTCCTCGAGCCGACGGCGGATCACCCCCACGGCGATGGCGAAGCACACCGCGTCGAACGCCAGCAGCCAGCCGGCCGACGCGGCGCAGCTCGTGAGCGTCACCGCCTCGGGGTGGAGCAACACGGCGCGGATCGGCTCGATCGCGTGGGTCATGGGGTTGGCGAGCGAGGCGAGCTGCATCCAGCCGGGCATGGCCTCGCGGGCCACGAACGTGGGGCTGAGCACCAGCAGCGGGGTCAGCATGAACCCGGTGATCGCGAAGAAGATCGAGTGGTGCGGGAACACGAACGCGAGCGCCAGGCTCAGCACCGAGAGGCCCGCGCACAGCAGCGTCCCGTAGCCGACCAGCGCCAGCAGGGCCAGGAGCGGGCTCGCGGGGCGGACCCCGAGCAGGAGCGCCACGGCGGTGATGAACCCGACCTGGATCAGGCTGTACAGGATCACGTACAGGAAGCGCGAGGCCACGATCGCCAGGCGCGACACGGGCGAGGCGAGCACCTTGTCCATGAAGCCCGTCTCGCGGTCGAACACGATCGGGATCCCGCCCAGGATCGAGTTGACGAGCACCGTGAACACCGCGACCCCCGAGAACAGGAAGGTCAAGTAGTCGTCGGTGCGGAACCGCTCCACCATCAGCTCGCGCAGGCTCGCCGCGTCGCTGACCACGTGGTGCAGCAGCGGGCCGACGAACAGCAGCAGCATCAGCGGCTGAATGATCCCGAGCACCAGGCTCATGCGGTCGCGGCGCAGGTGGATCAGCCAGCGCCAGGTGAGGCCGAGCGTGTCCTGCACCAGCGCGCTCACGCCGCGCCCCCGTTCGCCGCGGTGGGCTCGTCGCGCAGCCCGTGGCCGGCGACCTTCAGGAACACGTCCCCGAGCGAGGGTGGCCCGAACCGGACGGCGCGCGGCGGTGCGCCGCGCTCCTCGCACCACGCCGCCAGCCGCGGCGCGAGCTCGCGCGCGCAGGGCGTCACGAACAGGAGCGCCCGCCCGCGCCGCTGCAGCTCGCGCACCCCCTCGAGCGCGCGCAGCGCCGCGAGGTCCTGCTCGGGGAGCTCCTCGCGCCCGAGCTCGAGCTCGACCATCTCGCCCCCGTAGCCGGCCTTCAGCTCGGCCCCGGTCCCAGCGGTCTGGATCCGCCCCCGATCGACGATCGCGATCCGGTCGGAGAGGTGGTCGGCCTCGTCCATGTCGTGGGTCGTGAGCAGGACCGCGGTCCCCTCCGCCCGCAGCCCCGCCACGTAGTCCCAGATCCGGTGGCGGGTCTGGATGTCGAGCCCCAAGGTCGGCTCGTCGAGCACCAGCAGCCGCGGGCGGTGGATCAGCCCGCAGGCGATGTCGAGCCGCTTCTTCATGCCGCCCGAGAAGCGCTTGATCGGCTCGTCGGCCCGCCCCGCCAGCTCGACCAGCGCCAGCAGCGCCTCGACCCGCGCGGCCCGCTCGGCCCGCGAGAGGCGATACAGCCGCGCGCTCAGCTCGAGGTGCTGCCGCGCGGTGAGGTAGCGGTCGAGGGCCAGCTCCTGCGGCACGTAGCCGATCAGCGGCCGCGCCGCCTCGGGCGCCCGCGCCACGTCGTGCCCCCCCACCAGGACCGCGCCGCTCGTGGGCGCGAGCAGCGTGACCACGATCCGGATCGTGGTGGTCTTGCCCGCGCCGTTCGGGCCGAGCAAGGCGAACACCTCGCCCGGCTCGATCGCGAACGACACGCCGTCCACCGCGCGGACCCCGCCGGGGTAGACCTTGACCAGGTCGCGAACCGCGAGGACGGGCTCGGGCATGGGGCGCATTCTAGGCGCGGGGTACGGGGAGCGGGGGTCGGGGGTCCGAGACCGAATCGGAGAGGCTGCGGCTCGGTCTCGAGGACCCGTTCGAGACCGCCAAGGAAGAGCTGTCGCTCACTACGCCAGCTCCCCGGCGCAAGAAAGAGATGACCGCCAAGGGCGCCAAGAGCGCCAAGGAGGAGCTGTCGCTGCCAGCTAGGAATGAAGCGCCGAGGGGGCCGAGAACGCAGAGATTCTTTGCGGGCCCCGCGCCCTCTGCGCTTCGTACTCAGCTTCGCTAGGCGAGGCGGTCTGCAATGCGACAGCCTCCGACTCGCGGCTCAGTACGGGGCGTACATCTCGTACGGATCCACCGCCGCCGGCGCGGTCGCCCAGGCCAGGCCACCCGCCGCGAGCACCAGGGCGCCGCTCAGTGCCAGCCCGATCAGGGCGCCGCGCCAGCTGGGGGTGCCGCCCTCGGCGCGACCCGGGCGCAGGGCGGCGGCGCCGGGGGCGGCGGCGAGGAGCAGGGCGCTGCCGGGGTGGAGCTCGGCGTAGCCGACCGCGTTCACGAGCTGGCAGGTGAACAGCGCCGCCAGCGGGGTGGCGACCCCCGCCAGCGGGGTCAGCGCGGGCGCGCGCCAGGCGAGCGCGGCCAGGACGCCCGCCGCCGCGGCGAGGACGCCGCACAGCTCGGCCACCTTGGCGCTGTGGCCGAACAACGCGATCACCAGGGCGCCCCCACCCAGGGCGGGGAGCAGCGCCAGGAGGGCGCCCGCCTGCGGCTCGGGCTCGCCCTCGGCGCGTTCGCGCGCGAGCGCGTCGAGGCCGAGCGAGAGGAGGGCGGCGCAGAGCGCGAAGCCCCCCAGGCGCAAGAGCGCCTCCCCGCCGGCCCAGGTGTGCTCGAGCAGCGGGCGGGTCATGAGGAGCAGCGCGAGCGTCACCAGGCCGGCGCGACCGAACCAGCGCCCCACGACCCGGGCCGCCCCGCCGCGGCCGAGCCGCGCCTCGAGGGCGCCCCAGGCTGCGGCCGCCGGCGCCAACACCAGCGGCCAGTGGGTCACGTCGGTCGGCGGGAGGGCCGGCCAGCCGCCGACCACCCCCGCGTGCCCGATCGGATAGGCGAGCCCGACGCCGAGCGCGCCCGCCAGGCCGGCGCGGGCGGGCGTCAGGGCGACGCCGCGCCAGCGC
>CAZMSZ010000386.1:0-7049 GCA_964569055.1 uncultured Planctomycetota bacterium | reverse complement strand
GACAGCAATGCAGCGCATTGTGCCCGACGAGCAACGAAGCCAGCGGCGACGAGGGTGAGCGAGGGCGGGGTCCGAGTTTCGAGACAGAGCCTAGCCCCAGCCAGGGGCGAGGCTCCATGGCGTAGAGTCGAGGAGACGCCATGGCCGACTCGCCCGACACGGATTGCCCGCCCGAGCCCGAGGTCGGGGCGCCGGCGCCGGCCTGCGCCGAGTGCCGCCGGCCGCTCCCCGAGCGCGCCGCGCGCTGCGAGCTCTCCGGGCAGGCGTTCTGCGACGAGCACCTGGTGAGCTGCGCGCTCGCCGGGTGCGGGCGACGCGTGTGGCGGGGCGCGACGCTCGCGCTCGAGGGTCGGGTGGTGTGCTCCGCCCACGTGCTCCGCTGCGCGGCCGGCCACCCCGGGCTGCGCGACGAGCAGCGCACGTGCGCCGTCTCGGGGCGGAGCGTGTGCCCCGAGCACGCGGTGGCGTGCTCGGTCTGCGGGGCGGCCATGCTGCCGGAGCACGCGCTCCGCTCCAGCCACAGCGACGCGCCGGTGTGCCCGGCGTGCGGCGTGTGGTGCTTCGAGTGCAACCGGCTGTTCGCGCCCGAGGAGACCGGCACGTGCGACCTCTCGGCTCGGCGCTGCTGCCGCGAGCACCTCGTGCGCTGCGCGCACGCGGGCTGCGAGCGGGTGCTCCGTCCGGGCGCCGCGATCGTGGTGGACGGCCGGCGCGCGTGCCCCGACCACGAGGTCCGCTGCGCCGTGAACCCGACCCACGTCACGCTGGCGGACGCGCTGCGCGCCTGCCCCGGCGCACCCGACGAGCCGTGCGCGGCGCGGGTGTGTGGGCGGCCCGAGCACCACTGCGCCGAGTGCGGCGGCACGGTCTGCCCGCGCCACCGCCGCTGGGCGCTGGGCGAGCGGCGCCCGCGCTACTGCCCGCCCTGCCTGGCCGCGCTCCCGCGCTGCCCGACCTGCGCGGTGCCCATGGGGCGCGAGGGCGGCCGCTGCCCCCTGTGCGCCCGGATCGCCGGGCGGCGCTACACGCCCGAGGAGGGGCCGGCGTTCGAGATCCTCGAGCAGTGCCGGCTCTCGTTCCCGCGCTGGGGCGCGTGGCGCGCGGCCAGCTACGGCGAGGCGCGGATCTGGGAGCGGCGCGTGGGCCTGGGCACCGTGCGGGTGGTCAAGCTCGGCGACGACCCGGGCGTGTACGAGCAGCGGCTCGGGCTACTCAGCGCCCTGGGCGCCTGGCTGCGCGGGGGCTGAGGCGGCGGGCGCCGCGCCGGGCTCGGCCGGGGCCTCCTCGCCGACGAAGCTCCCGAGCCAGCGTGAGGTCGCGTGCAGGTCGACCCAGCCCTGCGCCTCGAGCGCGGCCGCCGCGAGCAGCGCGGCGCCCGCCCCCGCGCTCACCTGCCAGGCTCGCCGCGCGAGCACCTCGCGCCAGCGCGCGCGCGCGGCCCCGCCGGTGACCTCCAGCGCGACCAGCAGGCCGGCCAGGACCAGCAGCCCCACGCCGGCCTGCGGCAACAGCAGGTCGGGCGGGACGCCGCCGCCGACGGCGGCGAGCGGCCAGTCCAGCGCGCGCGCCGCGGGGGGCACGACGTCGGTGAGGAGCAGGGCCCACGCCACCCCGAACGCGGCGGCCAGCCCGCGCAACGCCGCCACGGGCCGGAAGCGCCAGCGCTCGGGCACGTCCTGCCAGGCGTCGCCGATCCGCGCGTTCCAGCGCCGCCAGCGGGAGGCGGCCAGGACGGCCAGGGCGGCCGCGAGCGGGAGCGCCGCGGTGCTCGCCAGCGCGCTCAGGCCGTGGGGCTCGAGCGGGCCGAGCCAGGGCACCAGCAGCAGCCCCGGCAGGACGCCGGCCGCGCAGGTCAGGAGCGAGGCCAGCGCCAGCGCGCGCGCCTGCGCGAGGCGCGGCTCGACCAGGAGGTTGCGCGTCACGACCCGCAGGTAGGGGTGCCCGGCCCCCAGCGCCAGCCGCCGCAGCCCGACGAGGTCCACCAGCGCGCGGGCCAGCCGGCGCGTGTCGAGCGGCTTGGCCTCGGCGCGGCGCAGCCGGGCCACGCGGTCGTCGAGCACCCGCAGCAGCAGCTCGCGCTCCGCCTCGTCGAGCGGGCCGCCGCACGGGATCGGGAGCGGCGGCTCGAGCTCGAGCGCCGCGCGCGCCGGCTCGAGCAGCGCGAGCGCGCGCCCGAGCGGCTCGAGCGGGAGCGCGCCGGTCCAGCGCGGCAGGAGCTCGTCGGCCTCGGGCGCGGCGAGCAGGAGGGAGGTCGCCCGGGCCAGCGCCAGCGGCGGCGCCTCGCGCAGGCGCTTCACGTGACGTGTCAAGACCTGCGGGAGGCCGAGCGCGAGGCAGGCGTCCACGAACACCGCCGGGTCGAGGCCGGCCTCGAGCAGCCGGCGCGCGTTGACGCTGAGGCCGGTGGCGTGACCGGCCGCGACCAGGGCCCCGACCAGCGCCGCCAGCTCGCGCTCGCGCGGCACGTGCAGGTCCTCGGCGCTGCGCGCGAACAGCTCGACCAGTCGGTCGACCGGGAGGCGGTCGTCGGGGATCCAGTCCTGCACGCGCGGGCCGAACGCCTCGCAGGCCTGGGCCAGCAGCGCCGGGCGCCGCTCGGCCCGCGCCAGCAGGTCCTCGAGCAGCTGCAGCGCGAGCAGGCGCTCCTCGGTCTCGCAGGCGCCCGCGAACCGCGCCAGCGACTCGAGGTGCCTGGGGCCGAACGACCAGCGCCCGCGCCCGGCGCGGACGGCCTCGACCGCCGGCGCGAGCACGGCGGGCGGGAGCCCCGCCGCGCGGCCGCGCGCGAGCAGCTCGAACAGGAGCGGCCCCGCCCAGCCGCCCGCCTCCCGCACGCCGCGCGCGACGGCGGCGCTGATCGCGGACGCCGCGCCCTCGCGCCCTTCGCGGGCGCGGCGGTGGAGCAGGACCAGGCAGGCGTTCACCACCACGGGGACGTCGGCGTGGCGCAGCGCCTCGGTCATCAGGGCGGGCAGGCCGCGCTGGAGGTCGTCCACGACCCTGGGCGCGCGGACGTAGGGCAGGAGGCAGCGGAGCTGCTTGAGCAGCGGGCGCTCGCCGGCGAGCAGCCCCACCCGCGTCTCGACCAGCTCCGCGGCGTCGGCGACCACGTCCTGCTCGAGCTCGAGCGGCGCGCGCGGGCTCGAGGCGCGCGTGCCGGCGAACAGCTGCACGTACGCCTGCAGGGCGCGGGCCGCCTCGACGCGCGCGTCGGGGGCGAGCTCCGGCGCGCGCAGCAGCGCGACCAGCCGGCGGGCGTACTCGAGCGGGCCAGGCTCGACCTCCGGAGCCCCGACCCAGCGCCGGGCGCCGAGGTCGAACGTCGCGAGGTCGGGGTCACGCGCGCTCCAGGCCAGGAGCGAGTCGCGCGTGGTGCCCGCGTCCAGGCCGCACAGGGTCGCCGCCGGGAGCAGCGGGTTGTCGCCGAGGGTCGAGAACGTGAAGCGCGCCTGCGCCGCGCCGAACAGGAGCGCGCGCATGGCCTCGCAGCCGGCGACCGTCAGCTCGTGGCGGTCGTCGAGGACGAGCGCCACCCGCTTGCCCATGCCCAGCCAGGCGACCGCCTCGGGCAAGGCGTCGCCCAGCAGCGGCTCGAGCGGATCCGTGCGCGGCGGGCGCGGCGCGTCGTCGTCGAGGCGCGGCAGGTCGACCCGCGGCACCGGCGCGGGCCCGCCCCCGCCGCGCTCGGGCAGCGTCCGCGCGAACAGGCCAGCCTTGATCAGCTCCTCGACCGAGAAGCCCGGCGCCGCCACGTCCTCGGCCTCGAGCAGGATCGTGTGGGCGAGGACGTTCCCCTCGCGCCCGGTGTAGTCCGCGGCCGCGGGGACGATCCGGGTCACGCCCCAGCTCGCGCCGACCGCGAACAGGCGCACGGCCTCGCCCGCGCGCTCGAGGTCGCGGCCGCTCGCGGCCGAGTGGAGCTCGATCGCGCGCCGCTCCTCCTCGTCGAGGGGGTCGGAGCTGGCGGCGACCTGGAACCCGCTGACCTCGCCCCGGATCGACGTGTAGAACACGGACCGCCGGGTCCGCCCGGCCCGATCGCTCACCCAGCGAGCCTCGCGAGCGTCACGAGCAGCCAGATCAGCGCGCCGAGCGCCAGCAGCGCCACCGCCACCCGCGCCGGCGCGAACCCGCCGCCCCGGAACGAGCGCTCCCACTCGCGCGCGAGCTCGGCCTCCTCCTGCTCGCTCAGCCGCTGGTGGCGCCGCTCGCGCCGCTCGTCGTCGTAGCGCTCGATCCCCTCCAGGACCCAGGCCAGCGGCTCGTGCACCCCGACCGGCAGCGCGTAGGGATCGGGGAGGCTGGGCGGCTCGCCGCCGGGGTGCTCGATCACCTTGCCCGCCGCCGAGACGGCGAACACGGCGATGTGGCGGAAGCACTCCTCCAGGCGCGAGAACGTGCCGCGCAGGCAGCTGCGCGCCAGCTCCTCGGGGGTGGCGTAGGTCTCCTCGAGCTCGTCGGCCTTGGTGATCACCAGCGCCAGCCACAGGTCCTTGGGCTCGGCCTCGATCCCGTGCTCGCGCGCGAACATGTTGGCGAACCCGTCGATGTCCCAGGCGTCGCGCCGGGTGAGCCGCTTGGCGTCGAGCAGCAGCAGGAACGACTGCGAGTTGAACAGGTGGCCGAGGTAGGCCGCGTGCTCGGGGTCGTCCTGCGGGCGGTCGGCCTGCGAGAAGAACTTCTGCACCGACTCGCCGGAGACGTCGTTGATCAGGAGCTGGAAGCGGCGGCCCGAGGCGCTGCGCACGCTGGCGTGGACGGCCTGCTCGGAGAAGGCGCTGGTCTTGAGCGGCCACTGCCCGGCCTGGATCCGCTCGCGCCCCTCCTGAATGAACCGGCGCGCCCCCGCCGTCTCGAGGCGCACCCGCCAGGGGAAGGCCGGGTTGTCGTAGGCGTCCTCCTCCAGGAACCAGAACAGCTGGGTCAAGAACACCGTCTTGCCGCAGCCCGCCAGGCCGAGGGTCGCCATGCGGTGGACCAGCGTCTTCTCGCCCTTGCCGAGCACCGGCGCGAAGTCGCGCTGGTAGCAGGCCGGGCAGGTGACCCGCGCCAGCGGCAGCTCCGCCTTGCAGGTGGGGCAGGTGCGCGTGGTCTCGCGCTCCTTCTCGACCACGCTCACCGCGGCGCCGGTCTCGCGAGCCCGCGGCCGCTCGGCCGGCGGGGCGCTGGCGTCGACCGGGGCGATGTCCTCGCCGCTCTCCGCCAGGGCCTGGGCGAACAGCGCGCGCAGCGTCTCGGGGTCGTCGGGCCGAGTCACTTGGGGCCGCTCCCCTCGCGCCCGCGGTTCACCAGGCGGAAGCCGAGGTCCGCCCGGCGGACGCCCGGCGGGTAGCCCAGGCAGTAGCTCGGCCGCCGCGGGATCGCCGCGCCGCGCCCGCGCCCCACGACCACCCGCCGCTCGCGCGCGGCGGGCGCCCCGCGCGGGTCGTCCTGCGGCGCGCCGGCGCGGGCCAGGCGCGCGTGGAACCCGTGCTCGAGCCAGTCGTCGCACCACTCCTGCAGCGCGAACAGGCCCCAGGCCTCGGCCGTGCCGCGCTGCAGGGCGAGCAGCGCGAACGCCTCCCACTCCAGCCGCGAGGGGAGGCGCGCCCGCGCCAGCCGCGCGATCGCGCTGGCCTCCTCGAACGTGACGCCGGTCAGCGCGGCGGCGGGGTCGGCCGCTAGCGCGCCCCGCGCGTCGGGCCGCTCGAAGCGCGCCAGCTCGGGGCGGCCCGGGTGCGCGGCGAGGAGCGCCAGCAGCTCGCGCCGCGAGAACGGCGCGCGGTCGATCGCGAACGCGCTCAGGCGCACCTCGACGCGCGGGCGCTCGTAGGCGGTGGCGTCGAGCCCCTCGTAGCCGACCACGTAGACCCCGGCCGGGACCGGCTCGCGAGCGCCCGCCTCGAGCGCGAGCTCGCCCTCGAGCGCGCCGGCGCGCGCGGCGCGCACCAGGTCGCGCACCGCCGCCCACGAGTAGGGGCGGTCGTCGCGGCGGCGCTCGGTGAGCGCGCCCACCAGCGCGGCCAGGCCCGGGGCGACGCCGGGGCGGTGGGCGGCGAGGTCGAGCCGCTCGGGCTCCTCGTCGGAGTGCTCCAGGCTGCGCTGCGGCAGGCTCCCGGTGAGGAGCTCGAACACGGTCACGCCCAGGGAGTACATGTCGGAGCGCGCGTCGACCGGCTGCAGCCGGAGCTGCTCGGGGCTCATGTAGGGGAGCGAGCCGACCAGGCGCGAGCGCGAGCCGTCGCTGAGCGAGGAGGCCACGTCCTCGAGGTGGGCCAGGCCGAAGTCGCACAGCCGGTAGCGCGCGTCGGGTCCCTCCCCCTCGGCCATGAGGTTGCTCGGCTTGAGGTCGCGGTGGAGCACGCCCTGCCCCTCGGCGTGCTCGAGCGCCGCGCTCGCCTGCTCGAGCAGGGTCCAGGCGGCCTCCTCGGAGAGCGGCCCGCGCGCGGCGAGCACGCGGTCGAGCGACTCGCCCTCGATCAGCTCCATGGCGAGGAGCGGCACCTGCTCCTCGAGGTGCAGCCCGTAGACCTCGACCACGCTGGGGTGGTTGAGCCGCGCCAGCGCGCGCGCCTCGCGCCGGAACCGCTCGACCGAGGCCTCGCGCCGGTCGGCGAGCAGCTTGAGCGCCACCTCGCGCCCGAGCTGCGGGTCGAACGCCCGCAGCACCGTGCCCATGCCGCCCTCGCCCAGCCAGGCCCGCACCTCGTACGGCCCCAGGCGCAGCGGCGGCGCCTCGCGGGCGCGCTCGATCAGCTCGCGCGGCAGCACGTCGCGCGCGCCGAGCAGCTCGAGCAGGGCGGCGAAGTCCTCGGGCGCCTCCGCGACGACCTCGCCGCGCTCGGGCGGCGGCCCGTCGGCGAGCGAGTGTCTGAGCCGATCCGTCACGATCCCCGCCTGCGAGGCCGGCCGCCTCTGGCGGGTCCAGCATAGCGAGCGGGGACGGATCGCTCAGCACCGCTCGGCGGGGGAGCGGGTCGTCGTCCGAGAGGTCGTGCCGTATCCCAAGACCGCCAAGAGCTGTCGCTGGTGAGGTCGGCTCCCTGGCCTGAGGAATGACCGCAAGACCG
>CAZMSZ010000385.1:5407-7055 GCA_964569055.1 uncultured Planctomycetota bacterium | reverse complement strand
CTACGCGTCCTCGACGTCCTCGAGCAGGTCCTCGAGCTCGCGGCGGGCGTGGTCGTCGCCCGCCCGCTCGGCAACAGGGATCCCGCGCGCGATCACGTCCTTGGCCGCTTCGGGCTCGCCGGCCGCGTGCAGCAGGGCGGCGTACTGGTAGTAGCTCGCCACGTAGTCGGGCGCGCGCTCGATCAGCGCGGCGAGCTCGCGGCGGGCCTCGGCGCCCTCGCCGCGCCCCTTGAGCTCCATGGCCAGGGCGTAGCGCGTGAACGGGTCGTCGGGGTCCTCCGCCAGCATGGCGCGCAGGGCCTCGAGGCGGTCGCTCACCTCAGCGCTCCTGCCCCCCGCGCTGCGGCGGCGCGAGCAGCGTGATCAAGCCCAGGCTGGCCCAGCACAGGTGGACCGCCACGGCGCTCGCCAGCAGGAACGCGCCCATCAGGCCGAGCTGCGGCCACAGCGCGTGGAGCAGGGCCACCCCGAACAGCAGGTAGAAGTAGTCGCGGCTGCCGAAGCTCGAGGCGAGCGCGTCGCCGAGCTTGCGCAGGCCGCGCGACCCCGGCTGCGGCTTGCCCCGCCACAGCAGGACCAACAGCAGCAGCACCACCCCGCCCGCGGTCAAGAAGCCGAGCGGCAGCGGGGTGACGTTCGCCTGCAGGTAGCTGCGCCAGCCCTCGGGGAGGAACCGCAGCAGGTCGAGCGTGGCCTGCCAGCCCGCGACCCCGGGCGCCGGGTTGTGCACCCCGAACGCCAGCCCGAGCGCCACCAGGCCCTGCGTGACGTGGTCGAGGAAGAAGTCGAGCGAGCGCTGCTCGGGCTCGAGCCGCAGCCGGGCCAGCTCGCCGTCGGTCCGGTCGAGCACCGCCGAGGCGATCAGGAGCAGCCCGGCCACGACCGCGCCGAGCGTGCCGCCGACCGCCAGCAAGGCCGCGCCCGCGATCGCGAGCACGCCCGCCACCGCCGAGACGAAGGCGGGGGTGATCCGGTCCTGGTGCAGCAGCCGCAGCGTGATCCCGCGCGAGAGCGGGCGCCCGATCAGGTCGTCGAACAGGCCGTCGCTGCCGCTCGAGGCGAGCGCCTCGAACGCCTCGCGGCGCGCGCGCTCGAGCAGCTTGGGCCCCGCGAACTGGCGGGCGTGCGTGCGCGGGGCGACCTGGCCGATCAGGCGCCCTTCGCGTCGCAGCTCGTCCATGGCGGCGCTCATCCCGATCTGCGAGAGGCGCGCGAAGTCGGCGCTCGGCGCGGAGAGGGCGCCGATCAGCATGCCGTCCGAGGGGGTCACGTCCGCGCCGAGCTCGTGCACCACGCCGCTCTCGGTGCGTACCCGCAGGCCCTCGCCGGCGGGGCCGAGCAGCAGCGCCACCTTGTCGCCGCGGACCCGGGCCAGCCGCGCCACCGCCTCGGGGTCGTGGAGCGCGGCGCCGTCGAGCGCGAGCACGCGCCCGCGTCCGAGCGTCAGCTCGTCGGGGTCGCGGTCGGTGACCTCGACCGCGCCGCCCGCGAAGCCCTCCTGCGCCAGCCGGTGCAGCTCGCGCCGGCGGTCCTCGGCGAGGTCGGAGCGGACCACCAGGATCAGCCGGGGAGCGCCGGCCGCCGCCGCGGCGTGGGTGGCGCGGTGGAGCAGCGACGCGCCGAGGAAGTCGGTCAGCGGGCTCGGCTC
>CAZMSZ010000385.1:0-5307 GCA_964569055.1 uncultured Planctomycetota bacterium | reverse complement strand
CGCCTCGGACCAGGACCACGACGCGGGGCCTGTCGACCCCGTTCGTTCCCGCGTCCGCCTCGGCGCTCGCCGCCGCGAGCGACCCGTCATGATCGGCCACGCGCGCTCCCGGTCCCCAGGTTCCTTCGCGGCTGGAGCTTACCGCATTCACCCGGAAGAAACGACGGAGGTGCGGCGGCCGCCCCGAGCCGGCCGTTGCCCGGGGTCCCCCTCCCGCTAAGATGCCGCCATTCCCCAGCCGGCGTCCCGCCGCGGAAGGCTCTCCATGGCCGATGGCGCGCTCTACGTGCAGAAGGGCTTCGGCCTGAAGAAGCAGATCAAGGGCCTGCTCCAGAACGACTACCACAGCCACCTCGTCGACGCGCTGCGCGAGCACGGGCACGCCATGACGTTCGGCGAGGTGACCGTGCGCCTCGCCCGCGACTTCGGCTTCTGCTACGGGGTCGATCGGGCGGTGGACCTCGCCTACGAGACCCGCGAGCACTTCCCCACCAAGACGATCTACATCACCAACGAGATCATCCATAACCCCTACGTGAACCGTCGCCTGGTCGAGCTGGGCGTGCGCTTCTTGGGCGACGGCTACACGCTGGACGACGTCACGGCCGACGACGTGGTGATCCTGCCGGCGTTCGGGGTCGCCACCGAGGAGCTCGCCGCGCTCAAGGCGAAGGGCTGCGTGCTGGTCGACACCACCTGCGGCAGCGTCATGAACGTGTGGCGGCGCGTGCGCCACTACGTCAAGAGCGGCTTCACCTCGGTGATCCACGGCAAGTACGGCCACGAGGAGACCCGCGCCACCAGCTCGCGGGCGCGCGAGGGCGGCGCCCACTACCTGATCGTGCGCGACCGCGAGGAGACGCAGCTCGTGTGCGACTACATCGCGCGCCGGCCGGGCGCGCTGAGTCGGACCGAGCTGCTGGCGCGCTTCGCCCCGGCGGTCTCGCCCGGGTTCGACCCCGACCTGCACCTCGAGCGGATCGGGCTCGCCAATCAGACCACCATGCTCTCGAGCGAGTCGCTGGAGATCGCGGGCATGCTGGGGGAGGCGGTCCGCGAGCGGCACGGCGAGGCCGAGCACGCCGAGCGGTTCCAGTCGTTCGACACGATCTGCAGCGCCACGCAGAACCTCCAGGACGCGGCCCTCGCGCTCGGGCGCGGCGGCGACCTCGACGTGATCCTGGTCGTGGGCGGCTACAACTCGAGCAACACCACCCACCTCGTGGAGATCGGGCTCGAGTTCTGCCCGGCGTTCCACATCGACGGGCCGGGCGAGATCGTGTCGGCCGAGGAGATCGACCACCAGCCGCTGGGCGAGAAGACCCGCAGCCGCACGCGCGGCTGGCTGCCCGCGGGGCCGGTCACGGTCGGGCTCACCGCCGGCGCCTCCACGCCCAACCGGATCGTGGGCGAGGTGATCGAGCGGCTGCTCGCGGTCCGCGGGGTCGACGCCGAGCAGGTGCGAGCCGCGCTCGACGTGGCGCGCCCCGAGCGCACGCTCCCGCTCGCGGAGTAGCGGGCCGCCGGTCATCCAGGATCTCGCGCGCGCCCGCCTCGCACGCGCGGCTTAGGATGTCGCTGCCCATGTTCGTCGTCGACAAGATCGTCCTCCTCGTCGGGGTGCTGCTCGCGCTGGGGATCGCCTCGAGCAAGCTGTCGGCGCGGGCGGGAATGCCCGTGCTGGTGCTGTTCCTCGGGATCGGCATGCTGGCCGGCTCCGAGGGCGTGGGCGGGATCGAGTTCGAGAACTACACCCTGGCCCACGCGATCGGCACCGTGGCGCTGGTCTACATCCTGTTCGACGGCGGGCTGCGCACCGACCGGAGCACGTTCCGGGCGACCCTGTGGCCCTCGGCGTGGCTGGCCACGGTGGGGGTCGTGATCACCGCGGGGATCACCGGTCTGATCGCGGCGTACGTGCTCGACCTGCCGCTCCTGCACGGGCTGCTGCTCGGGAGCATCGTGGGCTCGACCGACGCGGCCGCGGTGTTCTCGGTGCTCCGCTCGGCCGGCGTGCGGGTCAGCCGCCGGCTCTCGGGGACGCTCGAGCTCGAGAGCGCCTCCAACGACCCCATGGCGATCTTCCTCACGGTCGCTTGCATCGAGCTGGTGCTCGGACGGGTCGAGCTCGGCCCGCAGGTGCTGTGGCTGTTCCTGTGGCAGATGCTCGCGGGCGCGGCGATCGGCCTGTTGATCGGCCGCGGCGCGGCGCTGCTCTACAACCGGATCGCGCTCGAGGCGGCGGGCCTCTACCCCGTGCTGACCGGGGCGGTCGCGCTGCTGGCCTACGGCGCGGCCGCCACCGCGGGCGCGAGCGGCTTCCTCGCCGTGTATCTCGCGGGGATCGTGCTCGGCAACAGCAACCTCGTGTTCCGGCGCGGGGTGCTGGTGTTCCACGACGGGCTGGCCTGGCTCTCGCAGATCGTGATGTTCGTGGTGCTCGGGCTGCTCTCCTTCCCCAGCCGCCTGCTCGACGTGGCCGCGGGCGGGCTGGTCGTGGTGGGCGCGCTGATGTTCGTGGCGCGGCCGATGGCCGTGCTGCTGTGCGTGGCGCCGTTCCGCTTCAAGGCGCGCGAGTCGGTGTTCCTGATGGCGGGCGGGCTCAAGGGCGCCGTGCCGATCGTGCTCGCCACCTACCCCCTCATGCAGGGTGTCCCGCAGGCGGACGTCCTGTTCGACGTGGTGTTCCTGGTCGCGCTGATCTCGGCCGCCATGCAAGGCTGGTCGCTGCCGCTCATGGCCCGGGTGCTCGGCCTGGAACGCCCCGAGAAGCCGGCGCCGCCGATCACGCTCGAGATCACCTCGCTGCGCGACGTCGACGGCGACATCGTCGAATACACGCTGACCCCCGAGAGCCGCGCCAGCGGGCGGCGGGTGCGCGAGCTGGCGCTCCCGAGCAACGCGGTGATCGCGCTGGTCGCGCGCGAGTCGCAGTTCATCCCGCCGCGCGGCTCCACCCGGCTGCTCGAGGGCGACCACGTGTTCGTGGTGCTCCAGCCGCGCGTGCGCTGGATCGTCGACCTGGCCTTCACCGGGCGCCCGGCGAGCGAGGCCAACCCCGCCGGCCCCGAGATCGAGCTGCACGTCCGCCCGAGCACCCGGGTGGGCGACCTCGCGGAGCTGTACGGCGTCCGAGTCGACGCCCCGGCCGAGCGGACGCTGGCGGCGCTCCTCGAGGAGCGCCTCGGCCACCCGCCCGCGGCCGGCGACCGCGCCGTCCTCGGCTCGCTCACGCTGTTCGCGCGCGACGTGACCGAGGACGGGCGGGTCGAGACGGTGGGGGTGATCTCCACCGCGGCCATCGACGCCAACGGCGCGCCCGGGGGCGGGCGAGTGGAGCCGAGCGGCCCCGCGGAGGGCGCTGGCGCCTCGGCCTAATCAGTGCCGGTCGACGGTGACCGCGTCGAGCGCCACGCTCACGTTGGCGATGGCGCGGTCGGCCGCGGCGAGGTTGATCGTGAGCACGTAGACCGAGGGCCCCTGGAAGTCGACGCCGGGCTCGCCGGGGCGGACGGCGACCAGGCTGGCGAGGCCCTCGAAGTTGCTCGGGAGACCGCTCCGCGCGAAGCCGCTCACCGTGGCGCCGAGCTCGGGGCGGGTCAGGTCGAGCACGTACAGGGCGCTCGCGTTCATGTCGACCGCGTAGAGGTAGTCGCCCGAGTGCGAGAGCGCGACCCTGGAGATGTAGCTCGGGCCGGCGGCGGCGCCGAGCTCGTAGCCGCCCAGGAACCGGGCCGAGAGGTCGGCGGCGGCCGTGGCGCCGACGAGGTCGCCGAGGCCGGCGAGGTCGAGCAGGTAGACGCAGTCGTCGCTCTGCGCGCCGACGTAGCCGCGCGTGCCGTCGGGCGAGACCGCCACCGTCCCGGCCGGGTTCGTCGCCGCCGCCGGGAAGCGGATCGTGCCGACCTTGATCATGGTGACGGGGTCGAGCACGTCGATCGAGCCCGCCTGGCCCATGGGGCCCGCGTTGGTCACCAGCACCAGCTCGCCCTTGGCCGTCTCGACGCGCGTCAGGCCGGTCGGGTTGAAGTCGCTGGTCTGGACCAGGGCGCCCGGGGTCGAGAGGGTGCGCGTGGTGAGGTCGAGCGGGTAGGCGGTGACCGCGCCCGGGTTGAGGTCGAAGTTGGCGTCGAAGTTGGACGAGGCGAAGATCAGCCGCCCGCCCGCGTGGACCGCCGCGGCGGTGTAGGTGAGCGGCAGCGGCTGGCCGCCGACGTCGACGCCCTTGCTGTTGGTGGTCCCGGCGGGCCAGGTCGCGCTCAGCGCGCCGAAGTCGAACCAGGTCACGTCCTGGGCGGACTGGACGGCGCTCGGATCGAACAGCGCCACCCCCTCGCCGCCGGTGCCCGAGGTGGTGAGCAGCGCCAGCGTGCTCGACTGGAGGGTGAGCGCGCCGGTCGCGATCCCGGCCTGGAGCGGCGCGCCGAACAGGTCGATCGCGCGGTCGAGCGCCGGCGTCGCCCCGGAGAGGTCCAGGATCCGCAGCCGCCCGCGGTCCTCCAACACGAACGCGCGGTCGGCGGTGAGCGCGAGGTCGGAGACCGAGCCGCCCTCGCCGAACGCGGTGTAGACGTCGGTCTGGAGCGTGGCCTGGACCGGGTTGGCGCCCGGGGTCACGGCCACGATCTGGCCGCCGGGGTGCGGCAGGGCCGCGGGCGTGTGGCTGGTGCTCGGCGCGGTGCCGGAGCTGCTGGCGTCGCGGCTGCCGGTGCTGCAGCCGGTGAACAGGGAGAGGGCGAGGAGCCCGGCCAGGGCCGGGGTCGGGCGGAACAGGGTCATGAGGGCTTGCTCTCTGGCGAGCGGTCCGCGGGGAGGTGCCGCCGCCCGGTGGGGCGGCGCGCGCGGAGTCCGGTCGATCTCGGTCCACGAAGATCGTTCCCGTTGGCGGCACGTCGGCGGATCTTCTGGCTCTCGGATCGTCCTCCGGCTGCCCCTTCCCAGGCCTGTCGGCCCAGTGGGCGAGGCGCTCTCGCGAGCGCCCCTGCGCAGCCTTCGTCCCCGATCACAGCGGCGGGACCGCGCCGGATTCGCACCGGCTTCCCCGTTCCGACGTCCGGCTAGCGTTCGAGTCGCGTCACCTCCCGTTACGGTTCCTCAATCGCTTGCGCCCGGTGCTAATGCAACGCGGGGGCCAGCCGCTCGCGTCGCGGTAACCCACGCACGCACGGCCGAGCGCGGGCTCGGGGCTGAGACGTTGGCGAGATCTGGGAAGGCCGCGAAACGAAACGCCGGCGGGGCGCGCAGTCCAAGACCGCCAAGGAAGAGCTGTCGCTGGCAGCTCGGCGCCCTGGCGCGAGAACGAACCGC
>CAZMSZ010000384.1:0-7093 GCA_964569055.1 uncultured Planctomycetota bacterium | reverse complement strand
GAGCGCAACTACGCGGGCACCAGCTTCGTCACGCTCGACATGTTCGGCAGCTACCGCTACGGCTCGGAGCTGCTCAACGTGGTGTTCGACCCCACCGTCAGCGACCAGCTCGCCAGCTACGGCTTCGACGACGAGGGCACGCCCGCGAGCAAGGAGTACCTGATCAAGGACGGGGTCCTGCTCCGCCCGCTCGGCGGGGCCACCTCGCAGGCCCGCGCCAGCCAGCCGGGCACCGCCAACGCCCGCTCCTCGAGCTGGAACCGCCCGCCGATCGACCGCATGGCGAACCTCAACGTCGAGCCCGGCAGCTCGACGTTCGAGGAGATGGTCGCGCGCGTGGAGCGGGGGGTCTACATGCAGACCAACTGCTCGTGGTCGATCGACGACTCGCGCAACAAGTTCCAGTTCGGCTGCGAGTGGGCCCAGCTGATCGAGGACGGGGAGCTGACGACCCTGGTCAAGAACCCCAACTACCGCGGCGTGTCGGCCACGTTCTGGCGCAACCTGGTGGCGGTCGGCGACGCGTCGACGTTCCGCGTGATGGGCACGCCCAACTGCGGCAAGGGCGAGCCCAACCAGGTGATCCGCGTGGGCCACGCCTCGCCGACCTGCTTGTTCGCGGGCGTCGAGGTGTTCGGAGGCGAGTGATGCAGACCTACTTCGACCAGCTGGCCGGCGCGATCACGGCCGCCCTCACGGGCGACGAGGTCATGACCTGCAGCTTCCACGGCGAGGACTCGGACTTCGTCCGCTTCAACAAGAGCGAGGTCCGCCAGGCGGGCTCGGTCAGCCAGCGCGAGCTGTCGGTCGACCTGATCGAGGGGCGGCGCCACTGCGCGGGGAGCCTGACCCTCGCGGGCGACCTCGAGGAGGACCTCGCGCGCGCGCGGCGCCTGGTGAGCGAGCTGCGCGACAAGCGGGCGCACCTGCCCGAGGACCCTTACCTCCTCTACGCGACCGACGGGGCCTCGAGCGAGCACCACAAGCCGGGGGTGCTGCCCGACGGCGAGGCGGCGATCGGCGAGATCCGCAAGGCGGGCGAGGGGCGCGACCTCGTGGGGATCTACGCGGCCGGCGGGATCCACACCGGGTTCGCGAGCTCGCTGGGTCAGCGCAACTGGCATTCGACGACCAGCTTCAACTTCGACTGGAGCTTCTATCACTCGGGCGACAAGGCGGTGAAGTCGAGCTACGCCGGCTTCGAGTGGGACGGCGCGGGCTTCACCCGCAAGGTCGACTGGGCCACGCGCCAGCTCGAGGCGCTGCGCCACGCGCCGCACACGATCGAGCGCGGGCAGTACCGCGTCTACCTCACCCCCGCGGCGCTGAGCGACATCGTGGGCATGCTGGGCTGGGGCGGCTTCGGGCTCAAGGCGCACCGGACCAAGCAGACGCCGCTGATCAAGATGGTCGCGGAGGGCGCCCGCCTCAACGAGGGGCTGACGATCCTCGAGAACACCCGCGAGGGCGTGGCCCCCAACTTCCAGGACGCCGGGTTCCGCCGCCCCGACCAGGTGACGCTGATCCAGGGCGGGGCCTACCAGGACTGCCTGGTCTCGCCGCGCTCGGCCATGGAGTACGGGGTCGAGACCAACGGCGCCGCCAGCCACGAGTCGCCCGAGTCGATCGACGTGGCCGCCGGGAAGCTGGCCCAGGAGGAGGCGCTGAGCGCGCTGGGGACCGGCGTCTACGTCGGGAACGTGTGGTACCTCAACTGGTCCGACCGCACGGCCTGCCGCACCACCGGCATGACCCGCTTCGCCACGTTCTGGGTCGAGGGCGGCGAGATCGTGGCCCCGCTCAACGTGATGCGCTTCGACGAGAGCGCCTACCGCATGCTCGGCGAGAACCTCGTCGACCTGACCCGCGAGCGCGAGCTGATCCTCGACGCGGACACCTACTTCCGCCGCAAGACGATCAGCGCCCGCATGCCGGGGGCCCTGGTGGACGGGTTCCGCTTCACGCTCTGATTTCGCGGCTGGTTTGGTGTGAGGGGCCAGCGGTGGTGTGGGGTGCCGCGAAATCAGAGGGTGGGCTGTCGCTGGTGGGCGGCACTCCTTCGGGTTACGGCCAGTGATTTGGGGCTGTCGCTGGGGGTGCCACTCCTTCGGGCTACGGCCACTAATTTGGGGCTGTCGCTGGGGGGCGCCACTCCTCGGAGCCAGCGCAGGATGCTTGGGCTGTCGCTGGGAGCGCCACGCCTCGGAGCCACCGCCAGGATGCTTGGGCTGTCGCTGGGAGCGGCACTCCTCGGAGGCTTGGGCTGTCGCTGACAGCGCCACTCCTCGGAGCCAGCGCAGGATGCTTGGGCTGTCGCTGGTGGGACCACTCCTTGGGGCGGGGCCGGGGGGTGAGGTCAGGCCCTCCCCGGGTGGCGGCGCTTGGGTTGGTAGATTCGCGGGCCATGCGCGCCGTCGCCCTGCTGTCGCTCCTGCTCGTCCTCGCCGCGCCTGCTGCGGCGCAGGTCACGGTCGCGCCGCCGCCGGGGCTGGAGGTCTCGGTGCGGGCGGGGTTCGGGCCGGGGATCGCGCGGCCGGGGCGGCCTTGTCCGGTGGTGGTCTCGTTGCGGCTCGCGCCGAACGCGGCGCCGGTCGTGGGGCGGCTCGGGCTGGAGGTGTTGCACGCCGAGCCGGGGCCGCGCTGCGTGCACGACGTCGAAGTGGTGGAGCTGCAGCCGGGGTCGAGTCGGCGGGTGGCGCTCGCGTTTCGGGCGGACGCGACCCGCGGCGTGCGGGTCGTCCTGCGGGACTCGACGGGCTGGACGCGGTTCAGCCAGGACGTGGTCTACGGCGCGGGGCCGGGCGGGCTGCTGCTGCTCGAGAATGATGTGCCGCTGTATGGGGTGCTGCGCCCACCGGGGAGCCGGGCGGTCGCGGGGTGGCCGGGGGAGCTGGCCTCGCTGGTGCGCGACGGGATCGCGCTGGGCTCGGTGGACACGCGCCAGGCCGCGGCGGTGGTGCTCGGGCCCGAGCAGCTCGAGGAGCGGGGGCTGGGCGCGCTGAGCGCGCTGCTGATCCCCGAGGCGCCTGGCCTCGAGCCGGCGCAGGCGGAGGCGGTGCGGCGCTGGGTCCTGTCGGGCGGCAAGCTGCTGGTGGCGGCGGGCGCCGGGGGCGGCGTCGCCTGGCCGGGCGACTCGCTGGCGCCGCTCCTCCCGCTCGAGGTGCGCGGGCAGGAGCTGCGCGAGGGCGCGCTCGCCGAGCTCGACCCCGACGCGCCGGCGCACCCGGTGGCGGTGCTGCTCGGCACCCCGCGCCCCGGGGGGAGCGTGCTGGCGGACGCGGGGGAGGACGCGCCGCTCCTGACGTCGTGGCTGTACGGCAAGGGGGCGGTGGCCGCGCTCGGGATCACGCAGGACGCGCCGGTCGGCTCGGGCGCGCTGGCGGAGGCGCTGCGGGGCGCCCTGCACCTCCCCGCCGAGACCCTGCGGGACCTGACCGCGAGCGACGCCTTGGAGGAAGAGACCTGCGGCGCGGTGGCCGAAGAGGTCGACGACGCGATCTCGTCGGGCTGGATCGTGCTCGTGTTCTTCGGGTTCTTGCTGCTGGTCGGCCCGCTCGACTACCTGCTGTGGCGCAAGGCGCCGGGGCCGCGAGTGTCCTGGGCCTCGCTGCTGGTCGCCTCGGGGGTGTGCTCGGCCCTGGCCTTCACCCTGGGGCGTTCGGCCGAGGAGCCGCTCGTGGTCCGGGCGGTGGCGCTCCTCGACCCGGCGCGGGCGGGCGCGCCCGGCGAGCCGGCTGGGCTGGCGGTGGACGCGCTGGTGTGCCTCGGGTCGCGGCGCTTCGACGAGTACGCGCTGGCCGCGCCCGAGGGGCTGAGCTGGTGGCCGGCGATCCCGCCGATCGAGGAGACGGTGCGGCTGAAGCCCGAGGCGCCCGACCCGCGGCGGGTCGCCGCCTGGGACGTGCGGCGCGAGGCGCTGCGGATCGCGCTCGGCCTCGACGCGGTGGCGCCGTTCCGGCTGCGCGGCGCCGTCGCGGCCGCGCCGCCGGTCGTGCTCGAGGAGGGGCCGGAAGGGAGCGCGCTGCGCAACGACTCGACCCGGACGCTGTGGGTGACGCTGGCGCGGCCGGGGCGCCCGCTGCGCTGGCGAAGGCTGGCTCGGGGGGACACGCTCCCGCTCGATCCGGAGAGCTGGTCGGGGGGTCTCGGGGGCCCCGCGGACGCGATCACGTTCGCGCTCGCCGCGGCCTGCTTCGTCGACCTCGCCCCGGGCGAGCGCCACGGCCACGGCGAGGGGATCGACCTGAGCGCCGTGCGTGACGCGGGGGGGACCGTGCTGCTCCTGGCGGGGCTGCCGCTCCCGTTCGAGCTCGTCGATCGGAACGGACGGCGGGTCGCGGTGGAGGGCGAGGCGCTGCTGCGCGTGGTGCTCGCGCCTGCGGGCGAGGAGGACGAGTGATCGAGCCCGAGGCCGCCGAGGCGCGCGCCGCCCTGCCGGCGATCGAGCTGCGCGGGGTGGTCAAGCGCTACGGGCAGCAGTTCGCCTTGCAGGGCGTGGACCTCACCGTGCCGCGCGGCGAGATCTACGGGTTCATTGGCCCCAACGGGGCGGGCAAGACGACCACGCTGCGGATCCTGGCGACGCTCACCCAGCCCACCCAGGGCTTCGCGCGGGTCGAGGGCTACGACTGCGTGCGCGAGCCCGAGGCGGTGCGGCGGCTCATGGGTTACCTCCCCGACGGCGCGCCCACGGCGCGCGACTTCACGGCGGGCGAGTTCCTCGAGTTCTTCGCGGCCGCCTACGGGATCGAGGGCGAGCAGCGGCGGCGGGTGGTGAGCGACGTGCTCGAGCTGGTCGACCTCGGCGGCAAGCGCGACCAGCCGCTCGACAAGCTGTCGCTCGGCATGCGCCAGCGGCTCGGCCTGGCGCGCGTGCTGGTGCACGACCCGGCGGTGCTCCTGCTCGACGAGCCCGGCACGGGGCTCGACCCGCGCGCGCGCGTCGAGATCCGTGAGGTGCTGCGCGAGCTGCAGCGCCTGGGCAAGACGATCCTGATCTCGTCGCACATTTTGGGCGAGCTCAACGAGCTGTGCACGTCGGTCGGGATCCTGGAGGCCGGGCAGGTGGCGTTCTCGGGCAGCCTGCGCGAGGCGCTGGCCCGCGTGCCCCCAGGCGCCCTCGAGGTGCGGGTCGCCGGCGGGGAGGTCGGGCGGGCGCGCGCCCTCCCCGTGCTGCGCGACCTGCCCCAGGTGGCGGAGGTGCGCGAGCAAGCCGAGGACGACCTGCTGCTGGTCGAGCTGGCCACGCCCGACGGGGTCGCCGACGTGGCGCGCGCGCTGGTCGCGGCCGAGCTCGACCTGCTCACGCTGCGCCAGCGCGCGGTCGACCTCGAGGACGCCTTCTTGAGCCTGACGCGCGGCGAGGTCAGCTAGTGCTGCGCGGCGCCTGGCTCCTGCTGGAGCGCCAGCTCGCCCGCCTCGATCGGCGCGGCGGGCGGCGGCGCCTCGGGCGGGTGGGCCTGCTGCTCCTCTTGCTGTGCGTGCTCGCCGCGAGCCGGAACCAGGGGCCCCAGGCGCCGTTCCAGGCGCTGATGGTCACGCAGGTCCTGCTGGCCCTGGTGCTCCAGCCGGTGCGCACCGCGGGCCTCCTGGTCCAGACTCGCCTGGACGGGATCCTGCCGCTGCTCGGGTTGACCCCGCTCCGCCCCGTGGCCGTGCTGGCCGGCGTGTGCGGGGCCGGCGTGTCGCTGGCGCTCGAGGGCCTGTTGCTCGCCTTGCCGCTGCTCTCGATCGCGGCCGCCTACGGCGGGCTCGAGCCGGTGCTGGTGCTCAAGGCCCTGGGCGGGCTGTGCGCCGCGGTGGCGCTCGGGACGGCGGCGGGGGCGTTCGTGGGGGCCGACGGCCACCGCAGCCCGAGCGGCGCGGCCTCGCGCGCGCTCGCCACGCTGGTGGGCACGCTCGCCGCGCCGGCCCTGATCGGGTTGGCGCTGGAGGAGGGCGCCGGGGTGCGCGGCGCCGCCGCCTGGGCGACCGCCCCCGCGCGCGCGCTCACGCTGCCCACCCACGAGCCGCCGCTCAGCTTCGCGGTCGGCCTGGCCGGCCAGGCCCTCCTGGCGGCGGTCCTGTTCCTCCTCGGCGCGCGTCGCCTGACGCGCACGGTGCTGGGCGGCGACGGGCCGCCTCCCCTCGCGGCCACGACCCCGCGCCGCTGGTGGCGGCGGCGGACGGGGGTCCCCGCGCGGCGGGTGGTGGCCTGGCGCGAGCGCCGGCGGACCGAGGACGTGCGCGGGATCGCGCGCCTGCTGCGGCCCGGGTTCGTGGTGGTGGCGGCGGTGATCCTCCTGTTCGGCGGCACGGCGATCGGCATGACCACCGGCGCGGCGACCCGCCCTCAGCTCGAGCCGGCCTACATGATGCTCGCCATCCAGAACGTGCTCCTGTGGCTGCTCGCCCTGGTGTGGGGGCTCCTGGCGGGCGCGCGCTCCTACGTGGAGGACCGGGCCGACGGCACGCTCGAGCTGCTGTGGGTCACCGGGCGGCGCCCGGGCGGGATCGTGGGCGAGAAGCTGTGGGGCGCGTTCCTGCGCGGCCTGCCGGGGGTGTGCGGCGGGATCGCGCTCCACGCCGGCTGCTCGGTCGCGGGGTTCCTGCTGGCCGAGCGCTCCGTCCTGACCCCGGCCTGGGTGTTGATCGCGATCGGCGGCCCGACCCTCCTGTGGCTGGGCGGGACCGTGTGCGCGCTGGCGATCGGGCAGTACTGCTCGGCCCTGGCGCCCACCGCCGAGCGAGCGCAGACCTGGGCCGCCACCGTGGCCGGCGTGCTCGCGGCCGCGGTGCTGCTCGGGCTGTGCCCGGTCACCGCCGTCACCGCCATGGGCTCGATCGCCGGCGGGATCCCGATCGACAACATCGGCCTGGGCACGGTCGGCGTGTTCGCCGGCGTGGTCGGCGCCGGGTTCGTGCCCGCGATCCGCGGCGCCCTGGTGCGGTCGATCCGGTAGCGCGCGGGGCTCAGTCCCCGTCGCTCGGACGTCCGCGCAACCGCCGCAGCTCGGCCTCCAACGCGTCGGCGCGGCGGCGCTCCTCGTCGGCGCGGCGCTCGGCCTGCGCGGCGCGCTCCTCGGGGGTGGGGAGCGGCTCCGGCGCGCCGGGG
>CAZMSZ010000383.1:0-7141 GCA_964569055.1 uncultured Planctomycetota bacterium | reverse complement strand
ACTAAACGCGGGCTTGCGCACGGCTCCCGTCTCGAGCGCCCGCGCGCGGTAGCCGCGCCCGCGCGCCTCGGTGGGCGGCGCGCGCGCAGTGCGGGCCGCGCACCTCGGGGAAAGCGCACGCGAGCGCGGGGAGGGCTCCTCGTCGCTCGCGGTCGCGAGCGCGCTCAAGCGTCGCGTGCGCGGCGGGCGCGTTCGGGCACGGAGCGCGCGTCCGCCGCCGCGGACCGACCGCGAGCCCGCGCGAACCGCGCGCGGGGGGCCGCGGCCGGCTGGAGCGCCGCTGGTGCGACCCCTCGCCCTCGTCCTCGCCCTGCTGTTCACCTCGGGCTGCCGGGTGCTCGAGGATCCCTCTTCCTTCGCGAAGGCCGCCCTGCCGCTCAACGTCGCCGCGGGCTGGCTCGCGGCGGTCGGGATCCACGAGGCCGGACACGCCGCCGCGGCCGCCCAGCTCGGCGCCGAGTCGATCGACCTCGAGGTCCTCCCCTGCCGCGACGAGGACGGTCGGCTCCACATGGGCCTGACCACCGCCTCCTTCGAGCGCGAGCCGAGCCGGGGCGAGGAGGCCGCCTTCCACGTGGCCGGCCCCGCGGCCTCGTTCCTGGCGCACGTCAGCTTCGGCGAGCTCAACCGCTCGGGCGTGGTGCCTCGTCACCTCCAGCCCACGCTGGGCTGGATCGACGTCGGCTCGGCGCTGTCGGTCTACGTGCACGCGGCGTACGGGCTCGCTCGCCGCCGGGGCACCGACCTCGGAGAGGCCGACCTGGCCTACACGGCCGCGCTGCTCGTCTGCCAGCTCGCCTACGACGTGTGGCGAATCGCTGGGAGCGAGGGCGGCCTCGAGAAGTACGTGAAGGTCCTGTTCGGCGAGGCGTTCTACGACCCGCCCCCCGAGGAGGACTGAGCGCGCGACACGCGCCAGGCGACGCGAAATGGACCCGAGCCGCAGCGCGCCGCGCGCGTTCCGGATCACCAAGCCCTGGTGGAAGTTCTGGTAGCGGCCGCGTCCGTCAGTCGCTGGGCCCGATCGCGCCCACCTCGCGCGCCAGCCAGTAGGCCGACAGGTAGCCGAGCGGCGCGACGTGGAGGGTGGGGTCGTCGTAACCGCTCTTGATCCGGCGCGGGTGGCCGCGCCAAGGGAAGATGTCGGGCGCGCGGTGGTGGATCGGGAAGTAGCCCGGGACCAGGGCGTGCTCGCCGACCTTGCCCATGCGGTCGGGCCAGGGGCTGACCACCAGGCCCGGCCAGTTGCTGTTGTCGACCTCGCGCATGCGCAGGTCGGTGGGGAAGTTGAACAGCTCCTCGACCGAGTGGGTCACGTCGTTGGGGCCAGCGGCCACACCGTAGCCGGCGTGGAGCAGGTTCACGATCGGGTTGTGGTCGTCGCGCAGGTAGTCCCACTCGCGGTCGATCAGGCCCCGGTAGCGGGCCACGACCGCGGGGTCGGTCTCGAGCCGGATCATGGCGGAGAGCGGGAGCATGGTCAGGTTCGTGCCGAGGTGCGAGCGGACCGTGCGGGCGAAGTCGATCAGCCCCTGGTGGCTGAGGTGCGGGCCGTACTGCTGGAGCGCCTGCTGGAGCTTCTGGGCCAGCGGGGCCTGGCCGATCGCGCTCAGGATCAACACCGCGATCTGCGCGCGCTGGACGATCCGCTGCAGGGCCGGCTGGTTGTTGGGGTCGTGCAGCCAGTCGAGCGTGTCGACCAGGGCGTCCGCCAGCCAGCCGCTCAGGCCCTGGGTGGCGAGCGGCACCAGGAACTGGGTCACGACCGCCGACTGGCCGGTCGCCTGCAGGTAGGCCTGCAGCACGTGGCCGATCGCCAGCACGAGCTGACGGACCGTGTCCTCGACCACCTGCATGTTCCGGCCGTAGAGCAGGTCGTCGATGATCGTGCCGTACTTCTCCATGATGTCGAGGTAGCCGCGCTGGTGGAGCAGGTCGCGCTTGAACGCGGCGTAGCGCGGGTCGCCCGTGACGTGCTCGGCGACCGTGAAGAAGAACACCGCCCGCAGCCCCTCGCCCGCGCGGATCGGCGGGATCGGGGCGGTCTTGATCGCGTCCGCCAGCGGCTGCGAGTAGGGCACCGACTTGGCGAGCAGGTTGAAGGGGAAGTCGTCCACGGTGGCCCAGGTCTGGGCGTTGATCTGGTCCTGGTAGAAGTCGTCGGGGCGCAGGGTGAAGAACGTCTCGACCGTCCCCTGCGGCCCCCAGGGCGTGCGCATCCTGAGGTCGTCCGCCATGAGCTTGTCGCACACCGCGCGCACGTCGGCCTCGAGGGCCGCCCGCAGCGTGGGGTCCTGCACGAGGTCGAAGCCCTGGGCGATCCCGTAGAACCAGCCGGCGTACTGGTCGCGGCTGGTCTTCCCCTGGTTGTAGTTGTATTGCGAGAGGCTGCCCTGGCCGGGGAAGCCCTGGGTCTCGATCGTGGGCAGGTCGAACCCGCGCGCGATCACGCCGGGGAGCCCGGTGATCTCGTGGAGCTGGTGCAGGGTCCACAGCGCGTCCTCGAGGCGGTCCAGCGCCCGCGGGTCGCTGGTCGCGCGGTAGCGCATGGCCTGGGAGCCGGCGTAGATCCCCGTCCACAGCGCGCGGCTCGGCGCGCCGCCCAGGCGCTGGACCACGCCGGTGATCGGGTCGACGCGCACGTCCTGCACCTGCCCCAGGCCGAGGTGCTGATCGGCCATGAGCTGCTCGAAGACCTCGGCCTTCTGGGCCAGCGGGCCGGTGCCCGCCGAGGGGGCGGGCCCGCTCGGGGTCTGGCTCGACACGCCGGCCGCCGTCGAGGCGGAGCCGCCGCCCGAGGACGAGCCGCAGCCGAGCAGCAGCAGGGAGGTCGTGAACGCGAGCGCGAAGGTGAGGGGGCGCATGAGCTCCTCCAGGAGTGCGTCCGGATCGGACACCCGTCCAAATCGGACGGATCGACCGAGCCGCGGGTCCTTTGGGGGAGCCAAAGTGCAAGGCGGGGGCCGCGCCGGATCTACCGCCCGCGCAGGCGCATCCGTGCGTGGATTTCAGGATCTGGAGGGAGCGCCCGTCCGATCGGGACGCTACACCGCGCGCAGGGTGGGCGGCACGCGGACCGGCAGGCGCGCGAGGAGGGCCTCGCGGACCGACGCCGTCTCGGCGGGCTCGACCCGACCGGCCCCGGCCTCGGTGAGCGCTTCCACCAGCGGCGCGGCGCTGTCGGGGTGACCGGGGGCGGGCAGGGCGAGCGCGAACACCGCGTCGGGGGTGCAGCCGGCCGTCCGCGCGAAGGCGGCCAGGGCCGCCGCCGCGGCCTCGGCGCGGGGCGGGCGGGCCACGGCCACGGCGCCCGGGGCGGCCAGCAGGAGCCCGGGCCCGTCGGTGAGGCGCAGCAGGAGCGCCTGCCGGGGCGCGGTGGTGGCGAGCCCGATCGGGCCGGCGCCCAGGGCGACCGCGTCGTCGCCCGGGCCGGCGTCGAGGTCGCGCGGTCCGCGCAGCGCACCTGGCGAGCCCAGGAGCGCCAGCCGCGCGACGTCGTCCTCGGCCGGCTGCTCGAGCAGCGCGTGCACGACGCCGGGCGTCCAGCCCAGGATCGCGGACGAGGCAGGCGCGGCGGTCCGGCCGACGCGCCAGCGGACCTGCTGCGCCTTCTCGCAGTCGGGCGTGCCGCGCTCGAAGCCGCGGCACGGGGTGGGGCGCGCCTCGTAGATCGTGCAGGCGTAGCCGCCGTCCACCACGCCCAGGGCGGCGCAGCGACCGTCCACCATGCGCATGAACGTGCCCTCCTGGTGCTCGACGGTCAGCCGCTCCGCCCGCTCCGGGCCGAGCCGCTCGAAGTCGCCCGGGTTGAGCAGCACCCAGCGCAGCCGGCGCGAGTAGCAGCAGGCGCCGCACGCCTGGCAGGCGGGGGGCCCCGCGGCGATCGGCAGGGGCAAGGCCTCGGGCAGGTGGAGCGCCAGCAGCTTGGCCTGGTGCAGGCCGCTGCGCGCCAGGGCTTGCCGCACGTCGCGCACGTGCGACAGCGGCGGCTCGCGGAACCCCGCGCTCGAGAAGCTCCGCCCGAGCCGGCCGCCGCTGGCGGCGAGGAGCACGACGGTCTCGATCCGCTCCCGCCGCACGAGGTCGACCAGGCGGGTCCCGTCGCTGGCCCAGGCCGACGCCCGGCGCGCCGCGCCCAGGCCCGCCGGCGGCGCCTCGCGCGTCACCCACACCTCGTACTTCAGCGCGGCGAGCGAGCGAGACAGGCTGCCGAGCTGCGGGCTGGCGCCGACGAGGAGAATGCGCACCGGCGCATGATAGACGGCCGGCTCAGCTGCTGCACGACAGCATGGAGCAGCCGGCGCGGTGGCGCGCCCACTCGGGTCGCCGCGCGGCGAACGCCTCCTGGCCCGGCTGCTCGTCGTAGGGGCGGCGGAGCACCTCGAGCAGCTCGGTGATCCCGCTCGGGTCGCCCTCGGCCGCGCGGTCGATCGCCTGCTGCGCGAGCCAGTTGCGCAGCACGAACCTGGGGTTGACCCGGTTCATGGCCTGGCGCCGCGCGGGGTCGGGCCCGATCCGCGCCAGCCAGCTCCGCACCCAGGCGGCGGCCAGCGCGTCGTGCTCGGCGGTGGGCTCGGCGTACCAGGCCGGGCGCAGCGGCGCGAGCAGCTCGGCGTCCGCGCCGGCCGGCGGCACGGCGGCGAGCCCGCGGAAGAACAGGGTGTAGTCCAGCTCGACCTCGCCGAGCACGGTCAGGAGCGCCTCGACGAGGTCGGGGTCGTCGCCCGCGCCGGCGTCGCTCGCCTGAAGGCCGAGCCGCGCGCGCCACATGGCGAGCTCGCGCCCGGGGAGCGCGTCCGCCTGCGCCTGCAGCACCCGCTCGAACGGCTCCACCTCGCCCAGCAGCGGCGCCCAGGCCTCCGCCAGCCGCGCCAGGTTCCACAGCGCCACCACCGGCTGGGCGCCGAACCGGTAGCGGCGCCCGTGCGCGTCGGTGGTGTTGGGGGTCCAGGAGGGGTCGTAGGGCTCGAGCCAGCCGTAGGGGCCGTAGTCGATCGTGAGCCCCAGGATCGACATGTTGTCGGTGTTGAGCACCCCGTGCACGAAGCCCACGCGCTGCCACTCCAACGCCAGGCGCAGCGTCCGCTCGGCGACCTCCTCGTACAGCGCCACCAGCGAGGCGCTCGTGAGCGGCCCCAGGTGCGGGTAGTGCCGCGCGAGCGTGTGCTCGACCAGCGCGCGCAGCAGGTCGAGCTCGCCGCGGGAGGCCGGCAGCTCGTAGCTGCCGAAGCGCAAGAAGGAGGGGGCGACGCGGCACACGATCGCGCCCGGCTCCAGCTCGGGGCGTCCGTCGTAGAACATGTCGCGCAGCACCTGCTCGCCCGTGGCCACCAGCGAGAGCGCCCGCGTGGTCGGGACCCCGAGGTGGTGCATGGCCTCGCTGCAGAGGAACTCGCGCACCGAGGAGCGCAGCACGGCGCGCCCGTCGGCGCGCCGGCTGTAGGGCGTCGGCCCCGCGCCCTTGAGCTGCAGCTCCTGCACCGTGCCGTCGGCCGCGACCGCCTCGCCCAGGGTGATCGCCCGCCCGTCCCCGAGCTGCCCGGCCCAGGTGCCGAACTGGTGCCCGCCGTAGGCCGCGGCGTAGGGCGCCATGCCGGGCCAGCGCCGGTTGCCGGCGAACACCTGCGCGAACTCCTCGGAGCCGGTCACCTCGGGCCCGAGACCGAGCGCCTCGGCCACCTCGGGCGAGACCGCCAAGGTGCGCGGCGCCGCGACCGGCGTGGGCTCGACCGGCGACCAGGCCGCGCCGCGCACCTGCCGGGGGCGGTTGCTCGGGTCGGGGTCGCCCGGCAGGTCGTCGAGGAAGCGGCGCACGAAGCTCAGCATGGCGGTCTCCACCGGGTCGACCCTCGACCATGCCCGACGCGCGGCGCTCGCGCACCCCACAGGGTCGCGCTCACCGGCGCCGCTTCTTGCCCCCCTTGGCGGCGGCCTTCGGCGCGCTGCCGACGAAGGCCGCGAGGTGCTCGCCGGTCAGGGTCGAGCGCGCCGCGACCAGCTCGGCCGGGGTGCCCTCGAACACCACCCGCCCGCCGTCGTGGCCGGCGCCGGGGCCGAGGTCGATGATCCAGTCGGCGTGGGCCATGACCGCCTGGTGGTGCTCGATCACGATCACCGACTTGCCCGAGTCGACCAGGCGGTCGAGCAGCCCGAGGAGCTGCTCGAGGTCGGCGAGGTGGAGCCCGGTGGTCGGCTCGTCGAGCACGTAGATCCCGCCCTCGGTGCCCATGTGGGTCGCGAGCTTGAGCCGCTGCCGCTCGCCGCCCGAGAGCGTGGTCAGCGGCTGGCCGAGCCTGAGGTAGCCGAGCCCGACGTTGGCCATGCGCTCCAGGATCGCGTGCGCGGCCGGGAGGCGCGCCTCGCCGGCGCCGAAGAAGGCGAGCGCGTCCGCGACCGGGAGGTCGAGCACCTCGGCCACGTTCAGGCCGCCGAGGCGGTACTCGAGCACGGCCGCCTGGAAGCGGCGCCCTTGGCAGTCCTCGCACACCGTGGTGACGCCGGCCAGCATGGCGAGGTCGGTGTAGATCACCCCCGCGCCGTTGCAGGTCGGGCAGGCGCCCGCGGAGTTGGCGCTGAACAGGGCGGGCTTGACCCCATTGGCCTTGGCGAACGCCTTGCGGATCGGGTCGAGCAGGCCGGTGTAGGTGGCCGGGTTGCTGCGGCGCGAGCCGCGGATCGGGGTCTGGTCGACGGTGACCACGCCCTCGCGGCCGCTGACCGAGCCGTGGATCAGCGAGCTCTTGCCCGAGCCGGCCACGCCGGTCACGACCACGAGCACGCCGAGCGGGACGTCGATGTCGACGTCCTGGAGGTTGTGGGTGCGCGCGCCGCGCACCTCCAGCACGCCCGACGGCTGGCGGACGGTGGGCTTGAGCGCGACCCGGTCGCTGAGGTGACGCCCGGTGAGGGTGCCGCTGGCCCGCAGGTCCTCCACGCTGCCCTCGAACACCACCCGCCCGCCGGCGGTGCCCGCCCCGGGGCCGAGGTCGACCACGTGGTCGGCGATCGCGATCACCTCGGGCTTGTGCTCGACCACCAGCACGGTGTTCCCCTTGTCGCGCAGCCGCAGCAGGAGGTCGTTCATGCGCCGAATGTCGTGGGGGTGCAGGCCGATCGTCGGCTCGTCGAACACGTAGGTCAC
>CAZMSZ010000382.1:0-7146 GCA_964569055.1 uncultured Planctomycetota bacterium | reverse complement strand
GAGGCGACGCGCGAGCGCGTGCGCGCGTGCGCGGTCAGCCCGGGCGGGATCGAGGCCCGCCTGCGCGAGCTCGACCGCGAGTGGGACCTCGAGCGGACGCTCGAGGCGCACGCCTCGTCGCTCGCCCTGGCCGGCCTGGCGCTCGGGACGTTCGTCGACCGGCGCTTCTACCTGCTGCCGACCGCCGTGGCGGGCTTCCTGCTCCAGCACGCGCTCCAGGGCTGGTGCCCGCCGCTGCCGGTCCTCCGCAACCTGGGCTTCCGGAGCCAGAGCGAGATCGAGGCCGAGCGCCACGCGCTGCTCGCCCTGCGCGGCGACTACCGCGACACCGACCCCGCCTCGGGCGGCACGGCGGTGTGGCGCGCGGACAAGGCGCTGCGCACCGCGTGCCGAGCGGGCGCGTCCGAGCGCGAACGCGGCGACCTCGTTGACGCGTCGAGCGCATAGGATCACGCGCCATGATCCCCCGCCCCACGCTCGTCGCGCTCACGCTCGCCCTCACCGGCTGCCTGGCCCCCACCCCGCAGGGGCCGCGCCTGGCCGAGCCAGCCCACCCGCCGCGCGAAGCGCCGAGCCACGCGCCGGGCGGAGGGCCCGCTCCGGCGGGCGACCCGCCGGCCAGCTTCGAGCGGCCCGACGCGGACGAGGGCGAGACGGAGCCCCGCGGCTAACTTAGCGGGGTTGTCAGGGGCGATTGCGGCATCCGCAGGCGCCCTGACCAGCCAAGCTGGCGTCCGGCGGCGGCGCTCGGCCTGCGAGAGCCGGTTCGGCCGAGCCGCCCCAGGTGCCGCGCGGGCGAAGTCCCGTGACGCCGAGACGCCCGGCGGCACCGGACCCGCTTGGCGGACGCGAGCGGCACGTCGGCGTACGCGCGTCTACTCCTCCAAGGGGCTTCGCCCGCGCGGCACTAGCGGACCGCCGTCGGCAGGAGCGCGATCAGGCGTCCGCGCAGCTCCGGCTCGTCCGCGAGGGCCTGGAGCAGCGGCTCGAGCTCCTGGGGGCGGAACCCGGCGCACCCCTCCCAGGCGCCGAGCTTGCCCGGCTGCAGGGCGCGCGGCGCGGTCTCGGCCGCGAGGACGTAGCGCTCGACCAAGACGAGCAGCGTGGCGAGGTCGGCCTCGGGGTCGCGCAGCGCGGCCGCCGCGAACGCGGCGCCGAGCCCGACCGCGTCGGGCCAGCGCAGCAGCGCCTCTCCCAGCGCCGCCGCCAGCCCGGGCACCGGAGGCGTGGCCGCCGTCAGGGCGCTCAACTCGTCGGCGCTCGGCAGCGAGCGGGCAAGCCGCGCGCGCACCTCGCGCGCGACCGCCGGCCGGCGGGCGTGCGCCCCGCCCCGCACGAGGAGGGCCAGCGCGCTCCACCCGGCGTGGCCCGTGGGGTCCCGCTCGACCAGCGCCTCGAGCACCGCCTGCGCGGCGGGCTCCCGCTCCGCGCCCAGCCGGCGGATCGTCTCGACCGGGTTCAGCGCGGGGTGCCGCGCGAGGAACCGGGCGAGCGGGAAGCTGGCCACCGAGCTCCAGCGCCGCCACAAGGCCGAACGCAGCGCCTCGGCCGCGGGCGGGACCAGGGAGGCGCGCGCGAGGTACGCGCTGAAGCGCGCGCCCGCCTCGGGGTCGTGGAGCGCCCCGAACCCGGCGGCGGCGGGCTCGGTCGCCTCCCACCGTGCCAAAAGGGCGAGCCCGGCCGCGTGCGCCGCGGGGGAGGCCGTGATCGCGCGGTCCACCGCGTCGAGCCAGGCGAGGGTCGGCGGCAGCTCGGTCAGGGCGGCGATCAGCGCCGCGGGGTCGGCCCGACCCGCCGCCTCGAGCAGGCGCGGGTCGCTGCGCTCGAGCGCCAGCTCGGCGAGGGCGCGCCCGCCGGCAGCGGCCGCGAAGGCGCGCGCCAGCTCGTCGGGCGGGAGCCCGCCCGAGGAGAGGGCTGGCGCCAGCGCGCGCACCGCCTCGCGCGGCTCGGACCAGGCCACCGTCTCCAGGACGTCGACCAGGCACGCGGGCGCCAGCCCGGCCTCGAGCGCGGCCCGGGCCGCCGCCACGGTCGAGGCGCCCGCCGGGAGGTCGCCCGCCGTGAGCCGCGCCCGCGCCGCGCCCGCCACGGTCGCGGCGGGCGCGCTCGCGCGCTCCGAGGCCGCGTCCTCGGGCAGCGACGGAGGGCGGTCGTCCGCCTGCGTCGCCGCTCCGCCCGGCGCCTCGGCCTCGTCCTCGAGCAGCAGCAGCGCGGCGGTCAGCGCCTCGGCCTGGGCCAGGTCGCCTGTGCCCAGCCGCCGCGCCGCGGCGGCGCGACGCGCTGGGTCCCGATCGCGGAGCTCCTCGGCTGCCGCCATGAGCGCCTCCTCGGTCCATGGAAGCAGCGCGGCCCGATTCGAACAACCCGAGCGCAGCGCGCTCGTCGGCCCCGAGCGGCTCGACCCCGACCACGCCCGCACTTCGGACGCGCGCTGCGAGGCCGAAGGCGACCCCTGGGCGCCACGCGCGCGGCGACGGTCAGTGACGTGAGCCCAGCGCCGAGAACGGCTCACCCGCCCGGAGCGGGTCCTGCTCACCGAGCGCCCAGGGGATCAGCGCCTCGCGCAGGGCGGCCTCGACCACGTCCTCGTCGTCCAGGGCGTGCGCGGCCTCCCGCACCGCGAGCTCCGCGTCGAGGCCCTTGCGGGCCAGCGGCTCGCTGCGCACCACGATCCGGCAGGCGATCAGCTCGGGCGGCCCTTCGGGCGGAGGCTCGCGCGGGCTGCGCCGCTCGTGGCGCTCCCAGCGCGGGACGGCCGCCGCCTCCACCGTCGCGAGCGCGCGCGCGACCTCGCCGCGGCAGCGCGCGCACGGACAGAGCAGCCAGCCCTCGGCCGCGCGGCGCGCGCGCTCGCGCTCGCCGGGGCCCACCGGGAGCGCGAAGCGCGGGTCGCACGGCGGGCGGGGGAACACCTCGGACACGCGGCGCGCGACGGCCAGCGCGGCGCGCGCGCAGACCGCCGCCCCGAACCGGTGCAGCCCGGCCGCGAGGCGGTCGACGCCCTCGCCGGGGCCAGGAGGCGCTGGACGGCCGCGCGCCGCGAGCGCCAGCGCAGCCGGCTCGTGCCCGAGGTAGGCCGCGAGCGCCAGCCCGCGCTCCCGCACCCGCCCCGCCCGCAGCCGCGCCAGCAGCAGCCCGACCTCGCCCTCCGGCGCCCCACCCGAGCGCCACGCGCGCTCCCGCCTCGACAGCTCGCGGTCGCTCACCGCACCCGACTCCCTGCCGCCGCGAGCCCCGCAGCCGTCGCCTGGCGCGGCCCCCACGCGGCGCGCTCCACGAGCCCGGCGCGCCTGGCGTGCCGCGGGCGCGTGGCGCACGGCGCGACGGTTGCGCGTGCCTACTCCGCACCAAGGAGGCATGGAATGGTCGACCCCAAGGCGAGCGCCGAGAGCAGCTACGACCTGCAGAACCCCTTCGCCCGGATCCTCCGCGGCGAGCTCCCCTGCGACCGCGTGCACGAGAGCCAGGACGCCCTGGCGTTCCAGGACGCCAACCCGCAGGCCACGGCGCACGCCGTCGTGATCGCCAAGGGGCAGTACGCGGACCTGCGCTCGTTCGTGACCCACGCGCCGCCCGAGCAGGTGGCGGGGCTGTTGCGCGCGGCCTGCGATACGGCCGACAAGCTGGGCGTGGCCGAGACCGGCTGGCGCCTGGTGATCAACACCGGCCCGGACGCGGGCCAGGAGGTCGAGCACGTGCACCTCCACGTGCTCGGCGGCGAGGACCTCGGCCCGGTGCTGCGCCCCGAGCCGCTCGACGAGGCCAGCGTGGACGAGCTCGAGATCGGACCGCCCCGGCGCCAGCGCGGCGGCGACCACGCGCCGAGCGGCGGCAAGGTCGGCGTGCGGCGCAGCAGCCAGCAGGAGCGGCACGCCGTGCGGGAGTGAGGACGCGGGAGGCTACGCCGCGTAGCTCTGGACGGCCGCCGCGCGATCGGGGAAGACCTGGATCACCTGGTCGAACCCGAGCAGCGAGATCACGTTCTTGACCTTGGGGGGGAGCGCGGCCAGGCGAATGTCGCCGCCGCCCTCGCGGAACTGGCGGCTCATCTTCTTGAGCACGCCGAGCCCGGCGCTGCTGACGTACTCGAGGCGCCCGCAGTCGAGCACGACCCGCGCCGGGTCGCCGCCGCCGAGCCCGTCGAGCTCGGCCTGCAGGGTCTTGAAGGTGTGGGCGTCGAGCTGACCCACCAGCTCGAGGACCGTGACCTCGGCCTCGCCCGCCCGCTGGGTCGCGCGCGCGATCGAGAAGTCGCTCATGCCCGCCCGTTGCCTCCCTGCGCGCCGGATCCTACCATCCCCGGCCGGGCGGCACCGCGCGCGCGGGGCGGCGCCCCCGGGCCGACCCGGCAGAGGCGCACGAGTTGACGCGACGTGGAGTTCGAGGGTGGGCGCGCCCGGCCGTGCTGCTCGCCATGGCGGCCGCGGCCGGGTGCGCGGTCACGCCGCCCGGCGGCGAGCGGCGCTCGCTGTGGGAGGCGCTCACCGGCGACGAGGAGGCGCAGCTCGGGGCGGGCCCGGTTCGCACCCCGCCGCCGCCGGCGCGGCCCAGGGTCGAGGCCGACGCGGCCGAGCTGCTCGAGCGGCTCCGCCGCGCGCCGCCTGGGGACGAGCGCGGGCAGGTCGTGGCCGAGCTGGCGCGCCGCGGGGAGGAGGCCCACCCCGCGCTCGAGGAGGCGCTCGCGCAGGAGGAGCTGCTGATCGACACGCTGCGCGACCTGCTCCGCCGAGCGCCGCCGACGCCCGAGCCCGCGGGGCGGGCGCGCCAGCTCCCCTGGATCGACGAGGTCTACGGCCTGGCGCTCGACCGGTTCCACGCGGGCGACCACTACGGCGCGCTGCGCCTGATCGACGCCGCGCTGGTGCTCGCCCCCGACGCGGCGCGCGCGCCCGAGCTGCACCGCCTGCGGCGGCAGACCAGCGAGGAGGCGCTGCGGGCGAGCGTGCTCGCCGCCGACCTCGTGCTCGGGGCCGAGGTCCTGGTCCCCAATGCGTCGCTCTCCGCGCGGATCGAGCTCCACAACCGCAGCGAGCTCCCGATCGTGCTGCGGGGCGACGCCAGCTTCGGGGTCGTGACGATCGACTACGAGGAGCTGCTCGCCGACGCGACCCGCACCCGGATCCGCACCCAGCGCGCCGTGGCCCTCCCGGGGGGCGAGCTGGAGCTCGCCCCCGGCGAGCGACGCACCCTGCCGGTCTCGCTCCCCTCGCCCCACCGCGAGCTCGGGCCGGGGGCGGTCGGGCGCTACCGCCTCGGCGGGCGCCTGCGCCCCGGGACCATGCTGGTCGGCGACACCTCCTACCAGAGCTTCATTCCGCTGCTCCCGCGGCTGGTGCTGGCGGTCCTCCCCGCCGACCGCCCCCTGGCCGACGACCCGGCCGCGCGCCTCGCCGAGGCGATCGGCGCCGCCTCGCAAGGACCGCTGTCCGAGCGGCGCGAGCCGGCGCGCCGCGCGTTCGTGGCCGCGGTCCTGCTCGCGCAGCGCGACCGGGAGGCGGCGCTGGTCGCCGTGGCCTCCGCGCTGCACGCCGCGGAGGGCCCGCTGAGCGAGGCGCTCTGCGCGGCGCTGGGCCGGATCACCGGCGAGCCGTTCAGCTTCACCCGCGAGGAGTGGCTGCGCTGGTGGGATGGGCAGACGGCGAGGCCGACGCGGGGGGAGTAGGCGAAGGGCAACGGATCGAAGACAACACGGAATATCAACAGCGAACAACAATCCGAATGCCAGAATGGCTGGCGCTCGAGGGACCACCCCTTGCATTGGCCTTCGTATTGGCTCGCAGTTGGACCATGCGAGCCAAGATCACTCCTCGTCCGGATGTTTAACGAGGCACGAGCGTCCTGCGCCATCGGAAGCTCAGGATCGAGCGCAGAGAGCGCGAAGACCGCAGAGATCCCTGCGCCAACCGACTTCAGCGCACCTCTGCGTTCTCGGCGATCTCTGCGCTGAGATCGCTCGTTTGCCCGGGTCGAGGGCGGTCCCTCGTGAAGGGTCCACGCTACGGGCGACGGCCGTTCTGGCATTTCCATTGTCATTCTCTGTTGATATTCCGTGTTGCCTTCGGCGGAGACGCGCGAAGGCTCTGACATGGCCCCGGCCGAGCGCGGCCGCCCTGCCCCGGCGCCGCGCCGGTCCATAGAATGAGCGCCCTCCCCAGGAGGCCTGCGTGAAGAAGACCGCGTTGAACGAGGTGCATCGCCGGCTCGGCGCCCGCATGATCGAGTTCGGCGGGTGGGACATGCCGGTCCATTACGAGAGCATCGTCAGCGAGCACCGCGCGGTGCGGAGCGGGGTCGGGCTGTTCGACCTGCAGCACATGGGCCGGCTGCGCTTCACCGGACCCGACCGCGCGGCGGCCCTCGACCGGCTGCTCAGCAACGACGTGGCCGGGACCCCGCTCGGGCGGGCGCGCTACGCGCTCGTGACCGCCGACGACGGCGGGGTGATCGACGACTGCATCTACTACGCGCTGCCCGAGGCGATCGTGCTGATCGTGAACGCCTCCAACCGCGAGGCGGTCCTGGAGTGGTTCGCGCCGCGCCTGACCGGCGACGTGACGCTCGAGGACGCGACCGAGCGCTGGGCCATGATCGCGGTGCAGGGCCCCAAGGCGCAGGCCACCCTGGCGCCTCTGTGCGACTTCCCCATCGAGAAGCTCAAGTACTACCGCTGCCAGGGCGGCATGGTGCTGGGCGAGCCGTGCCTGGTCGCGCGCACCGGCTACACCGGCGAGGTCGGCTACGAGCTGGTGTTCGACGCGCGCGACGCCGAGCGCATGTGGACCGCGCTGCTGCACCACGGCCAGGCCCACGGGATCCGCCCGATCGGGCTGGGCGCGCGCGACTCGCTGCGGCTCGAGGCGGGCATGCCGCTCTACGGGCACGAGCTCGACCGCGCCACCAACCCGCTCGAGGCCGACCTCGACTTCGGGGTGGCGCTCGACGGTGCCGAGTTCCCCGGGCGCGAGGCGCTGCGCCGCGTGCGCGCGGAGGGGCCGCGCCGCAAGCTGGTCGGGTTCCGGGTGGAGGGGCCGCGGATCCCGCGGCAGGGCGCGGCGGTGCTCAAGGACGGCGCCCCCCAGGGGGCGATCACCAGCGGGACCAAGAGCCCCATGCTCGACGTGGCGATCTGCCTGGCCTACGTGCCCC
>CAZMSZ010000381.1:0-7166 GCA_964569055.1 uncultured Planctomycetota bacterium | reverse complement strand
CTTGGCGCTCTTGGCGGTCAGTTCTTCAGCCAAGGAGCTGAGCTCGCCAGCGACAGCTCTCCGATGGCGGTCGACTGCGAACCGGGCGCCCCGCCCGCTACTCCGGCTCCCGCCGCGGCGGGCCCTGGTGGACGACCCGGGTTCCCGCGAGCGCGTCGTGGAGCGGCGCCCAGCCGCCCAGGAGCGGCAGCGCGGTCAGGCCGAAGGTGGCGAAGGCCAGCAGGCGGAACGCCTCGCGCTGGATCGCCTGGGCGGGGTCGAGCGGCGCGCCGTCGGTGCGCGTGATCCGCAGCCCGGCCAGCCACTTTCCGACCGTGCGACCGCGGATCGCCACGGCCACGAGGTCGTAGATCACGAACAGGGCCACCAGGCCGACCAGGCCGAGGCCGCGGCCGAACCGCGGTATGACGCCGAGCCACAGGAACGGGGCGAGGTCGATCAGGAGCGCGAAGGCGCGGACGGGCAGCCCGGCCGGCACCTCGACTCCGCGGGCGGCGCCCGCGAGGGCGGGGTCGGGGGGCGTGGCCGGGGGGGCGGCGCGCAGCGCGGCGAGCTCGGCGCGCAGGGCCGCGGCGCTCGCGATCCGGGCCGGGAGGCGCGCGCACAGCCGGCGGTAGAGCTCGTCGAGGCGGGGCGCGAGCCCGGGGAGCACGTCGGACGGGAGCTCGCCTCCGCAGGGGGCCTCGGCGGTGAGGAGCTCGAACAGGATCACGCCCAGGGCGTAGAGGTCCGCGCGCCCGTCGACCGTCTCGCCCGGCTCGCGCTGCTCGGGCGCCATGTAGCGCAGCGTGCCGGCGAGCGCCTGGTGGTCGCCCGAGGCGAGGCTGGCGTCGAGCAGCTCGGCGGCGTTGGCGCCCGCGAGCCCGAGGCCGAAGTCGGCCACGTGGGCCCGGCCCTGGGCGTCGAGCAGCACGTTCTCGGGCTTGAGGTCGCGGTCCACCACGCCCAGCTCGCGCGCCGCCTCGAGCCCGCGGGCGAGCTCGTCGAGCAGGCGCAGCGCGTCGGCCGGCGGGATCGGTCCCGCCTCGATCCGCTCGCGCAGGGTGCCGCCCTCCAGGAGGTCGACCACGAGGTAGGGCGGGTCGTGCTCGGGGTCGAGGCCCTGCACCCGCACCACGTGCTCGCCCTCGACCCGCCGCTGGAGGACGCCCTCGCTGCGGAGGAGCGCCGCGTAGGCCGGGTCGTGCGGCACCTTGATCGCCGCGCGCCGATCGGGGAGGGCGTTGTGGCGGGCGCGCCACACCTCGGCGTAGCTGCCGCGCCCGAGCGGCGCCTCGAGCACCCACTCGCCCAGGCGCTGTCCGGCCGTGAGAAGCTTGGCGGTCGGGTCGGCCTCGGGGGCGTCGGTCACGCCCCGAGGATAGCGCCTCCCCGCGCCCGAGGTGGCGCCACTGGTTCGTCCCGGCCCACGACGTATGCTCGGACCATGAGCGAGCCTGGAGAGGACGACGCCGAGCAGGAGCAGGAGCCACCGACCTGCTGCCTCCTGCGGCGCAAGATCGTGGTCGGGATCCTGCGCGTGTTCAGCGAGGAGGAGTGCGGCGTGTCCGACTCCGAGCTGGTCGACGTGCTGCGGTTCGACCTCGCCACGCCGAGCGGGAAGCCGGTGCTGGCGTTCCGGTTCTGCCCCTGGTGCGGCGAGCCGCGCGAGCCTGGCGGCGAGACGCGGATCGTCGAGCTGCACGAGCCGGAGGGCGACGACGCGAGCCCCGAGGAGGACGACGACTGACCGGCGGCGCGGGCCCGCGCGGGGGGCTCAGCCGAGCGCGCGGCGGACGGCGCGCACGAGGTCGTCCAGGCTGAACGGCTTGCCGAGCACCGGCTCGGCGACCTCCTGGCGCGCGCCGTCGGCGTCGCCGGACATGTAGATCACGGCGAGGCTCGGGTTCGCCGCGCGCGCGCGGGCCGCCAGCTCGGGCCCGGAGAGGGCGGTCAGCCCGAAGTCGGTCAAGAGGAGGTCCACCTCCGCCTGGCGCGCGGTGAGCTGTCGCAGGGCCTCCGCGCCGCTGGTCGCGGTGAGGACCCTGTAGCCGGCTCTCTCCAGCGCCGCGCGGGCGAGCTCGCGCAGGTCGTCGACGTCCTCGGCGATCAGGATGGTCGCGCCGGCCGCGGCGCGTCGGTGCGGGCCGGCCGCCTCCGCCGGGCGGGTCAGCGCCGTGGACGGGGCCGGCCGGGCGCCCTCGGGCGGGGTCGAGGCGGCCGCGCCTCGCCTGGGCGAGAGCACCTCGTGCAGCGTCTCGAGCAGGGCGCTCGCCGTGTACGGCTTCGGGACGAAGTGCTCCACGCCTGCGCCGATCGCCTTGGCGACCTTGCCGTTGGCGCGCAGCCCGCTCGAGCCGATCACGAGCACGCTCGGATCGAGCGACTTGAGCGCGACGATCGTGGCGGGGCCGTCCATGATCGGCATGTTCATGTCGGTCAAGACCGCCGCGATCTCCCCGCGGTGCTCCGCGTACAGCGCCACGGCCTCGGCGCCATGCGCCGCCAGCAGCACCCGGTAGCCGAACCGCTCGAGCGCCTTGCTCGCGACCTCGCGGACCTCGGCCTCGTCCTCGACGATCAGGATCAGCTCGCCGTGCCCGCGGGGGAGCCGGCTCTGCTCGACCGTGGCCGAGGCCTGCGCCTCGCTCGAAGCGCTGGCGGGGAGGAACACCTTGAACTTGGTGCCCTTGCCCACCTCGCTGTACACGTGCATGAAGCCGCCGTGAGCCTGCACGATCGAGAAGCAGGTCGAGAGCCCCAGCCCGGTGCCGTGCCCCGGCTCCTTGGTGGTGAAGAACGGCTCGAAGATCCGCTCCTGACGCTCGGGTGGGATCCCGCAGCCGGTGTCCTCGACCCGGATCACGACGTACGGGCCGGCGCGAGCCCCGACGTTGAGGCCGGCGTAGACCTCGTCCACCACGAAGTTCTCGATGGCGACCGTCAGGCTGCCCCCCGCCGGCATGGCGTCGCGTGCGTTGACGCACAGGTTGAGCAGGACCTGGTGGAGCTGGGTGGCGTCGGCCTCGATCGGCCAGGGCGCGGCCGAGGCGGTCAGCTCGAACGCGATGCTGCGCGGGAACGTCTCCTCGACGATCCGTTGCACCTCCCGCGCCAGGGCGAGCGGCTGGAGTCGAGCGCGGCGCGCCTCCGCGCCGCGCGCGAACCCGAGCACCTGCTCGACCAGCGCCGCGCCGCGCTGGGCGCTGGCCCGGAGCACCTCCACCAGCGCGCGCCCGTCCTGGGTCGGGACGGCCTCGGCCAGGAGCTCGAGCGACATCGTGATCGGGGTGAGCACGTTGTTGAGGTCGTGCGCGATCCCGGCCGCCAGCGTGCCGAGGCTCTCCAGCCGCTGCGCGCGCAGGAACTGCAGCTCGAGCCGGCGGCGCTCGGTGATGTCGGTGTCGATCACCAGCAGCGCCTCGGGCGTCCCGGCCGCGTCGCACATCAGCGTCCAGCGCGCGAGCACCGTCAGCACGTCCCCGTCCTTGGCGCGCAGCTGCAGCTCACCCGACCAGCTCGAGCCCTCGAGCACGGCGAGCTCGGCGCGGGCGAGCTGGTCGGGGTCCGCCACGAGCAGCTCGGTGACGTCACGGCCGACCGCCTCCCCGCGGCTCCAGCCGTAGAGCGCCTCCGCGCCCCGGCTCCAGAACTGGATCCTCCGGTCGAGGCCGCGGACCATGATGGCGTCGCTCGCCGCGTCGATCAGCGCGGCCTGCTGCGCCAGGCGCTGCTCGGCCTCCTTGCGCGCCGTGAGATCGGTCATGCCGCCGATCATGCGCACGGCCTCGCCCTGCGCGTCGCGAATCAGGTAGCTGCGGTCGAGGACGTAGGCGTACGAGCCATCCTTTCGGGCGAAGCGGTACTCCGCGCTCCACTGCACCTCCCCCGCCTTGATCGCGCGGTCGAGGTCGCCCGTCACCCGCGCGGCGTCCTCGGGGTGGATGAGACGTGTCCGCGAGGCGCTGGTCGGCTCGAGCTCGTCGACCTCGTAGCCGAACAGGTGCTCGACCCCATCGTTCCACCAGAGCGCGTCCGTCTCGAGGTCCCAGTCCCAGATCGCGTCGTGGGTGGCCTGCGAGAGCATGCGGAAGCGCTCCTCGCTGACGCGCAGCGCCTCGTGAGCTCGACGCCGCTCGGTGACGTCCGTGGCGAGCACCAGGCGCGCCGGGCGGCCTTCGAACACGAGGGGCGTCGAGCGGACGCTCACGTCGATGACGCGCCCGTCCTTGAGCCGATGCCGCCAGGCGCCGACCCGCTCGGGCGCGCCCTCGGTCGCGATCCGGCCCAGCTCGTCCAACAGCGCGGGGACGTCCTCGGGCGGGCGGAGCTCGGTGATCCGCATGGCCAGGAACTCGTCCGCCGTGTAGCCGTAGTGGCGGACGGCGGTCTCGTTCGTGGCCAGGAACAGCAGCGTCTCCTGGTCGTACACCCACATCGGGACGGGGTTGCTGGTGAACAGCAGCCGGTAGCTCTGGTCGCTCTCGCGCAGGGCACGCTGCGCGCGCCGCCGCTCGGTCACGTCCACGTGGAGGACCACGGCGCCGGCCGAGCGGTCCGCGCCGAGGGGAACCGCCAGCAGCCGGAACCAGCGCTCGTCGCCGGGGCCATGGCAGGCGTACTCGACCGAGAACTCCGCGCGCTCGCCGGCCAGCACCGCGCGGATACCCGCCAAGCAGGCCAGCGCCTCCTCCGCGTCGGGCGGGCCCGCCCGCTCGCAGACCGCGAGGTAGCTCCAGCCGACGCAGCTCCGCGCCTCGGCCGGCAGCCCGTTGGCCGCGCCGAACCGAGACCACGCCGCGTTGACCCTGACGACGCGCCCGGTCGGGTCGAGCAGCACGATGCTGGCGGGGAGCGCGTCGAGCACGGCGTCGAGCAGCGCGGGGGCATGGCGCTCCGCCCCGCCCCGGCCGAGGCGCCCCTCGATCCGCTGGAGCGCCGCGACCAGCGGCGCCAGCTCCTCGTCGGGCTCGTCGCTCCAGCCGAGGCTGCGACGGGCGCCCCGAGCGCCTGAATCCGCGCGCTCGGGGTCGTCAGCAGGCGCGGGGGCGCGCGCCACGAGGTCCGACGGCTCCCGGACCTCTCTGCGCGCGTCCGCCATGTGCCCTCCCCTCCGGTCGCGCTGTGAGGCCAGCGCTAGGGAGGCAGCTCGAACGTAGCGGCCCGCCGGAGGTCGTCAAGTACGCGATCCACCCCGGCCGGCGGGTCGTCGCATATTCGGACACCGCGGCGCGTGCACGCGAGGCGCCGGGCTCCGGACCGCCATCGCTACCGCGCGAGCCGCCCTCGGGCGAGACTGTGCGCCTTCAGCGGAGGGCAACGTGCAGCAGCCGAACACGATCATTCGCGCGCTCGACGCGACCGCGGCGGCGTACCCCGAGCGGCCGGCCATGCGCTACAAGCGCGAGGGGCGCTGGGAGGCGACCTCCTGGCGTGAGTACGCGCGGCTGGTGCGGCGGGTGGCGCGCGGGTTCATGAAGCTCGGGCTCGAGCCGGGCAAGGGCGTCACGATCATCGGGTTCAACTGCCCGCAGTGGTTCCTGGCCGACCTCGGCGCGATCGCCGCGGGCGGGGTGCCGGCCGGGATCTACACCACGAGCAGCCCCGAGCAGTGCCAGTACATTACCGACCACTGCGACGCCCAGGTCGTGGTGGCGGAGGACGCGGCGCAGCTCGCCAAGTTCCTCGAGGTGCGCGGCCGGCTGCCCAAGGTCAAGGCGATGGTGCTGATGCGCGGGCCGGCCACGGGGGAGCCCGACGTCTACACCTGGGAGCAGCTCCTGACCCTCGGCGACGACGTCGCCGACAGCGACCTGCAGGCCCGCCTCGACGCCCAGCAGCCGGGCGACCTGTGCACCCTGATCTACACCTCGGGCACCACCGGGCCGCCCAAGGCCGTGATGATCACGCACGACAACGTGCTCGAGACCGCGCGCGCGGTGCTCGAGACGGTGAAGGTCGGCCCCGACGACCGCATGGTCAGCTACCTGCCGCTCAGCCACGTCGCCGAGCAGGTGGTGTCGCTGCACGGCCCCATGGCCTGCGGCGCGTCGACGTGGTTCGCCGAGAGCCTCGAGCTGCTGGTCGACTGCATGCGCGAGGCGCGCCCGACGGTGTTCTTCGCCGTGCCGCGGGTGTGGGAGAAGATGCAGGCCAAGATGCAGGCGGCCGGCGCCCAGAGCTCGGGCTTTCGCAAGAAGCTGGTCGCGTGGGCGCGCCGGCAGGGGCTCGCGGGCGGCTACGCCGAGCAGGCGGGGCGCTCGAAGGGGCTCGGCTACGCGATCGCGAAGCGCCTGGTGTTCCGCAAGGTGCGCGCGGCGCTCGGGCTCGATCAGTGCCGGATCCAGGTCAGCTCGGCGGCGCCGATCGCCCGCGACACGCTCGAGTTCTTCCTCAGCCTCGGGATCCCGATCTACGAGGTCTACGGCATGAGCGAGTGCACGGGCCCCGCCACGATCTCGCTGCCGGGGGCCTACAAGACCGGGAGCGTGGGGCGCGCGATCCCCGGCACCGAGCTCCAGATCGCCGAGGACGGCGAGGTCCTGCTGCGCGGCTTCCACGTGTTCAAGGGCTACCTCAAGGACGAGGAGGCGACCCGCGAGACGATCGACCCGGAGGGCTGGCTCCACTCGGGCGACGTGGGGGAGGTGGACGGCGACGGCTACCTGCGGATCACCGACCGCAAGAAGGAGCTGCTGATCACGGCCGGCGGCGAGAACGTGGCGCCCCAGCCGATCGAGGCCCTGCTGAAGTCGATCCCGGTCGTCTCGCAGGCGGTGGTGCTCGGCGACCGCCGCAAGTACATCGCGGCGCTCCTGGCCCTCGACCCCGAGCACCTCTCGGCGGAGGCCGCGGCGGCGGGCAGCCCCGCGACCACCGCCGCGGCCGCGGCGGAGTGCCCCAAGTTCCGGGCGCACCTCCAGCAGCAGATCGACGGCGTGAACCAGCGCCTGGCTCGCGTGCAGGCGATCAAGCGGTTCGCGATCCTCCCGCGCGAGCTGTCGATCGAGGACGGCGAGCTGACCCCGACCATGAAGACCAAGCGGCGCGTGGTGAACGAGCACTTCGCCGAGCTGATCGAGGGGCTGTATCCGGAGGGTTGATCCGGACGTTCCACGAGGCGCGCGCGGCCTGCGCCATCGGAAGCTCAGGATCGAGCGCAGAGAGCACAAAGACCGCAGAGATCG
>CAZMSZ010000380.1:0-7183 GCA_964569055.1 uncultured Planctomycetota bacterium | reverse complement strand
CCCGCGGACGGCGCAGCCGCCTCGGCCAGGGCGAACGCGGTGAAGGGAGACGGGAAATACGAAATATCAACAGAGAATTCAAAATTCGAAATGCCAGAATGGCTGCTGTCGCTCGAGGGCACCCGCCTCCACCTGACAGGCGGTCATCCGCCCGTCTCCCAAGATCGCAAGCTCAGAATCGAGCGCAGAGGGCGCGAAGGAGGCTGACTTCAGCGCACCTCAGCGATCTCTGCGCTGAGAATCGCTCGTTCGGCTCGGTCGAGGCGCTCGAAGGGTCAAGCGCCTGCGATCCAGCGTCAGCCGACGCAAGGCGGTCCCGACCAAGCGACAGCTTTACATTCCAAATTCCTAATTTCTCATTTCCTGTTGATATTTCTCATTTCCACTCTCCTTCACTCCGCCTCCGTCGCCTCCGTCACCGCGCCCACCAGGCCGGGGCCGTCGCCGGAGGGGGTGGTGGGGCGGTAGAAGTCGCGCAGGTCGAGGTCGACCGTCCCGTCCTGCCAGTGGAGGTTGGCCTCGAGCGCGTCGAAGAACCGCTCGTCGGTGAACAAGGGCTCCAGCTCGCTGATCGGCTCCATGTGGGGGTACTTGAGCTCGAAGAACCGCTCGACCTGCGCCGCTGTGATCGGCGCGTCCTCGTCGCGCAGCTCGGGGTCGACGTCCTCCTCCTCGCGCTCGAGCAGCTTGACCAGCTCGGCCTTGATGTAGTCGCGGGCCTTGTAGGTGGTCCGGGTCTGGGTCTCCTGCACGCCGGCGTTGACGTGGTCGGCGAGGGCCTCCGCGTCGAGGCTGAGCGCGGTCTTCAGCCGATCCTCCACCTCGGCCAGGCTGAGGTCGCCGTTGCGCACGGTCGGGTCCTCGAGCATGTCGATCGCCTTGGGGCGGCCGGCGGGCGAGTCGGGCAGGACCTCGTAGCGCGGGGCGCCCTCGTAGGTCTTGAGCCGCGCCATGTGGGCCTCGTCGCCGTAGAGCGGGTTGCCGCCCACGAACACGAGCTGCACGTTGGGCTCGGTGGCGAGGATCAGGTTCTTGTAGCCCGAGCTGGTCTCGTGGAGGTCGTCGACCACCAGCACGTCCGCGTGGTAGCCGACGCGGAGCTGACCGACCTTGTCCTGCCAGCCGAGGATCCGCGCGGGGTTGGTCGTGACGAGCTCGACGAGCTGCTTGTAGCCGCGGAACAGGCGGGGCGAGCTCTGCTGGTTGAGGCGGTGGACGACCTTCAGCTCCCACAGCAGGTTCTTGGTGCCCGACGGGGCCCAGTCGGTCCCGAGCGCGATCACCGCGCCCACGCGCTGGGCCGCATTGATGTCGGTGGTCTGGCCGTAGAGCAGCAGGTTCGAGGTGGGCGACCACACCAGCCTGGGCGCCTGACCGGTGATCTGGCGCCACTGGCGGAAGTCGTCCTCGGTCATGGCGGTGCAGTGCACGCCGACCAGCCCCGGCCACACCAGGTCGGCCTCGACCGCGCCCGGGCGGTTGAACCTCGACCTGCTGGTGCTGAACGGCTTGCTGGGGTCGAACTCGGGGTAGGACCACTCCTGCCGGGCGCGCTCGTCGATCCCCTCGGCCATGTGGTACAGCCAGGCGGAGGTGGCCTTGATGCGATCGATCGTCTCGGGGAGGTGATCCCAGAACAGGCGGTCCATCGAGAAGGCGCGCTGACCGATCGAGTCCTCGCCGAAGTTGGGCAGCTCGACGTTGCGCACCAGCGTCGACTTGATCGCCCCGTTGTTCTCCGCCCCCTGGACGGAGGTCTCGCCGCCGACCAGCGAGCGGACCTCGGCGTACTTGAGCGCCTCGTCGAGGCGGTCGTAGAGCTTGCTGCTGGTCGCGATCAGGGCGGGGTTGTTGACGTACTGGGCGTAGTCCTTGCCGCTCGGCCAGTCGTCGTGGTTCTCCGCGTGGCGGGGCAGCGGGTAGAGGCTGACCATGTTGTAGCGGAGGTGGTTGTGGAGGTTGATCAGACCCGGGTAGATGAACCCGCCGGTCTCGATCACGATCGCGCCCTCGGGCGGCTCGGCCGAGGGCGTGAGGATCGCCTCGATCAGGCCGCCGCGGATCACGAGCTGGCCGCGCTTCACGCCCGTGTGCATGGAGACGATCTTCCCGCGGAGCACCACGGGGGTGTCCGGGGTCCACTGGGCGCGCGCCGGGCTCGCGAGCAGCGCGCCGAGCAGGGCGAGGCACAGGGTCAGCAGGCGAAACGATCGTGGCACCGGAGCCTCCGTTCGGAGGCCACGGGCGCACGGTTCAGGCCAGTCGCGAGAATCTTGGCTTCACTGAGGTTACGGAGCGGTCACGAGACGCACGCCCCTTCGGCTCGTTCGACCCGCGGCGCGCATTTGCGACGAACCGTCAGCGCGCCTGGCGCGCCAGCGCGGCCACCTTCGCGCTGGGGTCACGGGTCGCCGCGGCCACGACCTCGTCGTCGGGGGCGAGCGGACCGCGGGCGAGGTAGGCCTCGAGGAGGAGCGCGCGCCGGTCGGGGTCGCCCCCGCCGGTCGTGCGGGCGAACTCGCTCTGCCGCAGGAACCACCCGGCGATGGCGCCGCGCGAGGCCGTGTTGCGGGGCATGGCCGCGAGGACCCAGCCGAGCTCGTCGTGGCGCAGCTCGCGCAGCTCCGCCGCGATCGCGGCGCGGGCGCGCTCCTCGTCGAGCCCGCCCAGGACGCGGCACAGGAACGGCCGCTGCTCGCGCGCGCCCACCACGTCGGGGAGCGCGCGCGCCGCCCGCAGCCGCTCGAGCAGCGCGGGCAGGACGGCGGCCGCGTCGCCGGCCGCCAGCGCGCGCGCCTCGCGCTCGAGCTCCTCCTTGCGCACGAAGCGCGCCTCGTAGTCCGCCTCGGGGTCGTCGAGGTTGGCGGGGGACGTCTCGATCTCCTCGAGCTCGAACAGGATCTCGTCGAGCGGGCGCGGTTCGGCCATGTCGGCTCCTCGGGCGGTCGCGTCGCCCGAGCGGACGGGGGCGAGCCCGGGGTCCGGCGCCGGCGCCGGCGCAAGGTCGTCGTCCGCCGGCGGCCTGGCTGGGGTGGGCGGGGGCGCCGGAGCGGGTGGCGCCGGGCGCTCCTCGCAAGCCGCGAGGGCGACCGTCACGCCCGCGGCCAGCGCCCAGCCCAGCTCGGCGCGTCCGCGGCTCATGACCCGCTCCCCGACCCGGAGTGGACGAGCTCCGACTCGCTCATGGACGCACCTCGCGGCGGGCGACGATAGCACCCGCCCCCAGGGTCCGCGACGGAGGGCCGCGGGCCGGCTCACAGCGCGCGGACGCGCGCGAAGATCGCCTTGAGGTAGCGGGTCTCGGGGACGTGCAGCGCGACCGGGTGGTCCGCGGCGGCGCCCGAGACGCGCAGCACCGTGACCTCCTTGCCGGTGCGCGCGGCGGCGCCGCGCAGGACGTCGAGCAGGTCCTGCTCGTCGACCACGCCCGAGCACGAGCAGGTGAGGAGCACGCCGTCGTCGGCCACCGTCTCGAGGCCGAGGCGGTTGAGGTCGGCGTAGGCGCGCAGCGCGCCCTCCTTCTCCTTGCGGTCCTTGGCCAGCTTGGGCGGGTCGAGCACGAGCACTTCGGGCCGCTCACCCCCCTGGCGCTGGAGGTCGCGCAGGTAGTGGAACGCGTCGGCCTGGACGAAGCGGACCTGCCGCTGGACCTGGTTGAGCTTGGCGTTGCGCTTGGCCACCGCGATCGCCTTCTCGTCGAGGTCCACCCCCGTGACGCGGGCGGCCTCGCCGCGAACCGCCGCGTACAGCGCGAACCCGCCCGTGTAGGTGTGCGCGTCGAGGACCACCCGCCCGCGGGCGAGCTGGGCCAGGAGCAGCCGGTTCTCGCGCTGGTCGGCGAAGAAGCCGGTCTTGTGCCCCTCGCGCAGGTCGACGTGGAACCGCACGCCCTGCTCGGTGACCTCGGTCTCGTCGGGGTCGTCGCGCCGCGGCGCGACCCGAAAGCCCTCGATGTCCGCCGCGCGCTTGTCGGCGCGGACCACGATCGGCTTGCCCGGAAACAGCGCGCCGAGCGCCTGGCGGACCTCGCGCTCCAGGCGCGCCATGCCGCGCGCGAACAGGTCGACCCGCACCACCTCGCCGAGCACGTCCACCACCAGCCCCGAGAGGCCGTCGGCCTCGGAGTGGACCAGGCGGTAGGCGTCGCTGGTCTCCTCGACCCTGAGCACCTCGCGCCGCAGCGCGAGCGCGCGCCGGAGGCGGCGCTCGAAGAAGGCGGCGTCGATCTGTTCGTCGGCGTCGCGCGTGAGCAACCGCAGCGCGATCGTGACGTGGGGGTGCAGCATCCCGCGGCCGAGCGCCTTCCCGTCGGGGCCGAGCACACGCACCACGGCGCCCGCCTCGTGCCCGCGCGGGACCGAGCCGGCCTCGAGCCGCGTGCGCCACACCCAGGGGTGGGGCGAGGTGGGCGCCGCCTTGAGGCGGACCTCGGCCGCGCCCGCCCGCGCCCGTCCGCGCTGCTGGGCCCCTCCGCCGGCGCGCCGGCTCACCGGCCCGCGTCCCCGGCCGAGCCCGGCACGGGCTCGAGCAAGAAGCGGTGCTCGATCGGCGGGGCGCCGCCCCCCAGGCCGACCGGCGGCAGCTCCTCGATCACCAGCGGGTTGCGGGTCCGCAGCCCGGCGCCATAGGCCGCGTAGATATAGCGCGCGCCGTCGCGGAGCTGGGGGAACAGCAGCCCCTCGCGCGGGAACGGGACCTCGACCACCCGGCCGGGCAGGTCGGTGCGGGCGTAGTAGACCTCGACCCGGAGCTTGATCCCCTCGGGCACGTCGCCGCCGTCGACCCGCCCGAGCGCGAGCCGCAGGTCCGGCCCGAGCCGGGGCAGCCCGCGGGGCTCGCGGTCGCTCGGCAGGGCGCGCTCCCGGCGCTGCACCGTCCCCATGCCCTCGGGGAGCACGGTGCGGTGGACCAGCTCCACGCCGCCCGGGAAGTCGGGCAGCGTGAACAGGAACGCCTTCACCTCGGGCAGGTCGTCGGCGCGCGGGTCCGCCTCCTGGCGCACCAGCACGGCGCGCACACCGCCGCCCTCGAGGCGCTCGAGGCGCGCGACCTCGCTGTCGGAGGCGCCGGTGGTGTCGGCGACCACCAGCACCGCGACCTCGCCCGCGTCGAAGTCGGGCGCGGCGGGCGGATCCGGCAGGCCGGCGGTCACCCGCTCCCACCCCGCCGGGTCGACGACCACCCCCTTGCGCGGCAGCCCGAACAGCGAGCGCCGCCCGGTCACCACCACGTGCGAGGCGATCGGCGCGATCGCCTCGCCGGCGGGCGCGCCCTGGGCGACCGGGGCAGGCAGCGCGGCGAGCGCGCCGAGCGACGAGAGCAGGGCGAGGAGCAGACGAGCGCGCACGCGAGCCTCCGCGGGCCCGGCAGTCTAATCGAGCGGTGTCGCGAGTGAACCGGGCGCGCACCGCGGCGTCAGCCCGGCTCGAACAGCCGCTCGCGCGGGTCACCGTAGTGCACCCACGCCGTGCCGTGGAAGCGGTCGGCCGCGAGGGCGGCGGCGCGCGCCTCGCTCAGCGCCGCTCCGAGGGTGCGGCCTTGGAGCAGGGCCTCGTAGAGCGGCCCGGCGAAGGCGTGCGCGGCGCGGTCGTCGACCTCCCACAGGGTGCACACGAGGTTGCGCGCGCCGGCGAGGAGGAAGGCGCGGGCGAGCGCGCCCTCGGGGTCGCGCCCGCAAGAGTTGGCCACGACCAGCCGCGCGCGCAGCGGGGTGGTCGCCAGCTCGGCGGCGCCGAGCGGCTCGTCGGCGAGCTGCCACCCGGGCTGCGCCGCCGGCCCGAGCGCACGGGTGTGCCCGCACCAGTGGACGAGGTCGCTCGCGCGCAGCGCGGCGAGCGCGGCGGCGCGCGTCGCCCGGGCGCCCGCCAGCAGGGTCGGTCGCGCGCGGCGCTGCGCGCGCCGCCAGAGGAGGTCGACGAGGTGCGCCGCCTCGCGCCCCGCCGCGGGGAGGTCGCCCGGGTCGCCGGCCAGCACGAGCGCCTCGAGCGGGCCCGCGCCCGACGCCGCCGGCGCGGGTCGCGCCGGCGCCGCGTCGAGCACCAGCTGCCGCGCGATGGGGGCGCGCTCGACCAGGAGTCGCGCGCCGTCCGAGGCGAGCTCGAAGGGGAAGGCCGCCAGCGAGGCGTCGATCCGGAGCACGAGGGCGCGCCCGCGCTCGGCCTCGAGCCGCTCGCGCGCCGCCGCCGGGAGCTGCGCCCACAGCTCCGCGCCGAGCGCGGCCAGCTCGCGCTGCGGGTCGAGGTGCCCTCTCGCCGTCCCGTCGCGCAACCGCTCGAGCCGCTCGCGCAGCGCCCGCTCGCGCGCCGCCGGAAACGGCGCGCTGCTGACGTGCGCGACGGGCTGATCGTCGGGGAAGCTGGCGCGCAGGGCGTCGAGCCCACGCTCCAGACGCAGCGCCAACGGCGCGGTGGCGCGGGTCGCGCCCTTGAGCGCCTCCTCGAAGAAGGACAGGAACGACTCGGGATCGATCAGCGCGATCACCACGCGCCGGAGCGTGGTCTGCCCCTGCAGCCCGGCCACGATCTCCTCGACCATGGCCTGACTGGTCTGCCGCACCGAGAGCGCCGCCGCGCGCACGCCGAAGGCGGGGAACGCCAGCGAGGTCAGCCCCAGCCCGCTCGCCAGCGCGAGCGCCGAGCGGACCGCCCCCCGCACCATCTCCAGCGTCGCGAAGTGGCCGGCCTCGGTCTTGACCACCGTCGCCGCGTGCACGATCCAGCGACAGGGGAGCGCGCGGGCGGGCGTGATCACGGCCCGCCCAGGCTCGATCGGCCCCAGCCGCGCGAGCGCCGCCGCGATCTCGGGCCCCTCGGCCCGGTGGATCGCCGCCGACACGCTCGGCCCGTCGGGCCGATCCATGATCAGGTCGCTGTTCTCGCTGCTGACGATCGCGTCCACCTCGAGCCGGGTGATGTCCCCGAGGTGAAGCTGCAGCCGCCGCCCCAAGAGCTCGTACTCGCGTTCCACGTCGCCATGAGAGAGGCCGGCGGGTCGGCGGTCAAGCGCTGAGAGGCCGAGAGGCTCCTCGCGCCGGCGCGAGCGGGAGGACTCGTACTCGGAGTCCCAATCGGACTCGAAGAGCCAGCGCCAAGCCGAAGGGCGCGCGGACCTGCGGGCTGATCTCTGCGCCTCTGCGCCTCTGGTGCGCCAGGCGAAGCCTGGCTGATCTCGTGGGATGAAAGGA
>CAZMSZ010000379.1:0-7202 GCA_964569055.1 uncultured Planctomycetota bacterium | reverse complement strand
TCCCAACGTAGATCGGGCTGGTGATCGCGGCGCGCGACCACTGCGGCTCGAGCAGGGTAATGTTCGCGATCCGGCGCAGCTTGGGGTCGAGCGTGATCGCGGGGAAGTTGGTCCCCACGGTCGCGGTCACGCCCCACAGCGTGAGCAGCGCGTGCACGTTGCCGCCGCCGGCAGCGACCTGCGTGGCCTGGGTGGCGGCGGGCAGGCTCCAGTCGACGCGGCGGTAGACGTCGACCCGGAACCAGTCGTCGGGGCCGTAGGTCATGGAGCTGAAGCGCTTCTCGTGGTCGTCGCTCGAGATCCGCTCCTCGACCAGGACGCGGCCCTGGCGCACGACTCGGAGCAGCCCGTCGGCCGCGCCCTCCACCCGGACGCGGAACGTGGTGAGCGTCGCCGTCGGCAGCTCGTCTCCGATCGTGGCCTCGAACACGCCGTCCTGCCCGGCGTCGGCCTCGAAGGTCACGCGCGGGCCCTCGGGGCCTTGGGTCACGATCGTGCGCCCCGCCCGGACCGCGGCCACGATGTCCGCCTCGCTGCGGCTCGGCGCGAGGACCCACGTGGTGGGGTAGCCCGGCGGCAGCAGCTTGTGGCGGTCGCTCCCGCCGACCGCGGCCACGCGCTTGCCGCGCGAGAGGGCGGCCTCCCAGTAGGCGACCGCCCGGTCGTTCCCGCCGCCAGGCGAGGCGAGCGCGGAGTAGATCTCGGGGCAGGCGCGCACGCCCGCCGCCGCCAGCCCCTCGCCCTGCAGGCGGTCCTGCAGGTCCTGGCTGGTGCTCGGGTGAAGGCCGGTGTCCGACAGCGTCCACAGGTTGTTCCACACCTCGATCGCGTCGTAGCGCTCGAGGTCGAGCAGCGAGGGGAAGTGGTTCCAGGTGGGGTGATTCAGGATCGCCGCGCCGCCCTCGGCGTGGACCTGATCGATCACCGCCTGCGCCTGGGCCGGCCAGTCGGCGGGCGAACCGGAGAGCTTGGGCTGCACGCTCTGCGCCCCGATCAGGCCCATGTGCAGGATGTCGGTCCACTCGTAGCCGGCGAGCAGCGCGAGGTCGGGGTTGGCGTCGAAGTCGGGGTCGCCGCGCTGCGTGAGCGTGCTGTGGTCGGTCAGCACGGCGAAGTCGAGCCCGACCAGGCGGCCGAGCGCGGCGGTCTGCGCCACGGTGTCGACCCCGTCGCCCGAGTGGGCGCTGTGCACGTGGAAGTCGCCGGCCCACCAGCGCGAGACGGGCGCCGGCGGGGCGGGCGCCGGCGCGGGGGAGGCGCTCGCGGGCGGCGGCTGCGACCGCGAGCCGACGGCCGCCGCGGTCGCGGCGCTCGAGCGGTCGCCCTGCTCCGCGCAGCCGGCGAGGGCCAAGGTGAGGGTGACGGTCAGGGCCAGGGTGTGGGGCTGGGGGCGCATGAGCGGCTCCTCCGGTGCCCCAGCCTCGGCAAGCGCCTTGCCACGCGGCGCGCCGCGTTAAGTGGCGGCTGCGAAAGGACCTGACAGCGCCCTTTCGCGCTGTTCACCAAGCGCTGAATTCCGCCATTGCCCTTGGCGCGTGGCGGACTCGGCTACTCGACGACCATGGCGCGCAGCCGCTGGCTCTCCAGGCGGTGCGCGGGGTCGATCGACTCGATCTGGAGCCCGAGCGAGGGCTGCGAGTCGATGTGCACGAGCTGGTGCCCGACCCGCAGCGTGACGCGCCCGGGGTAGCGCGGCTCCTCGAACGCCTCGGTGATCGGGGCGAGGTCGATCGAGCAGCGGGTCACCCCCGCGGGGTCGACGAGCACGGCCATGAAGCGCTGGCTGGTGTGCTCGACGTTGGCGCGCAGCGTGGCGCCCTGCGCGTCCTCGACCATGAAGCGGGCGTCGGAGCCGTTGGCCTCGATGCTCGTGGCGCCGAGGACCTTCGCGAGTCGTCGTATCGTGTCGTCCATGGGGTCCCTCCGAGCGCGCCCGGGGCTGAGACGGGCGCGCCGGCCATTGTGGTCCCCCGCTGTGGTTCCGACGAGCCCATCCCCGAGGACGCCGCCAGGTCGCCCCAGCCCAAACTCAGCGCGCGCTCAGAACAAGTCGCGCAGCCGGCGCAGGAGCCCCTCCAGCAGCCGCGCCCGGGTCGTCGCCTCCTGGGGGCACTCCTCGGGAGCGGTCGGCGCGACGGAGTCGGTACTCCCGGCGCTCGCCGCGGGTTCGCCCTCGCCCTGCGCGGCGCCCTCGGCGCCGCTCGCGCCGACGCCCGGCAGGACGTCGAGCGGGAGCCCCTCGCTCGCCGCGGGCTCGGCCGCCCGCGGCGCGGGCTCCTCGGCGACCAGCCGCTCGATCCGCTCCCCCAGCAGGCGGTAGCCCTCGTCCTTGAAGTGGAGCCCGTCGCGGGTCAGCTCGCGCCGCAGGGTCAGCCCGTCGTCCTGGGCGAGCAGCGGGTGGAGGTCGATCAGCGCGCAGTCGTGGCGGCGCGCGATCTCGCGGATCCGCTCGTTGAGCTGCACCGTCTTGGCGCGCAGCGAGGCGTAGCTCCCGCGCGTCGGCTGGCAGGTCACCAGCGCGACCACCGCGTCGGGGCAGCGCTCCTTGATCGCGACCACCACCTGCTCGTAGACCCGCGCCGTGCGCTCCACGCCGTAGCCCAGGCTGTTGGTCCCGTTCTGCAGGATCACGTGGCTGGGCTGGCAGTCGAACACCGACTCCTTCAGCCGGCCGAGGATCCCGCGGTGCGCCGGGATCCCGATCCCGTCGCCGGAGATGCCGCGGTTGAGCGTGCGCGGCCCCACGGTGGGGAGGAAGCGCCGCACGCGATCGGCGAAGCGCCAGCCCTCCATGGTGGAGGACCCGAGCAGCACGACGTAGCGCTGCTCGGGGTCGAGGCGGGCGTTCTCGCGGGCGAACGCGGCGGTCCGCTCGGCGTAGCGGTTCTGCGCGGCGGCGGGCGCGGCGGCGGCGAGGAGCAGCGCGAGCAGCGGGGCCATGAGTCGCATGGACGGGACCTCCCGCTCGCGGCTCTGCAAGGACGGGCCCGCGCGGTCGGCGCTCGCGGGGCGCGGGTTACGCGCGTGCGCCCTTTTCACGCCCGCTTCACGACCTCCTCGCGCGACGCACCCCGCCCTAGACTGCAGTGTGAGCGCGCCTCCCCCTCGCCGGACGACGACCCACGCCCGCGCGCGGCGGCTCGCGGCGTCGCTCGCCCTGCTCCTCGCGCTGACCGCGCCCGCGGGCGGGCAGGAGGCGGGCCCCCTCGACCCCGAGCGCCTGCTCCGCCGGCGGGACGCGGGCCCCGACCCGATCCAGTCCGGCAACGCCCCGCCGGGCACCGGCGGCGCGCCGCGGATCCAGCGCGCCCGGCCCGACGCGCCGCTGCAAGACGACCTGCGCCTGGGGGGCGTCTACCGCACGCCGCGCGCGGGCGAGGGCTTCCGCACCGTGCTGTTCGGCGCGCCGGTCACGGTGCTCGGCCGCGACCGCGGCGACATCCTGGCGGTCACCTTGGGCGGCGCGGCGTGGCACCCCAAGCTGGGCGACACCGCCGCGATCCCGATCGGCGCGTTCTTCGGCCGCCAGATCTGGATCGACCCGGGGTCGGGCCAGACCGACCGGTTCGTGCGGTTCAGCTTCGCGGCGCTGGTCAACGAGCTCGACTACGCCGAGCGGGTGGGCCCGGTCTACCCGACGTTCCACCTCGAGACCGACTACCGGCGCCTCCTGTTCGGACAGGAGGAGTACCTCGCCGACGAGCAGGTCGAGGCCACCTCGCTGGAGTGGGGCTACGGCGCGGGCTGGCTGGGCCTGGGCTGGCGCCGGCGGGTGTGGCCGGCGCACATCGACAACGAGGTGATCCTGGAGGCCTTCTACCAGGCGGGCTACCTCTACGCGGAGCGGACCGACGACACCGACCCGCTGCTCGACGTGCCGGGCGACACGTTCTTCCACGGGCTGCGGCTGCGGGCGCGCCTCGACATGCTCGAGCGGAACTTGCTCGAGCTCCCCCACTACGGGCTGGCCGTCGGCGGCGACGTCGAGCTCACCCGGCGCGACCGCTGGACGAGCGAGGGCGCCCTCTCGGGCCTGGCGCCCGAGCCCACCCCGCACAGCGACACGCGCGACTACCTCAAGCTGGCGGGCCACCTCGTGCTCGCGGGCCCGGTCCCGCTCCTCACCGAGCGGCACCGCCTCCTGCTGCACGCCCACGGCGGCTGGTCGCCCACCGGCGACCTCGACCGCTTCAGCGCGTTCCGGCTCGGCGGCGGCCCGATCCCGACCGAGAGCGGCGACCTGTGGCGGGTGGTGTTCCCCGGGGCCCTGTTCGGCCAGCTCGCGGCCCGCCGCTACGCGATCGCCACGATCACCTACCGCTACGAGCTGTTCTTCTTCCTGTTCCTCCACCTGCGCGCCAGCCTGATGTACGTCGAGGCGCCGTCGCTCGACGAGCGGACCGGCGCCATCGACTTCGAGTCGGAGCTGACCGACTCCTACAGCGTCGCCCTCACCTCGGGCTTCCTGTGGAGCTCGCAGCTCCACATCGCCTACACCTGGGGCGGCGGCGAGGTGCGCGGCGACGAGGACGCGCACTCGCTCTTGCTGATCTGGTCGAAGAGCTTCTAGCAGCGAGGTGCTCCGCGGGCCCGATCGCGGCCCTGAGGTCTGAGACAGCCCTGGTTGCGCCTCCGAGACAGCCTGGGTTGCGCCGCGGAGCGGCGGGTCCCCTCCCGCTGAAGCTGACGTGCTCTCTCGTCGCCCGCGCGCCCACTCCGTCGGGCACAGGTCCGTCGTGGTGCAGGCAGGCGCCCCGCCGCGCCTGCCGGGTCGTGGGCGCTCGACGCGCTCGCTGGAGCCACTCCTGTCGCGCGCGCTCCCGGCGTGTCGCTTGCAGCGGCGGCCCTCTGGAGGCGCGCCGCGCTGGCGGGCTTCTCGGCTCTCCGGCGCCGCCCGCGGGAGGGCCACGGGAGAACCTCGATGACGTTCGAGCAAGGCTACCTCTTCGCGCTGATCGCCTTGACGCTGGCGTCCCTCATCTGGAGCCGAGTGCGTCACGACGTCGTCGCGGCGGGCGCGCTGTTCGCGGCGATCATCGGCGGTGTCGTGCCCGCGAGCGCGGCGTTCTCGGGCTTTGGACATCCCGCGACGCTCATCATCGCGCTCGTCCTGGTGGTGGGCGCCGGGCTGGCGAGATCGGGGGCGATCGAGCTCGCCGCGCGGCACCTCGCGAGCACGCCGCGGCCGGTCTGGGCGCACATCGGCTTGATCGGCGGGGCCGGCGCTCTCTTGTCGTCCGTCATGAACAACGTGGCGGCGCTCGCCCTGCTCATGCCGATCGACCTGCAAGCTGCGGCGAGGGCGAAGCGCAGCGCCGCGCTCACCCTCATGCCGCTCTCGTTCGCGACGATCCTCGGCGGCATGGTGACGCTCATCGGGACGCCCCCGAACGTCGTGGTCGCCACCTTCCGAGGCGACGCGCTCGGCGAGCCCTATCGGATGCTCGACTTCGCCCCGGTCGGCGGGGTCGTCGCGCTGGCGGGAGGCGCGTTCGTCATGCTCGTCGGCTGGCGCCTGCTTCCCCAGGAGCGAGGCGAGCACGACGTGATCGCGGAGCTCGAGGACTTGTCGCGGTACGTCATCGAGGGCGTCGTGGTGCCGGGCTCCGCTTCGATCGGGGCTCGCGTCCGTGACATCGACGATCGCGCCGAGGCGGCGGCGGTCACGCTGATCGGCGTCATGCGCGGCGATCGGCGCCTCGCGGCCGACGCGCTCGACGAGCAGCTGCGCGAGGGTGACAGCGTCCTCCTGGAGGGCTCGCCCGACGATGTGCAGCAGTTCTTCGGGGCTGCGGGCCTCGTCGTGAGCACGTCGCAGGAGCGCCGTGGCCTCCTCGCGGGGCCAGTCGGCCTCGCGGAGGTCGTCGTGCCGCGCTTCGCCCCGATCGAAGGACGGACGGCGCGCGAGGTCGAGCTGTTGCGACGGCATGGTGTGGTGCTGCTCGGCATCTCGCGACGTGGCGAACGGATCAGCGAGCCGGTCCGACGGGTGAAGGTCGACGCTGGCGACATCCTCTTGCTGCTCGGCCCGGAGGAGCGGCTCATCCACGCGACGCGCGCGCTCGGCGGGCTCCCCCTCGCCGAGCGCGGCCTCTCCGTACCGCAGGGGCAGAAGGCGTGGGCGGCGATCGTGTTGTTCGTCGCCGCCATCGGCGCGGCCAGTATGGGTTGGCTCGACTTGCCCGTGGCGCTGATCGGGGTCGTGCTCGCATACCTCGGGCTGCGCATCCTTCCCGTGGCGGCGCTGTACGAGTCCGTCGACTGGCCCGTCATCGTGCTCGTCGGCGCGCTCATCCCGGTCAGCGGCGCGCTCGAGTCCACCGGGGCCGCCGCGCTCATCGCAGACGGGATCGTGGAGACGACCAGCGGGTGGTCGCCCGCGGTCGTGCTCACCATCTTGGTGGTGGTCACCATGACGTTGTCGGACGTCTTGAACAACGTGGCGACCGCGCTGATCGCCGCGCCCATCGGGCTCGACATCGCAGCGCGGCTGGGGGTGAGCCCCGACCCCTTCCTCATCGGAGTCGCGCTGGCCTCATCGTGCGCGTTCCTGACGCCGATCGGGCACCAGAACAACACGATCATCATGGGCCCGGGCGGCTACAGGTTCGGCGACTACTGGCGCCTCGGGCTGCCGCTCGAGCTCATCGTGCTCGCCGTGTCCATCCCGATGATCCTCCTGGTCTGGCCCTTCTAGTGCCGCGCGGGCGAAGCCCCTTGGAGTAGAAAGCGGAGCGTCCGCTCCGGCCAAGCTTAGAGGAGGAGATCGCGCCGGCGCTGGCGACGGCGAGCACGAGTGCAGCCGAGCCTCCGCAGTCGAGGGGGCTCTCTGCGCCTCTGCGTCTCCGCGCCTCTGCGTTCCTTCTTGTTCAGGCAACGGGCGGCGTGGTCTTCGCAACAGCGACAGCGGCTTGGGCCACGCGCTCCGCCCTTTTGTTTGCGGCCTTGGCCGCGCTGTGTTCTCGGCGATCTCTGCGCTGAGATCGCTCGTTTGCACGAGTCGAGGGCGGTCCCTCGTGAAAGATCCAGGTTAACAGCGGCGGATGATGCGGCCGGCTTCGCAGCCGTCCGAGCCGCTGCGCGACTCAGACGGCTGCCCGCTGCCGCGCGCGGTGGGCGCTGCTGCGACGGGTGTCGCTTGGCGAGGCCGACGCGGACGCTCACGTCGCGCCGACCCCCGCCGGGACGGCGCGCCGCGGCGC